>CBDUZI010000085.1:0-13092 GCA_965371665.1 uncultured bacterium
AAAGGGGGGGGACTTTATTTGAGCACAAAGGGGGTATTTTATCTAAGCGCTAAAGTTAATAAGTATGATTATTAATAGAACTATATTGCCATTTTTAAGTTTTAGCATCGTTTATTAATACCCTTGCTGCTCCTAATCTCCCAGCTTGTTCGAATCTCTTTTAAGAACAATAAAATCCCCGCCATTCTTCGGGGTTATCATTTCTTGCAAATATTTTATGCCGGTTATTCCAGGAAGCCCCTCATCACTATGGGCAACAATAACATTATCAGGTATCGCTGCTTGAAAAGACGTATCCGGTTTAGTAAACATTAATTTAGCAGCAGGCTTATTGGAAACAAACCTCACTATACTAGGGCTGAAAGCTGTTGAAATCATTACTGTTTCGTTTTCAGGTATGTTTTCTTTAATATATTTTCCTACCGCATATGCATGCGGCGAAAATGCCGCGCGCACTTGGGGTGAATTGGCATAATCCATAAAGTATGTTTTTATTGAAAATGCCAGCATTGAAAGTAACAATATTGTCATGAAAATAGGTGCTCGTCTGCCATCAAGTCTGAGCATATTCACCAGTCTTTCGATGCCAATTGCCGTCAAGTAAGCAATCGGCACAATGGCTGATAACGTCCGAAGCCCATGTGGAGCAGGTCTAGTCAGTACGCCTCCGCAAAATAGTACAGCTATCAACCATAAAATAATGAAGCTCGAAGTCCTGAAAATCCCATTTTTAATTATTGCCAATATTCCCGCCAAAAACATCAATCCGGCTATCGGATCAAGCATAGGCCTGCCAGGCATGTTATGCCGAGGATTGCGATCTCCTTTTTCATGAAACATCCTTATCACATTGCGGGTATTTTTAAGAACAGAAACAATAGATTCGGCCAAAGAACTATTGCTGATAACGCTCACTTGTCGGCCGCGGTGAATTATATCCTGAGGATTTTTAATTCCATAATGAAGCAAAGGAATTATTGTAAGTATGAAAATAGTTGCTGCGACAATTAAACCTTTTGTGTTTTTTTTTGTGTAGTCTTCTCTCCGCAGCCAGAATGCATAACCAGCTATAAGCAGCGCTGGCGTGAGACGAGAGGCTGAATATCCATAATTTGCTAATCCTGCCAATAGACCGGATAAGCCAAACCAAAACCAGGATCGCTGCCTACATGCTTTTAAAGCAGAATAAATTACCAGAATATCAAAAAAAGGGGTCATCACCGCATCAAATCCTATGCGGCTAGTTGTAATATGCCAATGCGATATTGCCAGAAAAGCAGTGCCTAATAAAGCTATTTTCTTTCCTGCTAGTTCCCTAAAAAGAAGCCAGGCTGCCGGTATGGTCAAAATGCCCAAAACCGCTGAAGCCAGGCGCAAAGAAAATATCTCCGGGCCAAATAGCAGGAAAAAAGGCGCTGACCAATAAAACTGTAACGCTCCACGTCCATTATTGCGGGGGGAAAAACAAAATAAATCTCCTTGTAGAATTCTAAGGGTCTCCAAACCGTTTTCCGCTTCATCAAACCAGCAAGCAGGTGGTATTTGATCAAGCGACCATAGTCTTAAAATTGAAGCAGCTAAAATAATTGCTAAAAGTATTAGTATCTCTCTTGCAAAAGTAATCTTTTCAGAAGCAGTATTTATTTTAATTAGAGGTATTTGTTTGTAAAGAAATAGTGCACTAAATATAAATAAACTCCACCCTATTATCGAATACCCTAATTGCAGCCATATAATAGAAAGTGCAGCGGAAATAATAATCAGAAATGTTATTGGCATTTTTAATAAAACTCCAATTATTCTTTAAGGCAAAATATCACGTTGAAATACCTTGGAATGTTACTATCAGATGAAATTCCATGAGTATGTAAATACTGGCTTGGACCTCCGGTTGTTCCAGAGTATCTATGCGTATGATATATTGGCGCAATACCCGAAGTTGTTGCCATTGCAGCACCCGTTTGATATTGCTCATTAATTTCGGTATCTCCACTGTAATTATGTGAGTGGTCCACGCCTCCCATTTGCGTGTCCCCTCCATGACTATGTGAATCCGCGCCACCGGCTACTCCTCCTGAATAACTCGCCGCGGCTCGTGGAAAAAGACCATCCAGTTCATTTAGTCGGCGATATCCGCAAGGACAGGACGAGCCGGTCCACATAATTATCGCGCCCTTGGGGGTTCCGTCATCCGCCCGCATAGCATACGGCACGCTAAGCATTTCCTGCCGGGAAAAGGTCTCATCTGTTCCCTTAATATTTATTCTTATCTGTATCCAATAATTCTGTTCAAACGCCGGCAAGGGCGTTGTTCCTCCCAGCACAACATTAAATCCCCCGCCATAAGTTTGTACGCCCCGGCCCTGGGCATTATAATGCTCCTCGGCCCAGACTTCGATCGCTCCGGTTTGAGTCGTGCATAATGAAAAACGAATATCATATATTTTATCTTCCAGGATATTCCCCTGCTTATCCGTCAGCTTGCCCGAGTAATTTATCAATTTCGGCACTTCCGCCTTTACCTGCACAGCTATTGCCATTAATACCAACACCCATATCAGTTTTTTCATAATTTTCCCTCCTATTGTTTGTAGTCTTAATACCATTAACTAGTATCTGTTGCGGAAGTATATTTTCCTAAAATTGTCATTTCGAGGCGCAGCCGAGAAATCTCCAAAAGGCCTTTTAAATTCAACATTCTCGTGGAGATTCCTCGCTAACGCTCGGAATGACAAACACAGAAAGTCCGCTAAAAATAGCTATCCGCAACAGATACTAACTAGTGAACCTCCCATTCTAAACAACACTCATCCTATGCCAATTGGTAAAGCCAGCCGTCTGTTTCGGAAAATCACATGCTAAAACCCGTACTGCAATTTCACTTTATGTATTAATTTCAAAAAGCAACACCTATTCAGGAGTTGTTAATCTTACTTACTCCAAGTGATATACTTCCAACGGTTTTCCTTGCGTTTTAAATGTTTTTGCTGGAGATGGAATCATCCCCGGCAAGAAGTACGCGGCCTTTGTGTCCTCTGGAATGTGCGGTGGAAAAACCACCCATCCTTTCCATTTTTTATTTTTCTGATTCTCAATAAGTTTCTCATCAGCAACCCATATTTTCCAATCCGGCTCATTCGTAGATTCGTTCCATCTTTTTCGCATAAATACATATTCGGCTTCAGGGGTTAAATAATAGGCCAGGCAACCACGTGTTTGGACATCAGTCACCATCACCTTTTCTTCACTGGAAGAATGTTTATGGATATATTCAGCCGCGCCTTTCCAGTTCGGCTTATAGTCGGGTCTGCCCAGAAAATGATAGCGATATACCGGCCAAATCATAATGACCGCCAGGAAACTCATTCCTATAATAATATTGATTTTATATTTTTCTAATAAAACGCCTATACCGCGAGAACAAACCATTAAAAATAGCGGTAATAAAAATATTACATTTCGCGGAGTAACAATTCGTTTATAAAACGAAAAAACAAACAGCGCCCCTAAGATTCCTATCAAACTGATCGCGACCGTCAATATTCGATATTCTTTATCCCGCCAAGCTTTTACTATACCAATCAAGAAAAATATTCCGAATAAATAGAACCAAATATCGCGATATTCCGTATCCGAAGTAAAGCGGGAGAATATCATTTTAAAAAAATGCAACTTTGGCTCTAAGGCATACCAAATTTCTCCTCCTGAGTTCTTCACCTGTCTCAAAAAAATTGCAATCCACGGCATAAAAACAGAAAGTGAAACGACCAAACTAAGTAGTAAAATTAGCCAACTACTATTTTTAACATCCTTTTTTATTAAAATTGCACTTAAAATAATCATCTCCATGGCTATCACGATAATACCAAAATAATGCGTCAATAGGAGCGAGCCATTTACCAATCCTAATCCCAGCCCAACTTTCCAGGATATTTTTTCACATGCCAATATAGTCAGATAATAACTTACAAGTGAAAGAAGTAAAAGCAGGGAGTACATCCGGGCTTCTTGAGAAAAAGCAATCGCCATTGGCAAAAATGCAAAAAGAGTAGTTGTAATCAAAGCGGTCTCACTTCCACTTATGCGCCGAGCAAGAAGATAAATTACAGGAATTGATGCTATTCCATATAAAAACGCCGGCAATCTTACGGCCCAATCTGAGTTGCCTAGAATCAAAACCCCCTTAAGCAATATATAATCTAGCGGCGGAGAGAGATGATGGCCGACTAAAGTAAATAATTGCTGCCAATTTGCTGATGCAATAACCACCTGCCCAATTTCATCTAACCAAAGTGAATGTGCACCTAAATGATAGAGCCGGAAAACAGTCCCCACAGCAAATAGTAAAGTGAATGTAATAAAAATAGTTTTTGGTTTCATATTCATTCTTCCATCGGCAGGGATACTCCCGGCCCAGTCTGTTTTTTTTGCGTCGCGGGATAAATATACATATTATTTTACAAGTAAACAAGTTTATTAATTTAGCCCGGCTGCATCCAATTCACTTATCTAATACCAATAATCATATAATTTGCGATCGCATCATGCCAGGCGCTAAATGTTTGACCATAATAATAGTGAACCCTACAGGTTACTCGCCATTCACCATCAACAAAGCATTGAATTGCATTAGTCCAATTATCTTCCACGGTAGAATCACCGCCTGTCCATTCTTTCAAACTCACAAAAACCTTACATTGCTCTTTTGTGTATCCTGCCGGAGGCGATAAAACTTGGCCATTATTAACCGCACCCGTAATTATTTTTATATTCTCACCCAACGCTCCATCGGCTATTTCGGACGCACCAACAGCATTTGCTCCAATATCCAAGTTGGTGATTGATTCATCTTGTATTTTAGATGAAGTTATTGAATTATCTACAATCCCATTCGCACACTCCGCCCGCATAGCATACGGTACGCTTAGCATTTCCTGCCGGGCAAAGGTCTCATCTGTTCCCTTAATATTTATTCTTATCTCTATCCAATAATTTTGTTCAAACGCCGGCAAGGGCGTGGTCCCGCCCAGCACCACATTAAATCCCCCGCCGTATGTCTGCACTCCCCGGCCCTGGGCATTATAATGCTCCTCGGCCCACACCTCGGTCTCTCCGGTTTGAGTCGTGCATAATGAAAACCGGATATCATATATTTTATCTTCCAGCACATTCCCCTGCTTATCCGTCAGCTTACCCGAGTAATTTATCAATTTCGGCACTTCCGCTTTTACCTGTACTGCCATTGCCATTAATACTAACACCCATATCAACTTTTTCATGATTTTTCCTCCTATTGTTTGTAGTCTTAAGACTATTAACTATTTTCTGTTGCGAAAGCGTGTTTTTTAAGTTTGTCATTCCGAACGTAGTGAGGAATCTCTAAAATCCCTAGTTTTCAAGGAGATTCCTCGGTCGCTTCGCTTCCTCGGAATGACAAAACGTGGCAAGTCTGCTAAAAGAAGCTCCCATTCTAATCAACTCTCATCTTGTGCCAATAGGTAAAACCGGCCGCTAGGAGTCTGTCGGACTTTAGTCATTTTCCCCCTTTTGTAAAGGGGGCAGGGGGGATTTAATCAATAAAACGTCTACTTTCATATGCAAAATCCCCCTCAATCCCCCTTTTTCAAAGGGGGAAGAGAGCTCAAAATCCACTTTTGTGCCTAAGTCCGACAGTCTCCTAGCTGCGGAAAAGTTCAAGCTAAAACCCGTACTGCAACCCCACTTTATGACTCAGGCCCAGGTCGCCCTGCGGCGCAATGGCGTAATCCAGTATCCAGCTCTGATAAGTGATTCCGGCGCCGGCGGTAAAACCCAACCGGTTGGAATTGACCTGTCCGAAATTTTGATTCCAGCCTATTCTCACCTGAAAGAGCTTTAAATAGGTATATTCCACGCCCAGTCCGGCCACGGGATTCTCATCATACTTAATTTCCACATCGATAAACACGGTAAACATGTCTTGCGGCGAGAGGCTGTAAGGCAGGTTATATGCGCCTCCCAGGCACAAAGCCAGGGGCAGAAGATGATCATCCGCGGCCAAGCCGATATTTTTCATTGCCAGACCGGCGGTCAAATCAACCATCACCTGATAATAAATCCCCAAATCCAGGGCGCCGGAAAGATTGCCGGAATTGTCAATCTGATCATACGCCAGCTTCAGGCCCGCACCCGCGGAAAAACCTTTGCCCACAGGCAAGGCGCAGGCCAATACCCCGGCCAAGGCATACGGCGTGTAACTTTCAGCGGACGGAATAGGATTGCCGCTGCTATCTATGGTCCAGCGTTCTATTGCGCCGAAATTGATATAGGTTAAGCCCGCCCCCAGAACACCCAGCCCTTTTACGGGTTGGGCATAAAGCAGGTATTCCAGGTTGATTTGTTCGATCCAGGAATTATGCGCCAGCATAACTCTGGAGTCCTTTATGCCTGCCAGTCCGGCCGGATTATAATAGATAGCGTGTATATCCCCCCCGGCTCCGGTAAAAGCGTTGCCCAGACCAGCCGGCCGGGTGCCCGCGGGGATGGACAAAAATTCAGCGGCCGTAGAGGCTGAGGCAAAAGTTTGCACCTCGGCTGAAGCTAAACCTGTAAACAAGACATAAACTGCCATTAAAAAGATAATTTTTTTCATGGTTCCCTCTCTCTCTTGATTTTCCGGCTCTATCTCAACACCACAAATGGTTTTGTAACCACAGCTTCCTGGCCGTTGTCATGAGCGCGGGCAGTAAGGCGATAAAAAAATGTTCCATTAACCCAATCGTGAATATCCCGGCATAGCTGGTTGATTCCCATCTCCCCGGCCAGGGCCTGGGAGCCTAATTTCCGCCCCGCAGCGTCAAAAAATTCCAGTTTAATCTCCGCCACTCGCGACAGGAAGAAACGCAGATTCAGTTCTCCATCCCGTACGGGCGACGGCGCTACCCAAACCTGATCTCCGGGAAAAAAGCTGTTACGGTCAATGTTTATCGCGTAATGCGCAACCGAACCCAGATTATTTAGACTATCAACAGCTTTGATATGCAGGTAATAAGTTCCATTTTCCAGGCCGAAAAATTCGGCTGAATTTTCTTGCGCCGCCTGAGTAATTATGTCTCCTGGATCCGAATCAGGTTGATTGTCAAAGGCTACGACATATCCCTGCACACCAATTCCTCCGGGATTATCCTCCCGGGGCCAGGTAAAGATCGGCCAATTATTACCGGATTGTTCCTGGTCCGGATGCGATACACTGGAAATTTGCGGAGCCGGCGGGCCGGTATCATCCCGGAGGGCATGCCAAACCTGTTCCTGTCCCCCGCCCGACAGATCAAAATCATAGAACAGATGAATATTTCCGCGGTCTTCAGCCAACCGGGGCCGGGAGACAGACGCGCCGCTCTCAAACCCGGCGTCTTCGCCCCAGGTACTGCCTCCATCTGAACTGGCATTAACGCGGATCTGCCAGTGGCCGGCATCATTATAAACCCAGGCAACTGCTATTTTACTGTCCTTTACTACTATGGCCGGTTGCAAGCAGCTTCCCCCGGTTGAGGTCGAAACAATTAAGGGCGGCAAGACTCCCAGTGACGCGTCGGCTTTTTGAAAAACAATGGCATTATCCCGGCTCCAGACAGCATAAAAATTATCTTGCCCGTCAAAAACCAGAGACGGCTCCATGCAATGGCTGCTTGGCGCCGTGCCTAGTATGCGCGGATTCGACCAATCTCCCCCTCCATTACCGGATTCCTTGTATTTTATCTGTTCAAATCCCGCTACGGGTTCCTGCCAAAAGACCACTAATTTTGAACTTCCTCTGGCAATGCCGGGATGACTGGCGTCGCTTCCGCTTAAAATCATCGGGGTAGACAAGGTTAATCCGTCCGCCGGGCCTTGGCGGTACATAACCTGATTAGTCAGCCCATCTTGCCAGACTAAATGCATGGTATGGCCGCTATCCACCACCAGGTCCGGATGCCCGGCCTGAGATGTGCCTGCGGCTTCTCCGGCCACTAATACGGAATCGCTACAGGTAAGGCCCGCATCTTGACTGTGACGGAAATAAATACGCACCTCTCCCCCGAAATATTCCTCCCACACGGCATAAATATTGTTCTCCTCCTCCGGATCGGCATATATCGCCGAAAGACCGGCTTGCACGCTTCCGGCTTCACTGGAAAGCACGGCAGGAGATGACCAGCTTTGTTCTCCGTCTGCTTTGCGCTGGTAGTATATAATCGGGAGCCCGGTGCGGTTATCGCAGCTCAGCATATGCAAGGTTCCCTCCGGCCCCACCGCCTCATCGCCATTATAGGCCCATGCCGAACTGTTAGTAAGCTGTTCCTCCGGACTCCAGTTAGGGATAGCCAAACCGGTTGAAGGGAGCATCAATATAAAAACCAGAAGAAACTTTTTTGTCATTTAACCAACCTGCCTTTTTGGCCTATACCGGGCCTTTTTTTATAACTTATACATCACCGTTATCCGGTGTTCATTGGATATGCCTTCAATCAAGGCGCTGTATGAATAATCAATCTGGTAGGGTCCGAAGCGGTAGCCCGTGCCGGCATGCAGGCCGTAAAAATCCAGGCCGAAACGAAGCGCGATCCGTGCCCAGGGCCACCATTCCACTCCGGCATGAGGAACGAGTTTCTGCTTCCCCGGAAGTTCCAGATCCAGGGCGGCGATTAATTTTTCATATATAATATGATAGGCAGCTCCCGCTCGCAGGGTGGGGTAAACATCTTCCCGCCGTCCTGTGGTCCAGGTTATTCCGGGACTGACATCCTTCAAAGTTGCTCCGAACTCCCACCGCAGCCACTCGCGTTTGGGATTAAACGCCGCTGCCAGATCCACGCCCAAACCCTGGCCTTGTTCGCCCGCGATCTGGTGAAGGTAATACTTGATTGAGGCCCCTACTTTCCAATCGCTGTTTAATGCCAACCCATAGGAAAGCGAAAAAGCATTTTGCAGATCCTCCAGGCTGCCCAGGCGGGTTCCATCCGCTGCTCGTTCCTCGATTGAACCTATACGATAATAATGCCATCCGGCCCCCAGACTGCCATATCCGGCTCCGAGAGTTTGAATGTAGCTGACAAAAGCCGCTCTGCGCTCCAGGCTAAGCGGTATAACCATAGCCGTTATTTGCCCTTCAAAGGGGCCAAAGAATTCTATAAAAGCCGGGTTCCAGTATGTGGCTGTCCCATCATGCGCCCGGGCCGTGAAAGCGCCGCCCAGGGCTTGCGCGCTCGCGCCTACGGCTAATTTCATCCAGGCCAGATTATCCAACCGCCGACCGCTGTCCTCAGCCCCAACCCGCATGGCCGGCGCAAAACATAATGTTAGTATCAAACCAATAGTTAATTTATTGAAATTCATTCCACCCTCCGTCAGGATTAGGTCATTTTTTTCATTTCACGACTGAAAACTTCCCGGTCTTCAATATCCGGCTTTTCCCGCTCTCTCCGCACAGCCTTATCCGAAAAATGTAGATACCGCGCGCCACCGGCCCCAAGGGCCAGGATGAGTATTGATATCCTGCGGACTTATCTTCCCTAATCTTGCCTGCCATTTCCCCGGACACGTTGTAGATTTCTATAATTACTTCGCTATTTTCTTCACAGTAGTATATGAAACGGACCTCACTGCCGCCGGCCGGGTTGGGGTAAGCCACGGCGCGATTTTCTTCCAGCATCGGCTCGGAAACAAAGTCCATATTAACCGTAATGGGGGTCGATCCCATATCCAGTACCACGGCTTTCCTCTCCCGGGGAAGGTACCCGAACCGGTTGAAGCGTATAGTATAAGAACCAAAAGGCACTCCGCTTATCTGATATGTTCCATCCGCCGAAGTATGGGCGTATCCCTGCTTTTTCCCGCCTAACCAGGCCTCTCCCACCACTCCGGACAGACCCGTGCCAACGGCCGGATCAATCACAGTTCCTTGAATTATTCCGGTAGCCATTATTTGAATTTGATAAACCGCTTCGTCTCCCAGATTCCCCGCCTGATCTTCGGCCCGGCAGTGAAAACACCAGTTCCCATTAGGCATTGCCTGATAATCTTTATAAATACCGGTTATAAATTCCCATCCCTCTCCTGTCACGGGAGTTCCGAGCGTTCCGCTGTTGCTCAGTTTTACGTAGTAACCTTTAACCGCCAGGCTTAAACCCGGATCTGCGGAGGGAATCCACTGAAAGGACGGGTTGGGATTGGGATAGGGTTGACCTTGAACAGGATGAGTATCTGAACTGATAACCGGCGCGTTCGGCCCGCCCTGATCGGAAACCGCAGAGGCCTGGTTATTGCCCTTGGTTTCCTCCTGGCCCGTTACTACGGCCTGGACAACATAAAAATAGCGGTTTCCGCCTTCCAGATTGGTCTTCGCATCCAGGTAATTAGGCTCAGTAATTCCTCCTCCCACGCTGATCATCCCGCCTTTTACGCCGTAGGTAACCGAGCGGTAAACATTATAATAATCGCGCCCCGAAATCGCGGACCACTCCAGATATATATCTCCGCCTGGTTTGGAAAAAGCGGATAAATCAGTTATGGAGCGGGGCTGTGAAACCACCTCGATCAACTCACGTTTGTTACCTTCTTGCGGCTCATTAAGCGCGGCGTCAATCGCGCGAACTTCATAATAATATTGGATACCCGCCAGCAGATCGGTGGTATCAAGATAGGCATTGCCGGTATTATCCCGGGCATCTACGAGCCGGGTCGGGAAAGGTTGAGGACCATAATAATATGTACAGTAGACCCGGTAACCCAGAACCTCGTTCTCCTCATCAGTCACGCTGTTCCAAGCCAGATCAACATTTCCATCCAGCCGGGAAGTGGCGGTCATGATCGTAACCGGGCCGGGCGGCAGCAGATCGCGAAAAACATTGAAATACATGCCCTGGTGAAGGGCATAGCCGGCTGAGGCTGCTCCTTGATTAAACACCCGTCCCAGGGCGTTGCGGAGAATGTATTCGTCCGAATTTGCCGCAATAGTACCGCACACAGCATCACATTCCTCATAATAGTTCAGATAATCCCCGCTTTGGCCGGCCAGCGGCCAGGCCGAAGCCGTAATCGGAAATATTGAAAATAGCATAACAACCATAATAGAGTGTTTTTTCACGATTTTCTCCCCTGGTGTAATAGCGCGAAAATTCAGCGCCTTATTTTTTGTCCTGACTATATTATTTGACAGGCCTTCTGGCAATTCCTTTCATTTTTTTTTATTATTTTTTTCCTGTTTGAAGTTATCAGAAAATGTAAAGTAAGGTGAAAACAGAAGATTATTATTAAAGGGATAGTATATCACAAATATGGTTTTAACGCCAATTTCAAAGCCTTTTATCTGCATCCGATTACTTGCAGCGCGAAAAAGGCGGGGTGCCTTACTACCCCAGAAGTCTGAGCAATTAGTCGATTTTGTCATACCCGCAGGTAATAAGCGGGAATGACAACCTAAAAAACCACTTGATTGCTCAAGCTCCCAAGGGACAAGCTATCCCAAATACCGCTTCACCGCTTTCTCAGGCGAACACTCAACCATCCCCGTTTATTTCACAACCATGTTTTTCATTTTATTTCTATTTTCAATGTATATTCCTTATCAGAACAGGCGTCATCCGGCTTTGAATCGTATAACCCTCCGCTATATATTTTTACATAATACTCTCTTCCCGCCTTGATATTTCCACGCATTTCAACTTTTGCCGCACCTTTTTGCTTCGTAGTAGCTGTTCCAATTTCTATACGTTCAGAATTATATACTATAAACCTCGGGGTGATTTCTAATGTGGGATTTAATAATTGTATATGCATTTTCCCAGATCTCGGAGCCTTGAATTTATAACAATCAATATCCCAAGGTGGATTGATAGTCCCTTTAATCTCCCCAATGGATACCTGTGTTGCTTTTAACAAATCATCGTTCGGCTCATATTTATCCGCGGCAGTGGTTACTAATTTCGCTTCTAAAGAATAATATTTATCCGATCTTTCTTTATGCCGCTCCTCAAGCGCATATTTAGCATTTACGCCAATGGTACTGCTAAATACGGCTATGAAATAATCCTGGTTTGGTTGCGCCACCAGTTTCGCCTCAACCGCTGCCGCTCCCTTTTCCGTCCCGCGCCAACCGAGTTCTTCTCGATTTTCATCATATACAATAATATTGGGGGCAATATTTTTCGCCTGATTCAAAACCTTTATTTCTATTTCTTCCTTTTTATTCGACGCTAAGTGAAATTTATAATAATCCACATCCAGCATCGGTTCGATCGTCCCCTTTACCGACGTATTCAACTCTAAGCTTGTAGGCTGTAGCAGATCATCGTTCGGTTCATACTTATCTATCAGTATCCCATCCTCGGCAGTGGCCTTTCTCACTTCCAGGAAATACGGTTTTGAGGATTTTATTTCATCTAACTTCTTCAGGGCATATTTCAGACCAAAAACACTCCGGCTGCTGAATATTTGAATGAGATATTCTTCATTCGGCTTAACTGTCATTTTGGCCCGCAAAGTACTGACACCAGCGCGTTGTGAAGCGATGTATCCCACGGGCTCTCTATTGTAATTATATGCTACGATATGCGGACTGAGCTTGGCGGCGGTATTATCCAGAGTGATCATGATCACTTCCCGCTTGTTGGATACAACCGTAAAATGATAGACATCCATATCTTCTTTTTTATTTATACGTCCTTTAATGACCGCGCCTAATTCCAACGTTTGTGGGGAAAGCAAATCATCGTTTGGTTCCTTCTCGCCGGTTATATTCTCGGAATTACTAATATCGGCTTTTACGTCTGTTTTTATCATTTCAAACACGTTGCGTTTCGCCTCTGCCATCCCGCCTGAAAGGCATCCCCAGGCTAATATCCCAACTCCCACGCTTAATATCTTTTTCCACAGCATATCCTTCATTTCTCCTTTCAATGTTATCAAATTATCCGCCTGATAAGAAATTACGTTTGAGGGCAAGTAATGGGGAACGTTGTTCGGTAATACGGGCTCATGTAAATTGCGCTCACTTACTGACTAACCAATGTCCCGGATTCACTAGCAGCCTGTCGGACTTAACAACAAAAGGCAGTTTTTCTAAGTTTCCCCCTT
>CBDUZI010000086.1:0-12946 GCA_965371665.1 uncultured bacterium
ATTAAATCCCCCTGCCCCCTTTACAAAAGGGGGAGAATGACTAAAGTCCGACAGGTTCCTAGGAGCCTGTCGGACTTAGGCACAAAATCGGATTTTGAGCATTCTTCCCCCTTTGAAAAAGGGGGATTGAGGGGGATTTTGAATAGATAGTTGGGCATTTTTTCAGTAAATCCCCCCTGCCCCCTTTACAAAAGGGGGAGAATAACTAAAGTCCGACAGGTTCCTAGGCGCTTGAGCAATTAGTGTGTTTTCTCATTCTGATAAAGCCGGGGATATTACGATGTTTATAGAAAAACCAAGAGTTCCGGGTTATTGATAAGGAGTAATTCACAGTTCAATGAAAAAAGTTGCCACCCATAAAAAAACTTTAAAACGCGCGATCTTTCTTTTTATTTATGTTCTCATCCTGGGAATGGGAGCGTGGTTTTTTATTCCCGGCTTTATCCGGCAACGCGCTGCCCTGCAAACGGAATTTCTGGAACGCGGTAAGTCTTTAACCAGGAATTTAAGCTTGAATATGCAGACCGCCTTACAGGATGGGAATATCGAACTGGTTTATGCTTTAGTCGACAGCCTGATGAAGGAAATGGATGTTTGCTGGGTAGTGGTTTTTAATAATAAAGGCCAGATTATCGCCCAGAACGGCACGGCCGGGCTGGACTGGGATGTCAGTAAACTAAGCAAATCGATAATAGATAACCAGGTAAAAATCCAGGAAGAAATCCTGCCCCGGGGCCAAACCGTATATGATATTTATACCGGTATCCCGAAATCCGCCGGATCGGCTGTGATGGCGGCCGAAGAACTGATACTGCACATGGTTGCAGAAGGCGACCCCGGCCAGGGCAGCGGCTTTTTCGGGATGTTGCATGTCGGCATGTCACAGCAAAGGCTTCACGCCGGTCTGCAAAAGAATACTGTGTATTCGGTTCTCGCGTTGCTCTTGGCCCTGGGAGCGGGTACGGTCGCCGGTTTTTATTTTGCCAGATACCTTTTGACTCCGGTGGGACAACTAGCTGATATTTTAAAGGATGTCGTGTCGCGTAAGGGTGATTTGACTCAGAAGATTAAACTCAAGCGGGAAGATGAATTGGGGGAGTTGGCGGAATATTTTAATGTATTTATGGGAAATATTTCGCAAATTGTAAGAAATACCGTGGGGCTGGTAAAAGAGATGAATGTTTCCTTAGAGGAGGCTGCCATCACGTCGGAAGAAATTAATGCCAGCGGGGACGAAATTAATAATGCCATGCAGAACATTACGGCTAATTTGGAAATTCAAGAGAAAGCATATTCCGAGACCCATACGACTATTGATCAGGTTACCGTAACTGCGCTGGGTATCACCAAAAAGGCCAACGAAGCGTGTGTGATTTCCGCCCGTGCCCAGGAAGTTTCCCAAGAAGGCGGGGAGGCGATCCGGGAGACCAGCGCCATTGTGAACCAAATTTCCGAGAAAATGGCCGCCATTGAGGAACGTATACAGCGGCTTAATAACTCTTCGCAGGGGATACTTGAGTTTGTAAATTCGATTAGGGTAATTGCCCGCATGACCAATTTGCTGTCCTTGAATGCGGCGATTGAAGCCGCCCGGGCCGGTGAAAGCGGAAAAGGATTTTCAGTAGTGGCGGAAGAAGTGAGGCGACTCGCTGAAAAAACCACCTTGGCTTCCGGGCAGATACAAGCCCTGGTTGCCGGAATTCAAACTGAGACGGTTGAAATCAGTGAGGCGACGCGCCAGGGAACTGAAGTAGTGCAGATAGGGTGCCGGATGATAGACCGAACGCGAGGGGCCATGGATAATATCGTGCTCGGCGCCAAAACTACTACAGAAGTGACGGAAACAATATCCCAATCCTTGCACCAGCAGTCGAATTATATAAAGAAGATGATACAACAGATGCAAAACGTAAGAGCGATACTTAAAAATAATTTTTCCGCGACGCAATCGGTAGCGGCAGCGGTGGAGGAACAAACGGCATCTTTAGAACAGATTACCTCGGCCCTTCAGCGATTGGCCGAGAATGGGCGGCAGGTTACAAAAAATGTGGTGGAATTCAAGATTTAATTTATGGAAATATAAGAATATTTAAAAAGTTGCTTGCTTTAACTGGTTAATGCCGATATTATGAAATAAAATGTAAAACAATTGTCCGCTCTGGCCCTCACCGGTGAATATCAAACCAGGAAATTTTCTAGCGAGGAGTGATGACTTATGCATAAAGTAAAGCAGTTTTGGAACCGGATAATTTTTCGTGAAGAAGTGGACCCGGAAGCCGTATTTGAGAACCGGCTTTCCAGTACGGAAGTCGAGGATGGATACCTTAATTTATCCAACATGAATATACCCAACAGCTATATTAGGGATGAACTGATTTCCGTAGTAATGATCGATGTTGACGGCAATTCCGAAGAACCGGTCACTTTCCGGTACCGTCAGCGTTCGGCCCCGGGCAAAAAGGGAGTGGTTTTCAGGCGCCAACGTTTCTGGCCGGTGGGTTTTGGGCTCAAGGAATGGTTTCAGCAGCAGGAAATAGAGGCCGGGGATTTTATCCTCATAGCAGTTGCCACCAAGAGCCCTTATTTAATTTTCCGTGCTTTTCGTCCCAAGACCATGCTTATGCTAAACGACCGCCGGGCGGCCTTGCGCCGGGATCTTGAGCGGCGTTTTAACGAGCGCCGGCGCACCTTGGTACATACCAGCTTGGAACACAGAAAAAAAGACCGCCGGAGAACGGATCGCCGCAACTTGGAACGCCGGCTGACCGCCCGGCTTGATTAATCAGCGGATTACCGGCTGAAATCTGCATTACGGAATGATTCGCGCCTAAAGGATGCTAAAGGGGGATGTTAGGGATGGAAAGATCGAGGGAACAAAGAAGAGAAATTTTATTGGTTCCTATTGGCCGCGTGCTGGTGGAAATTTTAGAGGAAATTGCGGTCGCCTTGCGAAAAGCCTATCGGTTTCATGTACGGATTGGGCGTTCCGAAGAGACGGATAATGAAATGTTTTCCGACGAACGGAGACAGTATAACGCCGCAAGTTTGCTTAACTTGCTGGCCGGACGCCGGCGGGATAGTTTGGCAGCGGTCCTGGGTGTGGTCGAAGGCGATATGTTTGCCGGTGATAAAAGTTTTGTGTTCGGGATAAACCTTCCCGGCCAAAGAACCGGGGTTATCGCCTTGACCCGTTTGCGGGAGGAATTCTATAAAAAAAGAAGTCAGCGGGAACTTTTTTTGAGGCGGGCGGTAACCGAGGCGGTTTTTCAGGTGGGACTGGCAGTGGGAATACCGCCGTGTTCACAGAAAAAATGCGTTCTTTTACCGACCTCCACTCTCTGGCGCATGGATGAAAAGGGACAGTCTTTTTGTGAATTGTGCCGGGAGCGCATGGCGCTAAAACTTCATCCTGAACATTCCGCCGCTTCTAAATCTGCGCCGATCGAGATGGAGACTGCCGGCCAGGGGCCGGAAGGTGAAGCCTCGGTAGCTCCGCAAATGGAAGAACATAAAACCCGGCCCGAGCCGGAGGATGAATCCCAGGTCGCGGCTGAAATTCTGGAACCGGAGGGGCCTCCTTCCGCCGAAGAGGCCGCCTTGCATACTCAAAACGAAGATGCCGATGAACCACTGGTGGCGGATGCGGTAAAACAGAGGGAGGAAGCATGAATGCCGGAAATCAATAAAGGAGTAATTTTTGATCTGGACGGTGTGATTGTTGATACCGCGGTTTTTCATTATCAAGCCTGGAAAAAACTGGCGGATGAACTGGAGATTTCTTTTGATGAACAGGCCAATGAAAAACTACGGGGAATCCCGCGCCGGGAATCTTTATTAGTGCTTATGGGTTTTGACCCGGGGGAAGAGAAAATTCACGAATATATGGATCGCAAGAATGTATACTACCTCGAGATGGTTAAAAGTATAAAAACCGGAGAAATGCTTCCCGGAGTGGGAAACCTGCTGGCGGAACTTAAGTCCCACGGGTATAAGCTGGCTTTGGCTTCTTCCTCAAAAAACGCCCGCCTGGTACTGGAAAAACTCGGCATAACTCCGATTTTTGGCGTGATTGTAGACGGCAATGAAACCACTAAAGGAAAACCGGATCCGGAACTTTTTCTTGAAGCTGCGCGCAAGCTCAATGTTTTACCCTCTGATTGCCTGGTCGTCGAGGACGCGGAGTCCGGCATTGCGGCCGGCATCGCGGCCGGTATGCATACTATCGGCGTGGGTAATGCGCAGGCTTTGGCGTGCGCGGATTGCATTGTATCCCGCACGGCGCAGATAAACAGCGAGATGGTGCGGAAGATACTGTCGGGTGACTCCACTTCCGGACCTGATGCCGGCTGATCTTATTCGAAATCTTCAGGTTATTTCTTCTCCCGGGGTGGGGGGAAGGGAAATTGATGTTCCGGTGCTGGCACGTAAACTGCTTTCCTGGGGGCATCCCACCTGGGTTATGTGCCGGCCGAATACTCTCGTAGCACAACTTGCCCAGGCCTGGAATTTGCCTCAAGAGCCTACCCATATGCGGGGATACCTGGATCCCCTTAATATTTTCGCTTTGGCCCGTTGGTTAAAGCAAAAAAAGATAGACATTATTCATACCCATTGGTCGCGGGATCTTTCTAATCTAATTCTGGCTTCAGGTCTGGCCGGCAATATTCCCATAATACTGACCAAGCATGTATATGCGACGGAAAATAAGCATGATCTCTTTCACGCCTGGGTATATCGGCATACGGATATAGTCATCGCTATCTCCGATTTAGTGGCCGAAAATGTGCATCAAACGGTTCGGATGCCCCGCGAAAAAATCCTGACTATTTATAACGGTTTAGAGTTGAACCACCAATGGAATCCGGAGATAACCGGAGATTCCGACCGGCGGAAAAATTTTAAAGTTCCGGCGGGAAGTCCGATACTGGGTTACGTAGGACGATTAAACCGGGGTAAGCGTCCGGGCTTGATTATGGAGGCATTTGCCCGCTTATCCAGTCGATTTCCGGACTGGCATTTCGTGTTGGCCGGAAAGGCGGTAGGACGAAGCGAGGAACATTATGCCGAAGGTTTAAAACAAAAAGCCCGGGATCTGGGTCTGGCAGAGCGCGCACACTTTGTCGGTTATCAAACGGATATGCCGGCGGTAATGCATACCTTTAATATCCTGGCGTGCGCTTCGGAATTTGAATCTCTGGGCATGGTGATGGTGGAAGCCATGGCGATGCGACGGCCGGTGGTGGGTCCGGACTCGGGAGGCGTTCCGGAAATAATTGTACCCGGTAAAAATGGAGAAATATTTCGCTCCGGCGATATTGAGGATTTGACGGAGAAACTGGCCGGCCTTATGGCCGATCCGGACCGGTGCGAGAAAATGGGGAGCCTCGGCCGGGAAATCGTGAAACGTAAATTTAATCTTGATTTAATGGCGGAGCAAGTGGCCGGGGTTTTTCAAAAGGTGCTGAAGATGAGGCGGATGAAATCCGGGGGCTGAAAAATTTGCGGGCCGGCATGGAAGCCGGCCTCTGCAGATCAACGAATATGCAACGAACCTTTTTTACCGGCCGAAGCAGGAAGGTTTGATTTTATACCTGGGGGGCGATGGAGACCGGTCATGGTGATTTTTTCCGGCTCAACCTTAAAAGTATAGCCGCCGGCTTGAAATTGAAGCGGCGTGCTTCCTTTTATACCGCTTAAAAATACTTCGCTCTCCCTTCCCGCCGGCAGTATAAGTTCAGCCGGAGTAAAAGCCTGAGCATGGGCAATCCAGGCCGTACGATAAATAATATCATCTCCCGGCCAGGAACCTGCCCGAATAAGGCAGCGGAGTTTATCAGGAATCCCGGCATGATGGCAATCCTGCTCAAGCATTATATTTACGTAGAAAACATGTTCGCCCGGCTTTAAAGTTCCCAAATCAATTTTATTATATTGGCCCGGATATAAAGTGAAAATGCGCCGGGGATTATGGAATTGAACCTGGATTTTAATGTTCGCGAGATTTAAAATGTGTAATCGGACCCGGTATCCGGCCGGACACGTAAATACTGCCGGATAAAGCGCTTCCATGTTAAAAACCATGGCGAATTCCCAAACGGCGTTCCGGGAAGCCGGCAACCGGGTAGCGGGTGACAGCGGGGCATGCTCCCAAACCGCCGAGACTTCGGAAACCCAGGATAGGGAAGTTGATAAAAGAAACAAAATCAGCAGGAATTTAGGTAGCAAGCCGTATTTCATGATTTTATCTTGCCATCCGGGCACAGAGTTGGCAAGAATAAAGTGGCTGAAAAAGCAGTTTTAAAGCGTTTGACAGGTAGTGGATTTCTTTGTTAGCATAGCCTCAGGTTTTCGCCGGAGCAATGTTCTTGCTCTGAATATTGAAAGGGAGAAAAAGCATGCGGCTGGGACGCTCTCTTCTAATTATATTTCTCTTATTTTTTCTGGGGTGGGGAATCGCTTATCTGGGACGATTTCATAGTACGGAAGTTATTTTACCGGTGCGGGGAGAATACCTAACCATTGCCGACCGGAAGTTATATTTAAATGTCAGAGGAGAAGGCCGCGATGTACTGTTGCTGCACGGTTTTCCTTACAATTCCGAAAGTTTTAACGGGTTAACCGCGCAACCTTGGCCCGGATGTCGTCTGATCACCTTTGATTTTCCCGGACTGGGGCTTTCCCAAAAATCTGCCGGACGACCCATTAGACCTGATGATCTAGCCCTGACCGTGAAACTTATAATAGATAAGCTGGAAATTAAGGAAGTCGATATAATTGGGCATGATCTCGGCGGGGGAGTGGCCGTTATCTGCGCGGCGCAATATCCCCAAATGGTTAAAAGCTTGGTATTGATTGCGCCGGATTCCTCGGCGGGAATGGCCGGAACGAGTTTGGGTCCATGGTGGAGGATGCCGGCCGTAGGAGAAGCATGGGCGGTTATTCGGCTGGGCAGGGGTTTTATTCGCAGTATGCTGAAAATGGCCTGTGCGCCGGAAAGTTCGGACCCGAGTCGATGGGTGGAGCGATATTACCGGTCTTTGAACACCAGGCATGGACGCCAAGGATTTCTGAACCTGAATCGGGGACGATACCCTTTCGAATACTTGCCCTACGAGGAACAATTGGAAGTCAGGACTTTGATAATCTGGGGAGAGAAGGACCGGATAGTGCCGATGGCCGCCGGGGAAAAAATAGTCCGGAAACTTAGTCAAGCCCGGCTGGAAATTATTCCCGGAGCAGGCCATCTGCTCCAACAAGAGGCGCCGGAAAAGGTGTACGGGATTATTAAGGATTTTTTGAAATTGTAGTGAATCCCGAGCCGGGCAACCACAGGGGGTTGCCCCTACAAAAGCATAGGTATTTTGAATTTATCGTAGGGGCGGCATATTTCAGCTAAAGGCTGATTTACCAAGCAACAGAAACTATAAAAACAGGAGGATCTTGACGGTGAAAGATATTCAGGATCAAGCAGATAGTCGTCAGGTCGCGATAAATAAAGTCGGTATCAGGAATATCAGATATCCTATCCGGGTGCTGGACAAGGCCTACCAGGCGCAGCATACCGTGGCGGATATCAATCTTTATGTTCACTTACCTGAGCATTTTCGCGGCACCCATATGAGCCGTTTTATAGAGGTGCTTAATCGCTACCAGCGTGAAATCGATATCAGTAAGCTGGATGAGATACTCGAGACGCTGCGCATTACGCTAAAATCGGAAGCGGCTTATTTGGAGATGTCTTTTCCATATTTTATTGAAAAAGCGGCGCCTATCTCCCGGGCGGTTAGTATAATGGAGTATCACTGTTCCATGGCCGCGGTCCAGCATCGCAACGGTGAAAAAGATTTTGTCCTTACGGTTTGCGTTCCGATTATGACCCTGTGCCCCTGTTCCAAGGAAATTAGTGATCGCGGCGCGCATAACCAGAGATCCTTGGTTACCGTCTCCGTGCGTATGAATACCCTGGTCTGGATCGAGGATCTAATCAAACTGGTCGAGCAAGCCGCCGTGTGCGATCTTTACGCCCTGCTTAAGCGGGAGGATGAGAAATATATTACGGAACGGGCTTATGACAATCCCGCCTTTGTCGAAGATATTGTAAGAGAAATAGCCGTGAAACTGCAGGTAGATGAACGCCTGACCTGGTTTACGGTGGAAAGTGAAAATATGGAAAGCATCCATAATCATAATGCTTATGCCTTTGTAGAAGGGAAGCGGAAGACTTGAAAAAAACTATACGTTGCGGCCGGCGGACGTTTAAGTTATAATATAGAAAAATATTTACAGACGTATTTAGCCGTTCATTATAATTAAAGTACTAAAGTCGTAATGATGATTAGACATTGCCTTTATAGACCCCGGCTTCCGCCGGGGTGACGTCTTAGCCGGAATCCAGGAAATAAATATTATAGCCGAACGGCTAATGTATTACTTACAAGCCGGAAAGAGAGGGGTATTAACCATGAGTTGGACCACAGGCGGAGACCGAATTAAGGAAGTGAAATTTCTGGTGGACCTGGCCAAACATACTTATATCAGCGAGAAAAGCCATCAAGAGATTATTGACCGTGCCGGCTTGAATCCCGCCGGGTTTGATAATTACCTCAAAGGCTGGGTGAGATCCGACGGTACTATCAAGATCTGGGTGGAAAGCATAGAAGATATTGTCTTCCGGTACTGGGATCAAATCACACTCGGTTTTCGCTTGTTAATAAAGGAAAACCTGACCAGGAAAAAATCCAAGCTATATGCCATCGTCAATCGGGTGGAGCGATATGCCGGGATAATTCAGGATTTCATGATAACCCGGAGTAAGCAAGCTTATTTTGACAAAAAAATAGGGTATGCCGTGCATTTTTACGGTCAGCCGAAAGTGACCAAGGGACGGCCGGTTATCCTGCTGGTTAATTATAAGCTGGGGGCGAATCATTATGTTTTCGCCGGCACCAAAGGAAAGGTTTTGGTTCCGGCTTCCGGCCGAGCCAAGCGGATACGGGTTAAATGGCTAAGCAGCAGTTCCGGATATATGAAAACACGCAGCGGTGTGGAGCTTTTAACCGATCGCCGCTTGCTTTCACTGATATAGGATAAGGGAGGCGGGTATGCAGATTCTTGTATTTTCGGACTTACAAGGAGAGATCGGGAATCTTAGAGCGATGGTTAATCAAACCAAGAAATTTTCGCTGGATGCCATGTGTTTTTGCGGCAATATAGTACTGGGGCACGCGCGCCTGGATGAATGGGTCGGCGCGAAGCTGGGCGGAAGGGTTCCTAATCGTAACCAGGTGGAGATACTGGAAGAGGCGTTGGAGGATTTAAAACTTTATAAGGAGTTTTGCAGCCTGGTTGATTCGCTGGGCATTCCCGTCATGGTAATACCCGGTAACCTGGATGCCTCCGAGGAACGTTATTTTGTATTTATGCAGCAGGCTGCCTTTCTTTCCGATAATATTGTCCTTTTACATGAAAATTTAATAAAATTTGGATATTATGTTTTCACCGGTTTCGGCGGAGAACTCCGGGATAATGAGAAGGAGGATTATTTTGTGCTGCAATATTCCCGCCGGGAAATTAATTTTGGCACCCGGCGAATGTGTTTCCTTAAACCGCCGCGTATTCTGCTTTTGCATTCGCCGCCCATTTCCACCCTGGATCTGGAGGGGGGGATTCATAAAGGGTCGCAGATAGTTAATGATATTATAGCCGCCGTCTCTCCCGAGTTTTTATTTTGCGGCCATGTGACGGCCGCGTATGGTATGGAAAAGATTAATCAGACTACTGTCGTGAATCCCGGCGCCTTGGCGGACGGCCGCTTCGCACTAGTGGATACCCAAAACAGCGAAGTCAAGCTAATGCAGTTATGATAATTAAAAAATGAAGAGAATAATTCTGTTGGCGATTGTATGCTTCGCCGGTGCGGGCTGTGCCTCCCTGGCGCTGGCGCCGCCGGTCCGGACCGGAGGGCGGACGCCCCTGACCGAAAAACTTTTAGATGACGCTCAGAAAGAATTGAAACTGGCCGAGGAAAGTTATGCGGCCGGTGATATGGCGGGCGCGGAACAAGCCGCCATCCGGGCCGCTCGTATAATCTATGCCGCTGATTTTCCCGACAACGGGGAAGGGCGACGTTATGCTGAAATAACTTCCCGGTTATCGCTGCTGACAGTACGCTTGAATCGTTTTCTCCACGGGGTTTCTCCTGAATTGGAACCTGAATCTTTTACCATGCCGATTCCTTACAATCCCAGAATCGAACGCCAAATTGATTATTATATGACCCGAGGCCGGGAGGGATTTGCCCGCTGGCTGCGCCGTTCCGGACGATATGTTCCGGTACTAAAAGAATATTTTATCCAGCAGGGTCTGCCGGGCGATATGGTTTACCTGGCTTTGGTGGAATCAGGATTTAACCCCCGGAACCGATCACCCAAGCACGCCGTCGGCCTGTTTCAGTTTATTAAAGGCACGGCCGAAATGGTAGGCCTGAAGGAAAGTTTATGGATGGATGAACGCCGGCATCCGGAAAAAGCCGCGCAGGCCGCGGTTAAGCATCTTAAATCGCTGTACCGGGAATTTCACGACTGGGATTTAAGCCTGGCGGCCTATAATGCCGGTTCCGGAAGGGTGAAGCGGGCGATGCGCGCCCAAGGGGTTAAAGATTACTGGCAATTGGCGCTTCCGCCGGAGACGGAAGCGTATGTGCCTAAAATTTACGCCACGCTGATCATTGCCCAGGAGCCGGAACTATATGGCTTCAATCCGGATATGGAAACAGAAACCGAGGCCGAAGAAGCAGAGGTCCCGGGCGGCGTTGATTTAAAAGTAATTGCAGAATGCCTGGGGACCAGTCTGTCAGCAGTGGTTGATTTGAATCCGGAATTAACTAAAGGCTGCACCCCGCCCGGCCCGGAAACATATCTTCTCCGCCTGCCCAAGAATACGGGGGAAAGATTCCGGACTATGTTTGCCGGCTTGCCGGATAAGAAAAAATATCTCAGCCGGGAAGAGCTTAGCCGGAGAAAATTCAAAGGCGTTTACTTTGTATATAAAATCAAATCCGGCGACTCGCTGTATACCATCGCCCGCAAACACCATACCACAGTAGCCAAACTCCAGCGGTGGAATCCCAGTACGCGCAGAAGTAAATATATCCATACCGGAAAAAAATTAAGAATTTACCGCAGCCGCTGAGCAACATGAGTATTTTACGAATTGCCTTGGCCCAGATCAATCCCACCATGGGCGATTTCAAAGCTAATACCGCAAAAATAAAGAGGAATATTATTCAGGCCCGGAAGGCGAACGCTGATCTGATAGTTTGCCCGGAAATGGTTATTTGCGGTTATCCTCCCGAGGATCTGCTCTTGAAGCCGGGTTTTCTCGCAGATAATGAAGCGGCCCGGCAGGAACTGGTCCGTGAAACGCAAGCCATAACCGCGGTGGTGGGACTCGCGTACGGCGGAAATGACAAGCTATTTAACTCGGCCGCGCTTATGGACGAGGGAAAGCTCTTGGATGTTTACCACAAAATTGAACTGCCTAATTACGGAGTGTTTGATGAAAAACGCTATTTCGCGCCGGGCCGCCAACCATGCTTTTTTGAGCTGGGTAGTTGGCGCATAGCGATCACTATTTGTGAAGACCTGTGGATTGAGAACGGCGTGGCAGAAAATTTTATTCAACGGCATAAAGTGGATTTGATTGTTAATTTGTCCGCTTCGCCTTTCCATGCCGGTAAGCAGAGCGTCCGGCAAAAGATATTAAACGGGATAGCCCGGCGCAACCGGGCGTATGTGGCATATGTCAACCTGGTAGGCGGCCAGGATGAACTGGTGTTCGACGGCCACAGTATGATCATAAGTCCCCTGGGAGAGCCTTTGAACAGAGCCGGGACTTTTATCGAGCAACTTCTGCTGACGGATATTGAAAAGCCGTCCCGCTGCGCATCGTCCCGGCCGGCTTCTCCAAAAAGCGGAGCAGACATTAGGATTGTGCGTCCGCTTAAAACCAATCGGAAACCAATTCGCATAACGCCGGTTGCTCAAAAAGACCGGCTGGAAAATATTTATTCGGCGCTGCTGTTGGGGACCAGGGACTATGTTAAGAAAAACGGTTTTAAAAAAACGGTTATAGGTTTAAGCGGAGGGATAGATTCTTCGCTGACCGCGGCCATAGCCACAGCGGCCCTGGGCAGCGAAAATGTCATAGGTCTAACCATGCCGTCGCAATATACTTCCACTGCGACCCGTTCCGACGCAGCGCGCATCGCTGAAAATTTCAGGATGCAGATGTTTACCGTTCCCATTAAGCCGATATTTGCCGCTTATCGGAGAACCTTGGCAGAATCTTTTGGGCCGGCGCCGGGGGGCATTGCGCACGAGAATCTGCAGGCCCGCATACGCGGCAATATCCTAATGGCCTTCTCAAACCGTTTTGGATGGCTGGTTTTGACTACGGGCAACAAGAGCGAGGTTGCGGTGGGTTATTGCACGCTTTACGGGGATATGGCCGGTGGTTTGTCCGTAATCAAGGATGTTCCCAAGACCTTGGTATATGAGTTGGCGCAGCATGTAAATAAAGCAGCCGGCCGGGAGCTTATTCCGCAAAGTGTTATGGAACGTCCGCCTTCGGCGGAATTGCGTCCGAACCAAAAAGACGAGGATAGCCTGCCGCCATACAGCGTGCTTGATCCGATATTGAAGGAGTACGTGGAGGAGGATCGAGCCCTGGAAGAAATAATAGCCAAAGGTTTTAAGAAGCCCACCGTGCTTGAAATCATCCAACGGGTGGACCGGAGTGAATATAAACGCCGCCAGTCTCCGCCCGGAATCAAAATCACGCCCAAGGCCTTTGGCCGGGACCGGCGTCTGCCTATAACCAATCAATACCGGACCTAGGAGCCTGTCGGACTTAAGTCATTTTCCCCCTTTTGTAAAGGGGGCAGGGG
>CBDUZI010000087.1:0-12903 GCA_965371665.1 uncultured bacterium
GGGGGAAGAGTGCTCAAAATCCGATTTTGTGCCTAAGTCCGACAGGCTCCTAGGGTGGGGCAACCTATATCATTTTTTTCCAAAAAGTAACCGGCAGCCAAGGGGCCACTGCTTTCAGCCGTGAAACACTCCGGAATGTTTCGCGTAATGAAATGCCACGGCCAGAGGCCTCATGGTTGCTACGTGGGATCATGGCCACGAGAAGCATGTCATGGTCTCTTTCCCCGGTCCAGCTTTTTGGAAAAAAATGATATAGGTTGCCCCACCTTTCTCGCGCTGTAAGTAATCACTTACCCATAGGAGACGGTCCCTTAATATTACATTAATATTGCATTTATTAATCGGGAAGCTTCGGGCCGGCAATGGAGAGCAGGTATTTATCCGGATGAAACCATTTGCCCGCAGCCTGGATCATTTCAGTATATGTCACAGCCCGTACTGCCCGGGGAAATTCCTGCAGATAATCCGCTCCCAGTTTATGGCACTCTATTTCCCGGTTCAAATAAGCCAGGCCGGAATTAGTTTCCAAAGTCAAGGCCAAACCCCCTGCCAGTTGTTCCTGGCTGTCCCTAAGCCTCTGTTCCGCAACCTTGCCCGCCTGCAAACGATAAACTTGTTCCAGCGCTTTCTTTACTGCCCGGGTAACATTTTCCGGATTCGCTTGAAATGTCAGGCACCAGGGCCGCACCCCGTGAGAAAGTTTAAACTGCGAATAAATAGAGTATGTCAGCCCTTCATTGTCCCGAACCGCGCGCATCAGCATGCTTGAGAGTCCGGCGCCTCCCAACACGTGGTTCGCGACATAAGCCGGATAATACTCAGAATCCAGGCGATGGATACCCTCATGCCCTAAAATCACTATATTCTCGCTTTTACCCGGCAATATTTTCCTCTTGGTTTTCATCCCGGAAACCGGCTCCATCCGCGGTATTTCCTGCCGCACAGAGGAACGCTTAACCTTCCAGGATTTAAAAAGACGCTGCGCCAGACCATAAACCTCGTCCGGCTCAAAATCGCCGGCCAGGGACAATATGGTCTGATCAGGCCGTATCCATTCCTGATGGTATGCCGTGAGATCTCGGCGCGTAAGTTTCCGGATTCCATCCGCGGCCGTGAGCAGGCTGCGCCGCATAGGATGCCCCTTAGAATACGCTAATTCGGCAAAACCCTGCCAGGCCTGCATCGCAGTGCTGTCCTGCGCTACCTGGCAGCTGCTTAATACCTCTTTTTTTACTTTCTTTAACTCCTTTTCAGGAAAAACCGGCAGGCTTAAGGTCTCGGCTACGGCTTTCAGCAATAACTCCAAATCTTCGGACAAAGCTTCGCCGGATATTCTTAATTCCTCATGGCCGGCCGCATATTCCAAAACAGCGGCCTTGAATTCCAAGTCTTCGGCCAGTTGCGCGGCCGAACGTTTGGCTGTTCCCCGGGCCAGCATATCGGCATGGACGATAGCCAATCCCGGCAGGTTTTCAGGCTCAGCTGCCATGCCGGCCCGTACCAATCCGGAAAGCGCCAGGCTGGGATTGCTTTTATTAGCCTGGAGCAGAAGCACCAGGCCATTCTTCAAAGTATAACGTTTACCCAGGTCCGGCCGGCCGGAGCCGTTTTTTTGCCTTCTGGTTTGCCCGGGCAATTCCGAGTAACCTCCGACAGGTATTGACCAACCCTGAGAATCCGGAAAAGCTGAAACCATATTGTTGGGCAAGGCTCCCACCGGACCGGATGAACCGTTGGGCAGAGGAATAAAGTGACCGATTGTCATGCGCTGCGGAATCAAATATTGGGAAGCACTCTGCTGCACCTGTTTCGGCGTGACCTCTGCCACCCGGGCCGGATAAAGATCGGGTAATTGCCAATCCCCTGCCACGGTCTGGTAAAAACCCAAAAGCATGGCCTGGTCCGTCAAACTGTCCTTGGAAAATATCAATTGGGCGCGAGTCTGGTTAATGGAACGCTTAAGCTCCCGGGAAGAAAGCGGCTCCTTTTTCACGCGCTCAAATTCCTTACGCATGACGTCTTCCACTTGCCGGGGCTCCACTCCCGGTTGGCAAACCACAGTAAAAACCCAGGATCCCGGATCAATCATTTCATAAGGCGCTCCGGAAATACTCGCCGCAAGTCCCGTATCCACCAGCGCCTGGTATAATCGCGAGGTCTTGCCTTTGGTCAGAGCGTCGTTTAAAACCGTCAGAGCATAATGATCCTTATGTCCGGCCGGGGGAATATGCACCCTGAGCAGCGCCAGCGGGGCCGGACCGTGATCATTCAAAACCACGCGTCTCTCTCCCTGCTGAATTTCTGCAACCGGTTCCCTTCCCAAAACCTGGGAAGATTCCGAAATCGGGCCGAATAACCGCTGGATGGAACTACGCAAAGTTTTGGGATTAAAATCCCCGGCCACTACCAGGGTCGCGTTACGCGGCTGGTAATAGGTATTATAAAAAGCGCGCAATTGCTTGACACTAAGCCGCTCCACCTCTTCCCGCCATCCGATTATCGGCCGACGGTACCCATGTTTAAGCCATGCCTGGGCATTTACCAGTTCGCGCAGGCGAACATGGGGATTATTCCGGTTTCCATCCAGTTCGGAAAGAATAACCGTGCGTTCATTCTCAACCTCCTTAGGATCCAACAAGGCATTCCGCATCCGGTCAGCCTCGATTTCCAGCGCCAGCTCCAGATACTCTGCAGGCACGGTCTCAAAATAGGCTGTGTAATCATAACTGGTGAAAGCGTTCTGACGCCCCCCGGTGCGGTTGATTTGGCGCGCGATCTCTCCCTTGGCAAACCGGGCCGTCCCTTTGAACATCATGTGTTCCAGAAAATGCGCCAACCCTGACTGCCCGGGCGGCTCGTTGCGCGAACCTACCCGGTACCATATAAAAACCGAGACCACGGGCGCGCCGTGAATCTCCTTGGCAATAACTTTTAAACCATTCTTTAACTGATACGTTTTTACTTCCGCGGACATATCTCCCCCACTTCCTCTCGCTATTCCGGCCAGTAAGCTTACAGCCATTATACTTAGTAATAATTTTCTGAACATTATCTTATCCCCCTGGGACTTATCAACAAAAGGCATTTTTTCCGAGTTTCCCCCTTTGAAAAAGGGGGAAAAAGGGGGAAAAAGGGGGATTTTGAATGGGTAGTTGTGCGTTTTTTCAGCAAATCCCCCTGCGCCCCCTTTTTCAAAGGGGGAAAAAGACTTATCCGACAGGCTGCTGGCACGGCAAGCTGCGCCTGTGGGGACAATTTTCAAGGACAAAACAGTAATGGTCAAGGAAAAAAGAGGATTGCCGGATTCTTACTGACCTTAAGCCGAGGAAGCCGGCATACGTATAAACGGGCAACGGCGCGGCCCTAGCTTTCGCCGGTCTAATATGATTCCCGGCAAAGACTGTAAAATTTTCCGCAGCTTTTTCAACGCCTTCCGGTTCTCCGGCAGGCCGAGTATACCAGGCAGCACGATTTCCTTCACGCCCGCCTCTTTCAACCGCCACTCTCCGACCTGGACCCCGGCCAGCCGCGGCATCCGGACGCAGAGTTTACTCATGGTTGCGATACAGCGTGCCTGCTCGTCTGTATTGCTTTGGTTTGCGATCTTCTCCAGCATGGCCCTCGCCAGTGCCTGGGGGTTCTTATAGAATTTCTTCAAGTCTCCCGCGAACAGCGCTGCGGCCAGGCGCGACTCTTCCGGCTGTATTACCGTGGAGAGATAACTACGCGAATCAATAGCCATCCACAGCCAGTGTATTGCCCGCTTCCACCAGGTGTGCCTTATGCTTATTCCCTCCATCAGCGTATCCACCCGGGTCCGGGCAAAATGTTTTTTCAATAAGTATCCCAGCACCAGATGCCGCAGCAAGCCCCTGAACCTCTGCCCGGACTCTACTCCGCTTTTGCGAAGCAGAGAATCCGGTAAAAAGAATATTAGCCGTCCGTTTTCAGCCGTTTCCACGCGCCCCCACGGACTGACCATGCGTTTGAAAATGTTAAGGCTTGAAAGCGGAATAAAGACAGCATTTTCATGAATCTTCAGAAAATCTCCGTATCCTTTGGCAGCAGCGGTTACACCCGATTCATCCGGATAATTTTCTATCAGCAATTCTCTTAATTGCGTGTCCACTTCGGCCTCGACTCCTTTAGCCGACGGTTGAGTCATAAACCACAATAGCAGCGCTCCCAGCGTAAGCAAGAGGCTGGCGCGGAAAAAGCCCGCCATACCGTCCAGGGGCAGCCGGACACTTACATTCCCTGCCCGGCGCACGTCCGAAACATGCAAGCAGGCGCTCAATAAAGCCAGTGCGAGACGCTGCCCCGGCGAGCGCCGGCCGCGTAACGGCTCGTTGGGCCTGGCCTCCGTGAGTGTTTCGCTGCCATCGAATCCAGGTTCGTGAGCCTTTGGGTTCCCAGGGTATTCCATTTTTTTTCGTATTTGATTAATCCATGTTTCTGCATCAACACCCATGCTTTCAACATCAATCACATATCCTGTGACTTTCCCACGCGGGATCTTTCTTTTACTGCCAAAAGCGCTTAGCCATATTTTCTCACTAGTGTCTGCCAGTTCCATATAAAGAGTCTTCCGCGCCGCTATTTTCGAAACATTATCAACCAGCTTTTTTGGCATAGCTTTTTCATTATATATAATGTATTTAAATCCATGCGCTTTTGCGAATTGAAATATATTATCCTCGATCCTCCATGCCAAAAGTTTTTCATCGCCCTCGAAATGATCCACCAGCAAAATAGACTCCCCATTGCAAAGGCATGCGCCCATGACCGCCGTAACCAAGGTTTTATGAGTTTGCGCATCCTCAAAATCTCCCAGTATAATACCTTTGTTTTCTATATACTGCACATCCCTGAATATATCTTTATGCCTTAAGTAAGTGTATGGATTTCTTTCGCGGATTTCAAATTCAACCTTGCCGGCAAAGTATGGTTGCGCCAGTCTTTGCAATTCTTCGATAATTTGTTCCAGCTCTTTTTTACCATCTTTATTTACATAATACTTTTTTAACTCGTGCAACATTTTTATGCAGTCGTCTTTTGTCACTCCATCTCCTTTTATTATTGCATCCCATCCTTGCGGCCCTAAATCATTCCGGACATCCGCAGCATTAAAGCCTTTTTTCCGCAATATTTTCGCCTTAACAGTATATTTTCTTTTCTTCCCGACTTCCTCTCCTGTTACTTCTTTACCTAAAAGTTCTTTAATTGTTCCCCTGGTCATCTCCACTATTTTCTGTAAGTTAGCTTCTGCTTGCTCCTCCGTATTGAAAGAGACCGCATAGCCTTCGTCCCAATCTCCGGATATGCCAAGTCCGCTTAAGCTTTTCCATGTTTTCCGGATTCTGCTGCTATCCGCGAATGATTTTTTATAATCCGGATTTTTTAATATATTAGCCAATCTCACTTTCTTTTTAAGAAAAAACGCCTTGGAGGCCTGGTTAAACACATACCACCCTAAACCGGCAACCGTCCCCATTCCCAACCACACGTACCTGTTCCATTGAGGCGAGTTGAAAATCGAGCTGAATATAACAGAGAATATTATAGTTGGTATAGATACTTCCAGTAATATATCGAACCATGGTTTTCTATCTTCTTTTATCATTACTCCATCATACTCTTTAACCAATTTATCATTCATCAATTCTTTCCATTTATCTTTCAGGTAATAGATCTCACCATTAATCTCCAGCCCGTTTATTATTGCGGTAATTTGTTTATTAGTAAGACAGCGATTGTCTTTGGTCCGGATTAGATATTCACACGCAGTTTTAACCTCCCGAATTAAGTTTTCCAGTCTCCGCCGTCTCTTACGGCCCTTTGCATTATCTATGCTTGCCAGGGAATTGATTACTCGCCGAGTCCCGATTAGTTTTTCGGCTGTATCATACGCAGCTTTTATCCCGAAATGACCCTCTAATTTTCCCGATGCTATGGAAATCAGGCTGATTATAGGATGAAAAATATTTTTTCCAGCCTCATCTTCGGCCACTTTGCCGCCTGTTTTTTTGGCTTCTTGCCAAAGTCTATCCCTATCCGCTTCTTCCAGATATAGCTGTCCTTCATGACTAAGCATAGATGCGTCTGCTTTTTCATTTACTCCTGCTCTGGCATTCCCAGGCATAAAAGACGATAATTTGAAGTCGATTTCTTTCAGCTCTTTATGAGATAGATATAATCCGGTAAATAAATCTCCCAACATCCTCCTGGTCTCAGATGTAAGTGTAACCTCTGAAGCTCTGTCCATTTTTGTGCCTTTATCTCCTTGCCCTCCCCGGGAAACAGCCTTTTCATCCTTTTTTCTCATTGTTTTATTAATTGCTAAAACAGCCGGCATTATTCCAGTAGAAGCCAGGCCGAGTCCGGCCAACAGATTGGATAGAGCGAAGGATTTAAAATATTCCTGGACCAGCGGCCAATGGCCGAAACATAGAAGGCCGATTAAAACGGCTGTAGTAGTTATCAAAACGAACCAGGGATTAAGCAGCTTCGCGTCGAACCAGTCGATAGCTCTGGTCCGTAACGGCGTTTCCTTCTCTCCCCACTGTTTTTTACTGAATTTGGTAATCGCCCGCCAGATATTCTGGCTCAAATCCGGCTGGGAACCATAGTGATAAAGCAGCGCTTCGAGATACTCTTGCGGCGCAACTTCTCGTGTGCTCCCGTTGTTTCTTATATTCTTTAATCCCGCGAATTCAATAAAACCCAGGACGAAATTATATAGAACATAATTATTAACCTCTTCCCGGATAAATAATCCTTGGGGCAGTTTTTCCGGAAAAGCATAGTATTGCTTTAATTCATGCAGCAGCTTTGTTGATATACAGTGTTTTTCAAAAAACTCATGCATATATTTAAACATCAATTCCTGCTGCAGGCCTTCCATCACAGGCCGGATCTGCCTGTGCCAGTCATCTTCTTTATACTTGTACCATTGATTATGATAGGCCACCAGATGACGTCCGAATTCCTGTTTGCGTGTTTCTTCATGTTCAATCGCCTTCTCCAGTCTTCTGATCCGCATTTTTTTTATAATATTTCTCTTTTTGTCTTGTTTTAATTCTTTGAGCGAAGCGTCTAACTCCTTCAATCGTTCACTTGTATCTTTATCAAAAACATCCATGGTTTTGGAAAATATTTCCATTTTTGCCCTGGCTTTTTGTATTCGCATCAATAATTCCAATTGATTCCATTCCTTATTAATTATGATTATGCATCCGGTATCCGAATCGCCGAAAACTCCGTAATCTATTTTTTCCTGTTCCAGCCCGGCCTGTCCGGCTTCGTCTTTATCAAGTATAATTACCTCTATCGGCCGTTTCTCGAATTGTTTAAACTCCAACACTTTTTCCCATTCCTCTTCCAGGGGCTTGGTTAAATAACAGGCTATGGTGAATTTTTCTCTTTCCGAGCCATATTGCCCGATCAATTCATCATACTTTTCCCTCTCTCTTTTATGCAGGTTTAGCATAGTATCATTAAAAATTTTCTGCTTCGACATTTCTTTCATTGCCTTGTCAGACAGAGAACGCGACTCAGCGACGACCAGAGCCGATTGTGCATACTGTTTCATATTCTTTTTTTTATTAAGATCATATAATATTTTTTCTCCGATATTTTTGTTAAATCTTTCTATCAATTCATCAATCGATTTCGCTTTTTTCAAGCCTTGCTCTGCTTCTTCTCTATCCAACCTCCATTTATCATAATAATATCTCTCTCCATTCAGATTTTCTTTTTCATCTCCTGGTCTTCTTTTAAACAACTCATATAATTTCCGGACGAATTTATAATAAAAACTCCTCTTCCTTTTTATCAGCACATCGCTCTTTTCCGGTTGGTGTACTGGTATTCTTCCGCCCGGCAGGGCGACTTCCAATTCCTTGGCGGTCTCAAACAATTTATACCCGCCTTTTATATCAATGTGTCCGTGCAGCAATTCGGAAATTACTCTGCGGAATATCAAATAAGCGATTGAATTGGAAACCAGAAGCATTATCAGCAAAGCATGAATGATTTGCAATTGACCGGGCAGTAAGGAAGAGAGTTCGATTATTTCCCGGCTGTAATAAACTGATGAAGCAGTTAATAAAGTAATAAAATAGTTGCGAATATATTCGGCCCGGCGGATATCAGGCTCCGGATATTGCCTGCCCCGCATATAGCTGTCAAACACGCCTCCATAGTTTGCCAAAAGAAAAGTCGTGAATAATATCCAAACCCATCCTGATAAAGGATTAATAACCCAGAATATCACGGAGGAGAGCAGGGCGAATATTGGCGTGCCGATTCCAGAGGTAAACATTGCCCGGGCGTGTTTTGCCGGATAGGCGTACTTTTTATTCGCCCATTTCCGGATATCCCATCCAAAATGCGGACGCTGCTCGCTGTAAATATTGCGCGCTTCGTTTAACCCGAAATAGATCAAGAAACATACCGTCAGGCCGGTTATTAAGCTTCCACTGAGAAGCGTAAAAGATGCGGTGATGGAAATAAAACTAAGTATATACTTCACTGTATCCTGGAGCCGGAAATCGAGTTTTTTCGGGTTCGGATACCGCGGAATCGTTTCCGTGAACAGCCCGGTCCAGAATTTAAGCGAGAGCAACCGCTGTTTTATCCTTGGCCAGTTTATATTTTCCACTGCCTTGAACACCGCTCCCAGGCGCGGACCGGTCCGGGCCTGTCGGCCAATACCCCCGGGCCGCATAACCATCCCGACTATGAGCAAAGCCCCCAAGGCTCCGGGGAGGTTGAGGGGCTGTTGAATCGTCTTTTTCATTTCCCCTTTTTCTACTATCCATTTTGCTAAATATATAATATATTCATCAAAATGATATGGTGGAATAATCTCAGGCATAATGGGAGTCTTTTTTTCAGGATCACTAATATACCTGTTTCCCTCTTTTTTAGGAACAGCGCCATTAAAAATCGTATTTTTTTCAATAGCAAGGACAGATTTAGTGCTGGCGGTTTTATGATCGAAATAGATCAGTCCGCGGTAGAGATTTCCATATATATTTTTAAAAAGTCCAATAATATTTCTTCCGTATTGTTTATTTTTAAGTATATGTTTTTCATTCAACATCTCTTTAACAGTTTTAAATTTACAAAATTCATGAATATGTAATTCGAATTTCGGCGAATTCTTTTTTTTCGATATATCGTCAATCGATTTTTGAATTTTGCTTTCAGCATAATTCGTCATATATGGTATGACTATATGAATATTAAGTAATTGCTCCGTTTTTTCCTTTTCACTTTTGGTTCTGAGTTTTTGATTTATTATGTCAATTGTTTCACGAACCTGCAAACCTGAAAAAGACGCATCATCTATAATCACAATGTGATTGATTTTATTATCTTTAAGATATGCAGGTAATCTATTACTCTTATAAAAGAATATGTTTTCTGCTTTTTTGATTACTTTATTCCTCACTAACTGTGAATAGCACCACCCATTGCTCTTATCTTCTCCTGGTTGAAAAACTATATATTCATCATCACCCATTTCTCGATTAAAGTTAATGGCAGTTTTTTCCAACTTCTTTTCAAGTTCCGTATGTGAAATATACTTGATCTTTTCCAATATAATTTCCGCAAAATACCGTAAATACCCAGGCTTTTCAGGATGCTTTGCTATCCAATTTTGCCACTTAGATTCATCTTTCGGATGTTCTATCAGCGGCGGCAGGTATGACTCGGCAGGTCTTAAAAGAGTCTCTAAAATCTTTTCTAAATCCTGAGCAGCGATAGCTTCATCGAATGCTTCCGACATTTCCAATGCCCTCTCCAGCTCAGTTTCCGGATAGCGGAGGATGGTCTGGATGAGATTTCTTTTTATATCATCCGGTATTCCGAAAGTTTTCTCCAGCCACTTAATTAATTCGATGGTTTGTGCTACTCTCGCTTTGAATGTTTCAATATCTTTTTGTTCATATTCTTTAATGATTTTATTCTGAATGTATTTATCAGAAATCTCAAGTTCTTCAAGTATCTTTTTAAAATCATCTTTCGGCGCAGCGGATATGGCTAACTCCGGCCAGCGCTTATCCGTGCGCTTGTACACCCAATTGTTGCCATAATGCACCAGGCAGGCGAGGGCAAAACCCAGGAAGCCGCCGGCTAAGGGTTGAGACGCTTGCGGCCAGGAACTTACAATTACAGCAGCCGGGGTAGTCCACAGGCTTAATCCGAAAAAGCCCAGGCTAAGGACGGCGGTGACTGCGCCGGCTATCCCCCATTGCCGCGCGGTCCAGCCCTTTCCCCGGTGCCCCCAGAGAAACACCCCCATAAAGCCCAGCGCCAGACCCCCTGCCATCGGAAGGCTGGTTATTCCTAATCCATAAATCATCACCAGCGGCCCTGCCCGGAAAATTAATTCTTCCAGAAAGGGGCGCAACGCTTTCGGTACCTGCGGCAAATATTTGTCCCAAAAAGTCATTTCCATAGCAACCGGCTTGTCTGAGCTCTGGAGCAGTTCGACTAAATTCCGCCATTTGAGTCTTAGCGCGCTCAGCAGACCGCCGAATCGTCTGCCGGAGCGCTCTGCCTTCGCCAGCATATCTCCCGCCGTTTCGGCGTCTACCATAGCAATCTGATAATCCTCCAGCGCCAGCCTGGCCAGGGTTTTGCCCAGGCGTATCGCCCCGCGCAGGCTTACGATGGTCGTAATTTCCATATTTTGCCAGGGAATAACCATTCGACGCTCATCCGCGCTCTCTTTTCGGGCATCCCAATCAGGCACGATGCTCGGATTGCTATTGGAATACATCATTATCCCGTTCATATACGCATCTTTCAATCTGCCGGTTTTCCATGCCCCGCCCTTAATCAGGTATGCCAGGAAAACCGCTTTCAGCATTAAACCCTGCCAGCGGGAAAATGCCCGGATTTTTTCCGGTGCCGCGGATTTTCCCGCCTGGTATAAAATCGGCAGGGCCAGTATCTTCTGGTTTTGGGCCAGTAATTTTTCCAGCGGCGTGTCGCGATCCTGCAGCAACGAAAAGTAGGGGTTCACCAGATCCGCACGGCTTAAGCGCGGCTTCACGCATACGTACGAGATGCCCTGCCGCTGTAATTCCGATAAAACTTCATCACTATGAAAACCTCCGGTTACCAGTACTCCCAGCCTGGTCTGATACTGCTTCATCCCCTCGAGAGTATTCTCAACAAAGGATATGCTCCGTCGATCAGCCACCCGGTAAAATTCCCCGGCTTCTTCTAAGCAGGCATCCAGCTTATAAACTCCGGGATCCAGCCACAAATCTTCTTTTGCGGTATAGCGGCCGATAAAATCCAGAAACACCCGGACCCGAAACGCCTCCGGGTTCCGGCGATAATCCGCCAGTTCCCCGGGCGAAACCGAGATATTCACCAATTTTTCCATCACATCCAGCCGATGCTCCAGGCCGTCCAGCTCTGGCCCGGCCTCGCTTTGATATAGACCAGCCCGTATTTCGGTTTCCGCCCGTTCCATCTCCAGAAAAAGCCCGTCTGAGTCCACGGCTTTGGGAAACACGTTCCTCCGCTTGGAAATATACGCACAAAGCTGCGGGAATGGTTCCAGGTTCAGTCCGGCCCTCCCGGCTGCCTGGTACAAAAACACGCAATAATTCAACAGCGATTCCTCGCCCTTGCGAAAGGCTGTTTTATGCCGGTCATGCGCTTTGAGTTCTTTTCCATACACCTGATTTTTTAGCTCGGCCAGCGTCTCCCGTAAGTCATAGACATAACCCTGACTTTCGTGGTTTAAAAACATTTTTACACTCTGCCGGTTGGCCGCGTAATACTCCGCCTGCTCTATCCCCTGCAGAACGATGGGATGCTCCCCGACGGCCGCATAGTATTCCGCTCCGCCTATTTTGCCCTGCTGCATGAAATATTTTCCCACAGCTTCTTTCACGGCCTTTACCGGAAAACCGGCTAATTTCCCCACATCTATGCGCCCGCTCGCGCCTTCCACTCCGACCAGCTTCAGCCCGTGCCTGTCCGCCATGTGCCCGATGATGTTTGCGATGTTGGTCTGCACCTCTGCGTTGCAATGCAGATCCTGGATATAGACGACCAATGCTTCTTTGCCCTGAAAGGATTTGATCACGGCCCCAAGTTCTTTAGGAATCTCTATGGCCCGATGATTAAAAAATATGAAATGTTTTCCAGCCAGGAAGGTACCGCGCTCAAAGGCCCAGGTGAGATATGGGAATACAAAGGTAAGCGTGATCAGCAGGGAGACAATCCTGGTGAATCGACGCCAGACCGGTTTTTGCCATGACGACAGCGACCAATTGTTATTTAAGGCTATCATTGCTTTCCCCCAAAAATTATACCTATTCCCCAAGCCGGATCTAAAAATAAAATACAGAAAAAACCTTTGACAGGATTGACAAGATAAACAGGATTTATAACTTATGATAATTCTGTTTATTTTGTCAAAAAGTTATTATGTAAACGAGTATAACCGCAATCCGGAATAACCTAACTTTCAGGCGTACGACTCCCGCTTGAGCGGAAATGACAACAGGATTTATAGAATGCTCTATTTAAATTATAGTATATCACACAAATTAATAAATATCCAGTACAATTAATTATTTTTTCTTCTAATAATCAGGCCAAAACAGCTAGTGTGTCAATTTTGAACAATCAACCCTGGAATCTAAATTGGATTTAAAATCCCCCCCCCCTTTGACCTGTCTTGCCTGTCCTGGATAATTTGGTCCAGAGGATGGTTTTGTCCCTGGAAAAAGGAGATGAGGAGGGATTTGCAGATAAATAAAAATTTGACAGTGGATTATGGATGTATAATTTCCTTGACGGAAACGGTGATCTCTAGGAGTCTGTCGGACTTAGGCACAAAATCGGATTTTGAGCACTCTTCCCCCT
>CBDUZI010000088.1:0-12893 GCA_965371665.1 uncultured bacterium
CCGGCCGGGGCCACTCATACGCACGGCCTTTAAGTATAATTTCCTTGACGGAAACAGGAATTTCTAGTATCAAAGTATCACTTGGTTAGGGGTTTTGTTACCCATTTTTCGGGGCAAGGGATGATTCCTACATCCTTTGCCCTATCTTTTTCTTATAACAAAAAAGCCTCTTAACGAGGCTCTAAATAATCCGATAATCCCTATCTGCTTGTCAACTTATTCTGAAAATATCACCCCCTATCTTATCAATTTAATTTGAAAACCTACACCAATAGAAGAACTTGATTGGTTCATCCGAAGCAGACTCAGGTCAATGCAACTGAAGAAGTGGAAGAACCCCAGGAAGTTTCAACGTAAGATGATTCGGTATGGAGCTAAAGCTGAAGAAGCATATAAAACCTGGGTAAACATGAGGAAGTGGCGGTCGGCACATAGACCGGCGGTCAAATTTATCCTCGATCTACAATGGTTCAGGCAACAGGGGGTTATCTCCCTGACAGATTTCACACAACGGAATCTTGAATTCCAATTCAGTCGCTAATCGAGGAGCCGCTTACCTGGTCGGTACGAGCGGTTCTGTTGGGAGGGGGTAGCCGAAAGGCTGCCTCCTACCAGATTCATTGATTTTAAAGGCTTTTCTGGGCCCCGGTTTTCACCGGGGTGACGAACACGTGCTAAAAACGACGTTGCGACACAGTCTCCCGGGGGCGGGGCGTTTCATTGACATGTTCCTTGCCGATAACCACCAATTGCCGGACATGGTCATCCATCAGCCGGTAATAAATGGTTTTACCGGCGCGGCGCCGTGATACCAGCCGGGCGGTTCTTAACTGGCGCAGCTGGTGGGAAACCGCTGATAAGGTCACATTCAACTGTTTGGCCAATCCTCCAACCGAAGATTCATTATCTGCCAATAGCAAGAATAATTGCAAACGATGAGGATCACTCAGGTGCTTAAAAAGATCGGCTAAATCAGGTATTCTGTATCTCAGGTTTTTAGATAAGAGCATAAATATCACCTCGCTCAAGCATCTACTACTGAATATCCTGCGGCTTTAATCACCCGGATAATAACCGATCTATCCAAGGCCTCTCCTTTGACATGGGCCAGTCCGGTTTCCAGCCGGATATCAGCAGACCGGATATTGGGCAGGCTTTCCAAAGCATGCCGGACATGCGAGACGCAGTTATTACAGGTCATGCCGCTTACTTGCAAGGTTAGTTCTTCCTCTTTTCGGGGAGCCGGCCGGAATAGGCGGCGAAACCATGATATGAAATCCAGTCCGGCCTAGCGCACGATAAGCCCGGAAAGCAAAATCGCAAAAATTGCATTGAATATCATGCGATAGGCCGGGACATGTTCATGATGCAAAATCAGGACATTAGACAGGGTGGGGCTGAAAAAGGACTGAAAAAGCAGTCCGAAAGCAATGTTTCCCAAAATGTCATTCCGAGCGAAGCGAGGAATCTCTAACATTCCTAGTTTTTAAAGAGATTCCTCGGTCACTACGTTCCCTCGGAATGACAAAATCGGGTGAATTACCTGAAAAATTGCTTTTGGCGACATGTTCCTCTACAATTAAACAATTGAACAACTATTCAAATAATAGACACCGAATACAAGTGTGTCAAGCAGGATTTTTTTAAAATTATTATTCTTGCATATGAATATGCACACCTCTATAATGTGGCGTCTCAAGGAAGACTGTTAGGGATAATGCCCAGTATACGTAATTAAAACATTAAATTAAAGGGGGGCAAGATGATGTTTGACAAAATCCGCCAACGCAGCACGGGAGTATTAACCAAAGGAACACGGATATTCAGTATCCTTATTTTAAGTTCGGCGTTACTGGCAGTACAAACAGTACAAGCCGAATCAAATAAAGCGTACAAGATTAAATGGCGCGGGCATGTTTTGCATACCAATCAGCCGGCCCCATCCATACCGGATAATCTCAAAATTACCGAATACCCGGAAACCATAAAGGGTTACTACTTTGTTCAGTTCAAAACTAAGGTTACCAAACAAACAAAAAAAGAGATTAAAGATGCCGGCGGCGAAGTCATGAAGTATGTGCCGAATAATACTTATATAGTTCGTATGCCGGCTTTGGAAAAGGCGCGCATAGCGGAGCTGCCGGGAGTACAGTATGTGGGCATCTACCAGCCGGTTAACCGGATTTCGACCAAATTGCTGAAACGTTTTCAAGGCCAAGCGCCAATAATAACGCCTAAACCCGGAGTGCAGGCCAAACGGGCGGGTACGGAGCCGGAACAAACCCAGCCGGAGTTTTTATGGCTGACAGTGCTGGTCTTTAAAGGCGAGAACCTGCCAACCATTAAATCAGATATCGCTGCGGCAGGAGGAACTATTTTATCGGCCAAAGAATATAAACGCTGGGTGAAAATCCGTGTCAAAATCCCTCCGGAAAATGCGCCCCAGCTGCCAATGATTAACGGCATTATGTGGATTGAAGAATACGGCATGTTTAAAACCACCAATGATATAGCCCGAGGCATTATCGATGTGGCCCAGGCCTGGGCCCCGGTCAATGGCTTGCGCGGCGCCAATCAAATTATAGCCGTAGCCGATTCCGGCCTGGATTCCGGCGTGAATAATGCCACCATGCATAATGATTTCCAGGGGAGAATTACCAGCATCCATAGCTGGCCGGTACAAGGCCTTTTTGGAGAGCAAAATGCCAATGCGGATGACGGCGCCGCGGCCGACAATTATGGACATGGTACGCATGTGGCCGGTTCGGCATTAGGGAATGGAAATTTATCCGGCGGAACCTATAGCGGGATAGCGCCGGACGCCAACCTGGTTTTTCAGGCACTGCTCCAGTTCAGTGATTTTGCGGATAATGAAAGCGACGGCTTGTTTCTGACCGGTATTCCGGATAACTTGAACGATCTTTTTCAGGAAGCGTATGATGACGGAGCCCGCATTCATTCCAATAGCTGGGGCCAGGCCGTGGGCGGAGAGTACACCGTGGATTCGGAAGAAGTTGATCAATTTATCTGGGATAATCCCGATATGCTGATATTATATTCCGCTGGAAATTCGGGCCGGGATGCGGATCAAAACAATGTGGTGGATTTAAACTCCCTGGGTTCTCCGGCCACGGCTAAAAACTGCCTTACAGTAGGGGCCACGGAAAACAACCGGCCCGGCCTTACCAATACCTGGAGTTCAGGCGCCGGGAATATACTAAATCAGGACCGGATTGCGAATAATCCGGATGGGATGGCCTTCTTCAGCAGCCGCGGACCGTCCAATGCCGACACTCCGGCGGTAAATGATGACCGTTTTAAGCCGGATTTAGTCGCTCCGGGTACGGCCGTTGTTTCAACCCGGACTCGGGCTACGCCCCTGACCACCTGGTTTACAGATGACATGGAAGGCGGAGTGGGTGGCTGGGTTGCCGGGGGGACATGGGCCCGCACGAATGCGGTCAGCCACAACGGAAATTGGTCATGGAATGACGGCTCAGCCGGAAACTATGCGGATAACACGAATATCACGCTGACCAGTGCCGTGCAAAATCTTAACGGCGGAGGCAATGGCAACAAGTATTTACAATTCTGGTACCGCTATGATCTGGGAACCGGCGATACGCTTAAGATACTCATTCGGGGCGATGGTGGAAACGAGGTATGGCTTACGGTTACTGGTATTCAAAATGATTGGGAGTTGCTCACGCTTGGTCTGGGGCCGATGCGGGTAGGGTGGAATTGGTATAATTTTTCGGATGCGCCGGATCTTGAAGTGGAATTTATCCTGGAGTCGAATAATGACGGCAATACCGGGGACGGTGTTTATATTGATGATGTGCGGATTGTAGAAGGCGCATTTATCGGCGGGACGCTGAGTGATTACGGCATAGCGGCAGCCGGCACCCCGGAAGATGATAATTATATTTTAATGGGCGGTACCAGTATGTCCACGCCCCTGACCGCCGGGTCCGCGGCGATTGTCCGCCAATATTATACTGATGAAAGGGGATTGGGTTATATGTCCGGGGCTTTATTGCGCGCTACTTTAATCAATGGCGCGGAAGATATCACGCCCGGACAATACGGCGCAGGCGCGAACCAGGAAATTCCCGCGCGTCCCAATAATGTGGAAGGGTGGGGAAGAGTCAATATTAATAACACCCTCTTTCCTCCGGCGCCGACAGCACTGGATTTCAAGGATGAACTGGCCGGCGTGGATGATGGGGAAAACCATGAATATACCTTAAACATTACGGACAACACGGTGCCGGCCATTATCACCATGGTTTATCATGATTCGCCGGGCGCGGATATTATCAACCACCTGGATTTAACGGTGACAGGACCAGGTCCCGGCGGAGCAACTTTCTTTCCCAACGGCCTGGCAGGGGTGGATGATCAGAACAATGTGGAACAAATTGTTATCCAGAATCCGCAGGTTGGAGAGTATGCCATTCGCGTAGACGGCCAGAATGTCCCCGAAGGCCCCCAGCCCTATGCTTTGGTAACCCGCGCCGGCGGTGTAATGGCAGACCGCGATCCCGTGGATATTATGCTGGCCCTGGATATCTCGGGCAGCATGCAGGATCCGGCCGCGCCCGGGGGAGAATCAAAGCTAAGCGTATTGCAGCAGGCCACAGAGCTTTTCGTGCAATTATGGACCGCCGTAGCCGCGCCCGGAGACCGTTTGGGTGTGGCGTATTTTAAAACCCAGGTGAATAAATTTCAGAAAGCCGGGGTTACGCTCCTGGATGTCTGGGATAATGCGGAAGATATCATTACCGATATTAATGCCCAGACTACCAACTGGAATAACATGACCGCCATGGGCGGAGGCTTGCAAACCAGCATCAATGATCTGACCGATGCCCTGCGGCCGCGTAATATTATCCTGTTTACCGACGGTATGCAGAACGTAAATCCCATGGTTCAGGAGCTGGCCGGCGGAGATTATAAAATCGACAATGAGGCCGGAAGAACCAATTCCAATATTAATCCCACCGCCCCGCCGACCCAGTTGGATGGCGCTTTAGGCATTAAAGTAAATACTATCGGCGTAGGCGCCACGGATGCCTATATGGACCTGATGGACAATATTGCGGCCAGTACTAATGGTCTCTCGAAACTAACCCAGGCTCCGGACAATGATCTGCGCCGGTTTTTTGTGGAAGACTTAATCGATGCCCTGCGGGAGTTCAGTCCCCAGCTTTTAGGGTACCGCCACGGAACCATGGCCGGTTCCAGCCAGACCGAGACTTTTACCGTGAGTAAGAGTGCGCAAAAAATAATCTTTAAAGTAAGCTGGGCCAAGGGCCAAGAAATGAATTTTACGGTAGAAAAAGACGGCATCAATATGACCCAGGCGGGTAAGACGATTACCGGCTCATTTTACAAGATTTGGGATATTAAAATGCCGTATAAATACAAATTAACCAGAGTCAGCTCGGACGGGGACTGGAAAATCAAGATCAGCGGCAATGCGGGTACTAAATATGAAGTAGCGGCTATAGTGGATGAGCCTTTGTTGGACTATGATTTTTCTCTGGATCAGAAAGATTATGCTGTGGGCGATTCTTTGAAAATTAATACCCGGCTGACCTTTGGGAATAAACCCGTGATAAATGCGAAAAACGTAACTGCCACAATCTTGTGTCCTAAAACCGGAATCGGCACCTTGCTCTCTACAAATCCCACGCCGGATGAAGCCACGCTGGCCGAGACCGCGGCCACGCCGGATCAAAAGAAATTTCAGCAGTTATCCCAGCAACCGGCCTTCTATAATAAACTGCAGCCTGCCATTCAGACGGTTATCATGAAAAATAACGGTGATGGCAGTTATGCGGCGGAATATACCAACACCATTAAACCCGGAACCTATACCGTGATATTTAAGGTTGCAGGGTATAGCCCGGATATCGGCCAATACCAGCGTACTGAAATCCACTCCACCCTGGTGCGGTTTGGAAAAGCGGAATTGGAGAAATCCGAGCCAAAAGTAGAATTGCTGGAAGAGACAGCAACCGTCAAGAAATACTTGTTAACCATCTGCCCCAAGGACAAGTATGGCAATTATATCGGCCCGGGATATAAAGATAAAATCACCTTTACCGTATCCGAAGGCTCCTTGCAAGGGGTGGTCGAGGATCTGCTGGATGGCCGCTATACCCAAAAAGTATTTGTAGCGGCAGGTAAAGATGATCCGACCTTGACAGTGACAGTAGTCGGTGAAGTATTATATGAAGGCCCGTTATCCGAAATGGCGGTTTCGAAGAAATTCGGAGTTAGTCTTCACGGCGGAGCCGCAGTGCCCATAGGCAATCTAGCCAATGATTTTGATCCGGGCCTGAACCTGATGCTGGACTTTGGCTATGACCTCTCGTCGCAGCTATCCATCCTGGCTTATCTGAATCACAACGCCTTTACGTCCAAGACCGCCGGGCTGGATGACACCTATTGGCTCAACTTCTCAGCGGATCTGAAGTATAAAATTCTGACCAGCGTCTGGACACCGTATATCCAGGGCGGGCTTGGTTATTACGTACCCAAGACCGGGGATAGCGGATTGGGAGTAAATCTGGGGCTAGGACTGGATTATGACGCAAGCTCCAGCCTCACCTGGGAACTCGGAGCTGATTATCATAATGTCTTGGGAGAAGACATCCAGTTCCTCCAGGGGCATATTGGAGTGATATTTAAGTTTTAATACGTTAGCCGCTTCATCCCCGGCTTGAAAGCCGGGGACCTTTTCGCGAAAGCGGAAAGGCGGTATTTACATAAATGTTCTACAACTCGGCTCAAATTACCCCGCACTTCAGTGCGGGGTAATTTGAGCTTGCAGGGGCGACCCTCGCGGCCGCCCCTTGCCAATCCCATTCCGGGACGTTGGTTAGTCAGTAAGTGAACGCAATTTACATGAGCCAGGTTAACTTGACAAATTGATTCCGACCGACCGGACGAAAATTTTCGTTAACTTGTTATTTTAACCGCGTCCCCCAAAGTTCATAAAATTGGAGATAAAATCACATAATGTTGAACCAATCATTTTCTGCAGATAATTTCAGAAGGATATTAGATTTGGAAAATAGAAGAGGTGTGTATTTAGAAAGATATTTTTTTTCCAAGCATTAATGAAATTACAAAAGATATAAAACAATGCAATAAGGACATTAGGGAGAAAAGAAGAAGTAAACCGAGGCGTAATGATGAGTTGGAAAAGTTGGGGAATCCGGGACGTTGGTTAGTCAGTAAGTGAGCGCAATTTACATGAGCCAGGTTAACTTGACAAATTGACTCCGCCCGTGTGCCACGTAGAATCTCCAAAGGAGGATAAAATCATTTTTTTGAAAAAGAAGCTATTAATACGAAAGGGGGACGCGGTGGACTTACCCCTATGCCCGTCCCCAAAGTTCCCTACTTCGCTAAACTAAACGGCGGATATTGGTCTGTGGTTAACAGTATGGCATACCCTGCCACACGCAAATACCAGCGAAACACCCCTGCGATAAATTCGAATAAATTCTTTGGAATGCGGCCGGTAAACAGGATCGCGAACCAGGAAATTATGATGACGATAAGGACAATAATGCTGAGCACGGCCAGGACGATGTAGTGCGGGATGGCGAGGAACCATTTGACCAGGGGCATCCAGCGGTTGAGATCTGTTTTGGCATTCGGGTAAGGGAGCTGAAGGTGCACGTACTGCTCTTCATCGGTGGAAGGATATACATCGCTTAAGAGCGCGATATAAGCTGTGACGCGGGCCGCGAAACCGGCGAGATTAAAATTCCAATCAAACCACCATTTCGGATATTTTTGGCAAAACAGCAGCATTAGCAGGGTGGGCAGGATGACGAAGCCAGCGAGGGAAGATTGAATTTCGTTGCCGCCTGCCACCTGCCAGGAGCAGAGCTAAAATAATCCAGATGGGGATGGCCGTAAAGATTCTGAAAAATGTGCTCACTTTGTCCAGCGGCCGTTTGGGATAGTCAATAGTCAGGCTGATCGGGTACTCATTTTTGGTTTTCATTTTCATTTCGGCGAAGCCTCCTTTTTTAATTAGTTGCCTGTTGTATGGTATTATCTTACTTTTACGATCAAATGAAAATATCATTTTATCATCGGCGGCCAGATTTTCGATAGGGAAATTTCAGAAAAACATCACCGGGTCCCAGGGGAATCTCCGCAGCAAGGTTTATTGTTCCAATCGCAGCGCTGAGTGGGGAATTTTTAAGTCCATAAATTAAAACTCAACTTTTGCAAATTTAGTTTTTTGTGTCTTTTTAAATAGCATCAGATGCTTTTTGACAAACGGTTGTATTCAAACCGCTGTAAAATCCCCCTAAGTCCCCCTTTTTCAAAGGGGGACTTTCAGAACCCCCCTTTTCCCTGGACAAAACCATCCAGGACTGGCAAAAAGGGGGGCAAGGGGGGATTTTATAAATTTGCAAAAGCTGAGTTAGAAAATGAAGGTCTTTTCCCCGGCTTGACCTTTTTATTAACTTCCGGTAAACTGGTAAAAACCAGATAAGTCAATCAGGAACATTTTAAAATTGTCCTTTATAGAATTTGTTTACCGTCTTGATCGTCAAGGCCCGGGTTTGCCGGCATAACCCGGTAAGAGCATTCAAGGTGTAATGAGAAGAGGAGGGATCCTATGACCTGTGAGGAATTACAGATTTCCCGGAAGGTGTTTGGACTCGGGACCCGGGCAACGCTGAAGGAAATCAAACTCCGTCATCGGGCGCTTGTGAAGCAATATCATCCGGATACCGGGGGAGAGCATAATCCGGAGAAAATCCGGAAAGTGAATACCGCCTATAAAGTGCTTTTGGCATATATCGAATCGTTTTACTTTGCTTTTTCAGAGGAAGAATTCTACCGGCAGAATCCGGAAGAACGTACCCGGCAGCAGTTTAAGGACGATCCGCTGTGGGGAAAAGGAGCTTAAATTTGAGTTTATCTGTAATATTTGGGAACATAGTGAAATAATGCTTTTCTACCTCTCGGATCAAAATTCGCCGCCCTTCAGGGCGGGGTATTTTGATAAATCGGTTATTAGCTTGATAAAACAGAGAAGCTCCTGGAGAACCTATCAATCCGGACCGCTGGCGCCGAAAGTATTAGACGCGCTGGAAAAACATCTGGCCGAAGAGAGGCCCGGGCCCTTTAACCGTGAAGCGAGATTCCAATTGATTACCCGGCAAGGCGGGGAGGCCGGGAAAGCGCGGAAAATAGGAACCTATGGCATAATTACCGGCGCTAATAATTATATCGTGGGAGCTATAAAACCGGGTGACAAAGCCTTGGAAAATTTCGGCTACCTGATGGAAGAAACCATATTATATGCGACGGCCTTGGGCCTGGGGACCTGTTGGCTGGGCGGATCTCTGCATCGCGATCAACTGGCCAGGGAAATATCCCCGGCTTCGGATGAATACATCCCCGCGATTACACCGGTGGGACGGATCACCGGAAAAAGGGGGGTTCGGGATCACATACTTCGCTGGATCGCGCGATCGAAAAACCGCAAACCATGGGAGGAATTATTTTTTGCGGGGCGGTTTTCCAAATCCTTAAAAAAAACCGAGGCCGGCGCGTATGCCGAAGCCTTAGAGATGGTTCGTTGTGGTCCCTCGGCCTCCAATCGACAGCCCTGGAGAATATTGCAGGAGGAGGAAAAACCTGATTTTCATTTTTATCTGCAAAGGGATGCGTTATATGGAAAGATCGCAAAAAACGTGTTGCAGGCAGAGGATATTCAACGCCTGGATATGGGGATTGCCATGTGCCATTTTGAAAAAACCGCTCAGGAATTGAATTTAAAAGGAGAATGGACAGAATCATCTTTGCCTATGATTGCGCTTCCCCCCAGAACGGAATATTGTGTGAGTTGGAGAGGCCGATAAAGAGGTTTATTATGCAATCCAATTTAATTTGCAAAAATCATGGAAGCAATGGGCGGGGCCCGGGGTTTTCGGAGTGGCGGGATAAGCTGCCCGGGCCGGTTCGTTTGGATATGGTTTTATTTCTTCTCTTCTGCTGGCTTAGCCTGGTAAGTAGTGTCAACGCCGCCGCAATAATATATGGAGCGGAAGGCAATCCTACCGGAAACCCGATGGGAGGGCGCGCAGGCTATAACCGCATGGTAATGCCTTCTGAGGCGGATTATATAGTTGGAAACAAGACGGATTTGCTTTCAGCCTTGGCCTCGGCCGGTGAGGGGCAGATTATTTATATCAACGATCATGCCGAGATAAATTTAACCGGAGAAAGAGGGATTAAAATTCCTGGAAATGTTACCCTGGCGAGCGGACGAGGCCAAAACAGCGTGCCCGGCGGTATGATCTATACCGATGAATTCTATGCCTCGCTGTATCCTTTTCTATTGGCGGATGGTGAAAAAGTACGCTTGACCGGTCTGCGTCTTCGTGGTCCGGACAGGGAGATAGGCGATCATCATTATTCAACCTACCATCTGGGCAGAGGGATACAATCGGGATATCCTTTATTGGAAGTGGATAACTGTGAACTCTGGGGCTGGGGTCATGCGGCGGTTCTGCTTACCGCGGGGGCCATAAATGCCTATATTCACCAAATTATATTCACCATAACCGGCGCAGTGGTTATGGCTACGGCGTATGTCATGGTTACAGCACCGCGACCGAACAAATCAATTCAGTGATAGAAGCCAATATATTCGATTATTGCCGTCATCATATTGCGGGAACCGGGACGCCGGGGCTGAGTTATGAAGCCCGTTATAATATTTGTCTCGGACATGATAACGGTCATTGTTTTGACATGCATGGCGGGGCTGACCGGGAAGACGGTACGGATATCGCCGGTGATTTAATATTAATTCATCATAATACTTTCAGAGACAGCGATGTTACGGCAATCTGTATCCGGGGAATACCCCAAGAGGAAGCGCAAATTCACCATAACTGGTTTTATCATGCCAGTGAGTCAGCGGCGGTAATTCAGACCAATGCTTATGGCAACCTGAATGTTTACAGCAATTTTTACGGGAGTATTCCTCCTGCCGGCACAATTCTGCCGATAGCCATACCCAACGCTTCTCCCACCGACGGTTATTTGCCCCTGAAAACCGCTTTTAATGGTTTGGCCAGTTATGCTTCCGGAGGTGCCATTACTTCCTGCCATTGGCTTTGGGGGGATGGGAATACGACGATTGGCAAGGGAGCCGGTGGTGCTCAGGCAAGCTATACCTACAATGATCCCGGCAGATATAATGTGATTTTAACCGTTAAAGACAATTTGGGAATCCCCGCCCTCGGTATCATTCCGATAACCGTGTTTCCGGTTTCGGGAAATTGCCTATTGTCATTATGGGTGAAGGACAGCTATCGCGGAGATCTCGCTAATTATTTTCAAAAAGAAATACTGGTTAACGGGGAAGTGGTTTGGCAGGATGATGTTGCGGGCGATGAGGGCTGGGTGCATGTACTGACCGAGGTCGGCGAACAAGCCGCGGGTAAAGATGCCGTGACCTTAACTTTAAGGGTGAGCTGCCTTACCGGTGTAACCGATCCCGAGAATGAGATTATAGAACTTTTTACTTATTGGGACGATGTAATATTGTTTGGTTTTGACCCTGAAAATGGAGACTTTGAAGCATCCGGCGGATGGAATTATTCCGAGGGCGGATCGGTCTGGCGGGGGTGGCGCTACTCCGGAGATGTTCGCAGTGGATACTATACTTACCGGCTTTATTATCCCTATATGGGGCAGCCGGGAACAGGATCGTGGGCCCAAATCGAGCAGGAAATGACAAATGCTTCTCCCGTCATTCTGGCCCGCGCACCGGACTATCAAAAGGTTTTGGTGGATAGCAACATATCCGTAACCTTCAGCGAGCCCATGCTGCAAAACTCAGTCGAGAATGCCTTGGTCATTAATCCCGCGCCGGCAGGCGATTTTTATTGGGAAGGGAGCAAAGTAATATTTGCTCCTGCAAGAAATTTAAATTATGGGGAAAATTATTCTGTATATGTGAATTCCAGCGCAATGGATTTGAGCGGTAAAAACCTGGAAGCTGACTATACTTGGCAATTCACCACTATCAACGCGCCGCCGGAAGAAAAAGTAGTGGTTTGTCCTAATCCCTATATTGACGGGAAAAGCCGGCTGTCCAAAATCCATTTTTCTAATTTAGCGAGTGTCTGTACTATAAAAATATTTGCGATCTCAGGGAAACCGGTTAAGACGATAGAGCATCAGGAAGCGGAAGCGGGCGGAAGTGAAGAGTGGGATGTATCCGAAATATCCAGCGGCGTGTATATTTTTTTAATTAAATTCCCGACCGGAGTTAAGCAAGGCAAGGTAAGTGTTATCAAGTGACCGCCCGTTGACTCATAATAAAAGGTAACCGAAGGTGTGAATCGTTGACTCATTAATGAGGGAACCTGGGAGACTGAGCAATTAGTGGATTTTGTCATACCCGCATGTATATAGCTGCGCATAATTAAAGGGACATAAGAATTATTTATTAATTCCTCTCCCCTTGGAGACTGTGTCATAACTCTGTTTTTAGGGGCATTTGTGTTACTTTGTCATTCCGAACGCAGTGAGGAATCTCCACGAAAACGCTTAATTTAAAAGGACGTTTGGAGATTTCTCGGCTACGCCTCGAAATGACAAATTTCGTGAAATTGCTCAAAAACAGAGTTATGACACAGCCTCTTGCGGGAGAGGACAAAGGTGAGGGGACAAGCCTTTAAATATAGAGCTTTTACCCCCTCCCCTTAATCCCCCTCCCACCAAATCTGGGGAGGGGAATATCGATATGATATCCATTAAATTATGCGCAGCTATATATCAGCAGTTCACCAGGGAAGAATTGGCGCAAATCAAGGGAATAGCCATGGACA
>CBDUZI010000089.1:0-12890 GCA_965371665.1 uncultured bacterium
CCCCTGCCCCCTTTACAAAAGGGGGAGAATGACTAAAGTCCGACAGACTCCTAGCGTATGTGGGCGGACATGGAAGTCCGCCCCTACGAAAAAAATTATTGGAGCAAAGCGTGACTGAATTGTTTGATCAAATAAAAGAAGCATCAAAGACCATACGCCGGAGTACCCGGCTTAAACCCGAAGTGGCGATTATTCTGGGTACTGGTTTGGGTGCGCTGGCCGGGGATATCAAGCAGGCGGTGGCTGTTCCATACCAGGAAATTCCGCACTTTCCGCTGTCCACGGTCGAAACTCATGCCGGCCGGCTGCTGCTCGGAACCCTGATGGGCCGGCGCGTAGTGGTTATGCAAGGCCGCTTTCACTGCTACGAAGGGTATGATTACCGGCAAATTACTTTTCCGGTACGAGTGATGCGCGACCTGGGAGCTAAGACCTTGATGGTTTTTTCGGCCTGTGGAGGAATCAATCGGAATTACTATCCCGGTGATCTGGTACTATTGAGCGATCATATCAATCTCCTAAGCGGCAATCCCCTGATGGGAAAGAATGACGAAAGTCTTGGTCCGCGCTATCCGGATATGTACAATGCGTATGATGATAAATTACAGGACTTGGCACAAAACATAGCCCGGGAACAGAAAATAATGCTTCATCGGGGCGTTTATGCCGCTTTAACCGGCCCTAATCTGGAAACCGCTGCCGAGTACCGTTTTCTTCAAACTATAGGAGCGGATTGTGTCGGCATGTCGACAGTTCCGGAAGTTATTGTGGCCCGGCATGCCGGTATGCGAGTCCTGGGAATAGGTGTAGTTACTGATCGTTGTGTGCCTGATCAGCTTGGGCCGGCGGATATCAGCGCCATTATTCAGGCCGCCATGCAGGCGGAACCCCGGTTGACCCGCCTGGTGAAGGAAATAGTACGCCGGATTTGATGCTGTAGAGGCGGAGTTCCATCTCCGCCCGGTATGTGATGAAAAAATGCCTGGGCAGGCACAGGGGCCTGCCCCTACAATTAATTCAAAATATCTATGCCTTTGTAGGGGCAACCCCCTGTGGTTGCCCCTTAGGGGGCAGGCAGGGAAGCCGGCCTCTACGCTACTTAGGAAATAACTAAGGAGGAAATTAATGCTTAAGGCTATCGAGTGGAAACAGCAGAAACTTTTTGTTGTTAACCTGAACAAGCTTCCTCAGAAAATAGTAAAACTTCAATGCCGGAATCCGCGGCAGATCGCGGAAGCTATTACTAGCATGAAAATACAAGGGGCGACTACTTTGGGCATTGCTGCGGCTTTTGGGATTTACCTGGCAGTTAAGACACCTCCTTTAGCTAAAATTTATACCCAGCTTCTGGCGCAGATTGAAAAAACCTGCACTTTGCTGAGCCGGACGTGCCCGGCCGCGGTCAGTCTGTTTTGGGCTCTGGAGAGAATGAAGCTTTGTGCCCGGAATAACCGTGATCATAAGTTGCCCACGCTGCGTGATATACTGCTGCGGGAAGCTGTCTCCATTTTGAAGGAAGATGAAAAGGCCCATAAAATTATTTCCGGCTTGGGAGCGGAAATGCTCCGGGACGGCGACCAGGTCTTGACCTATGGAAATGCCGGCGCGTTGTCCGTTGCCGGCCCCGGGGGGCCTTTGGGCGTGATAACTGAGGCCATGGCAGGGAAAAAAAATATACGGGTATTGGTGTGCGAAACCCGGCCCCGTTTGCAGGGAGCGCGCCTGGCGGCCCTGGAATTGAAGCAGGCAAGGGTGGATTTTCATCTGATAACCGATAATATGGCCGCCCATTTTATGCAAAAAGGCCTGGCAGACGTAGTGGTAGTTGGGGCGGACCGAATTGCTCTTAATGGAGATGCGGTTGGAACCGTGGGGAGCTATGGACTGGCAATGCTGGCCTATTATCATAATTTGCCTTTTTATATAACCGCGCCGGCCTGCGTTTTTGACCGGAAATCCTTTAGCCAGGACTTTGTTCCTCTGACAGAACGCAGTCCGGAAGAAGTTACCAATTTAAACGGCAAGCCGATTTCGCTGCCTAAAGTTAAAGCGTTTAATCCCGCCTTTGATATTACTCCGCATAAATTTATCAGCGCGATCATCACAGAACTAGGCGTAATTCGCGCCCCCTATGATCAGAATCTGAAGGATTTATTCTCTCCACTTGGTTAAATTTCACTTCGGCCTGGAACTACCCAAGGATAAGATATTCCGCTGCTTAGGGTGGATACAGCTGGCGGCTTTAGGCGCCATCCTGGCGGCTTCCGGCGCCTGCGGCCTGGTCTACGAACTGGTTTGGACACGCATGCTTTCCCTTATTTTAGGCAGTAATTCTTTGGGCGTAGCGGCCGCTTTGGCCGGTTTTATGGGCGGGTTGGCCGGAGGCAGCCTGCTGGCCGGCCGGTTTCTGGATCGGAAACCTCATCTGGCACTTAAGCTTTATGCGTTTTTGGAACTAGGAATAGGTTTATACGCCTTATTTTCCCCCTTGCTGCTTAGTGGTATCCAAGTTTTCTACGTCCGGTTTTATGGATATCTGGCTGATTATCATTTTTTACTGATATTACTCCGGTTTTGTCTGGCACTGGTCATGATGGGAATTCCGGCCGCCCTGATGGGAGGAACGCTGCCGGCGGTTATAACCCACCTGCTTCCCAAACTAAAGCGTGTGGGATTTAAAGTCGGGCTTTTTTATGGCTTGAATACCTTGGGCGGCGCGCTGGGAGCTTTTGCCACCGGATTTTTTCTGCTGCCGGGCTTGGGAATAAGAGCCACTCTCATCCTGACCGCCGGTCTGAATATATTGCTGGCACTCCTGGTATTCTATGGTTTGAAACGGGATTGGTTCAGTATCCAGGAAGGGGAAGAGCCGGAGGAGCAGGCGGCGGAACCGGTATCAGGTGTTGTGGATTATGAACCTGCCGGAAGTGCCGGAAGTGACCGTTTTTTGGTTTTTATCGGCGCAGGGGTTATTGGTTTTTGCGGCCTGGCCTACGAAGTGATTTGGATGCGGTTACTAAATTTAACTTTTGGTTCCTCAGTATACGCTTTTTCCACTATGTTGACCGCATTCCTGGCCGGGATCGGCCTGGGCAGCCTGTGCATGGCTTCCCGCCTTAATCGGGAAGAAGAACCGTGGCGACTTTTTGGATGGTTTGAAATGGGGATCGCCTTTTTCGGGATTTTGCTTATTCCGGTATTCGGCCGGCTGCCCTTGGTATTTCCCGTCCTGTATAATAATTTCTATCATAATTTTGATTCCTTCCAGTTTTTGATTTTCGGAATATATTTTCTTCTCATGATCGGCCCGGCTTTTCTGATGGGAGCGTCCTTGCCATTGCTGCTGCGGACCGGTATTTATTCCACCGGCCGCGCCGGGGGTGGGGTGGGAAGTGTTTATGCGATTAATGCCCTGGGCGCTATTTTAGGATCGCTGGCTGCCACCTTTCTGATGATTCCCCTGCTGGGTACTCGCGTAAGTCTGATCGCAGTGTCCTCGCTCAACCTGGCCGTAGGAGCCTGGGCCTTGTGGCGTTCTGCCTCGGAGGGAGTCGGGAAGCGTTTATGGCCCGTGGCCGTGCCGCTGGCAGTGCTGATGCTGGTCATTGGATATTCCCAATGGAACCCGCGCTATTTAACCGCCGGATTTTACACTACCAATCTGGTGAACCTATTTAATAAGCAACAGGTTAAAATAGCTGATCTGCTTAAAACCACCGATTTGCTATATTACCGGGAGGGAATTTCTTCCACCGTTACGGTAAAGAAAATATCCAGTTCCGGCATACGCTCAATTCAAATCAACGGAAAGACCGACGCCTCGACCGGGCGCGATGTAAAGACTCAATATCTGGTCGGTTACCTGCCTTATCTCTGGAAAGAGAAGATACGGGATGTCCTGGTTATCGGCCTGGGTTCAGGCATGACAGTGGCGGCCGCGCTGGAATTCCAGCCGGACCGGGTTACCTGCGTTGAGATTGAAGATGCGGTGAGGGAAGCCGCGGAATATTTCAGGGATTTTAATCGCGATTGTTTGAATAATCCCAGGCTTAATCTGATTATCGGAGATGCACGCAATCATATGTTGGCCGTTTCTGACCAGTATGATGCGATTATCTCCCAACCGTCGAATCCCTGGGTGGCGGGCGAGGCGAACCTTTTCACCCTGGAAAATTATCAATCGGCTTACCGGCGTTTAAAACCGGGCGGGCTCATGGTGCAGTGGTTTCATTTCTATTCCATGTCAACCCGGGATTTCAAAATAGCGCTGCATACCTTTCGCGAGGTTTTTCCCGGAGCGCACCTTTGGTGGCTTCCCCAATGCGGAGACGTTATCATGTTGGCGGCGAAAGACCGGCCGCTGCGGTATGATTTCCGGATTTTGCAGCACCGCCTGACCCAACATCCGCGTCTGAAAAAAGACCTGGAGAAAGTCGGAATAGATACGCTCGACGAGGTATTTAAATGTTTTGCCATGGGGGAGAAAACCCTGGCGGAATTTACTGCCGGTGTGCCTTTGAATACGGATGATCATCCCCGGATTGAATTTTCCGCGCCGAAGTATATCTACCATTCTGAACTGGCGGGGCGTAACCAAGAGCTACTCAAGGAGAAACTGGAATCCATCTTTTCCTATATGGATAATTTCCATGTGGTGCCGGCTCACCGCTATCAGACTTATACCGCGCTGGCGGAGAATTATTTAATCTGGAAGAGTTACGGGCCGTTGCAGGAAGTGGCCTCGCGTCTCATGAGCTTTTTTCCCAAGGCGGCCGCGGGATTTTATTATCAAGGCCTGTATTGGTCAGCGAAAGGGGAACTGGAGCGGGCCGAAAAGAATTTAACCCGGGCTTTAAAAATAAAAGAGAGTGCCCAATCCCGGCATTATAGTTTAGGCAGCTTATCCGATCCCCGCCATGCTCAGCAGGAATCACGGGAATATTATCTGAAAAAACTTAAAGCCAATCCCGGAGCCTGGGCTGTCCACTACTATCTGGGTCTTACGTATGCCCGGGAACGTAATTATCCCGCGGCGCTCCGCTATTTCAACCGGGCTGTGGAACGAGGCGGACGTTCCAGCGAGCTTTTTTATTACCGTGGACTGATACTTTATTTCCGCCGGAATTTGTTGCCGGCCGAGAGGAAGATAAAGCGGGCGCTTAAAATTAATCCCCGGAATAAAACCGCCGGTTCATTAATTAAGGTAATTCAGGAAGAAATCAGGGAGTCCGGAGCCGCCGGCCGGAAGCCGAACGCCGGACTGGATATATAATAATGTCTGAACCAATACTCTGGCTTTTTGATCTGGACGGGACCCTGATCCGTACGCATGGCGCGGGGGTCAGTGCTATGAACCGGGCTTTTCTCGATATTATGGGGTGGAAAGATGCCCTGGATGAGATTTCACCGGCAGGTTTGACCGACCCAATCATTGCCAATAAAATCTCGGGAATAAAACGCGGTTCTGACATGTTGCCGGATGAAATGGATAGGGTTTTTAAGCTTTACTTGGAGTATTTAAAAGAAGGGATGAGAGACGCGAACTATGAGGTTATGCCCGGAATTGTAAAGTTTCTGGAGGAACAGACCGGCATTCCGGGTGCTATGCTGGGGCTGGGAACCGGAAACCTGGAAGCCGGTGCCCGCCTGAAACTAGAACCTGGAGACCTGAACCGGTTTTTCCCATTCGGAGGCTTTGGTTCTGATGCTATGGTTCGGTCCGAACTCCTTAGTATTGGAGTAGCCAGGGCCGAAAGCCTGGTGGGCGCCCGAATACCGGCACAGCGGATAATCATAGTCGGCGATACGCCTCATGATATTAAGGCCGGCCGGACGATTGGCGCCCGGACCCTGGCAGTGGCCACGGGCCCTTTCTCTCAAGCCGAACTCATGAAATACCAGCCGGATTTGGTCATTAAGGATTTCAGCGATGAGGAAACAGTCCGGGAGTTTGTGGAAGAAATCGGATAAACCATCGAAAAAGCTATGTTACATTAATTGCTGGTATGGCATTGCCGGCAGTTGCAGGGTGTTTAAGGAGTTCCCCCTTTGGAAAAGGGGGCTAGGGGGATTTTACAAATAATAAATCAGGGTAGATATCCTGGGGTAATTCATTAAAAAGGAGGATAAAAGTGAGTCTTTTCAATAACCAGGTAAAGATAACCAAGTTGAACCGAACTTTGGCGACCGGATGGATGCCGCCCCGCCCGGATTTACGGGACTTTACGGAAGCTAAACCGGAGATTTCCGAGTTGGTCCGCAAAATAAAAATCCCCTTGAAAGATCCGTCGCCGGCTGTGCCGGATAAGGGGGATTTAAGGCTCTGGTGTTCGCCGGTGGAAGATCAGGGAAAAATAGGTTCCTGCACGGCGCAGGCTGCTGTCGGTATGGTGGAGTATTTTGAAAAAAGAGCTTTTGGCAAGTATCTGGATGGTTCCCGTCTTTTTCTTTATAAGACCACCAGGAACTTGATGGGCGTTTCAGGAGATACCGGCGCCTGGCTGCGTAATGCCATGGGCGCCATGGTTCTGTGCGGCTTGGCCCCGGAGCAGTTCTGGCCCTATACGGATAAGCAGCCGGAATTTGATCAGGAGCCTTCGGCTTTTGTTTACTCCGTGGCGAAAAAATACTCGGCCCTTAAATATTTCAGTCATGACCAGGCCGGCGGAAACCTGGGTTCAGATGCGGTGTTGGCTTCCGTGAAAAAATATTTAGCCGCCGGTATTCCTGCCATGTTCGGATTCTACGGTTTTGCATCGTTCGAGAAAACGGACCTGCCGGGAGGCATACCCTATCCCGCTGCCGAGGAACAAGCGCAATGGGGGCACGCAGTTATGGCGGCCGGTTATGATGACAGCCTAAGCATAAAAAATCTTGCTAGTGGGCAGGAAACCAAGGGGGCTTTGCTGATACGTAATTCCTGGAGCGAAGAGTGGGGAGAACAAGGCTATGGCTGGCTGCCCTATGATTATGTTTTAAACCGTCTGGCTCTGGATTTCTGGTCCCTTATCAGCATGGAGTGGGTGGATACCAGGCAATTCGGCTTGTAAGCCGGGAGATATTTATGCCGGAAAGACTTTGGGAAGACGACCAAATGTGTTTCGCCTGCGGAACTAAAAATCCGGCGGGCCTGCACTTGCAATTTACGCCGGAGGGCGAACAGGGATTGCGGTGCGAATATATTCCGGGAAAAATATATCAAGGTTTCAAAGATGTGGTACACGGTGGATTTATCGGCCTGCTGCTGGACGAGGTGATCGTGAATTTACCCTGGCTGCGCAGAAAGCAACTGGTAGTAACCGCAGAACTTAATCTGCGTCTTCACCATCCGGCACCGGTAGAGCAGCTGCTGGTAATTACTGCCGGCTATGACGGGGAGTCGCGGGGTCGTCTGGTGCGGATTAAGGGAGAAGTAAGGCTGGGAGATGGAACTTTAATCGCTGTTGCCCAGGCCAAGTGTATGAAAATTCGGGGATGAAGTGCCCTGAAATCTAAATTGAATTTAAAATTTCTCCCTTCGGAGAAGTTGTGTCATAATGTGGTTTGAAAGTGTTTTTTGTTCGTCATCCCGGACTTGATCCGGGATCCAGGATGCGTACTCTTTATTTTACAATGCTTTTATGGATTCCGGCCTGTCCTGGATGATTTAGTCTAGGGCTTTCGCCGGAATGACGTCAAAATACAATTTTTTCGATTACGACACAGCCTCGGAGAAAGGGGAAGAACGCTTAAAATCCGCTTTTGTGCCTCAGTCCGACAGGCTCCTGGTATTTAGTGTTTTGTTTTTTTGTAGGAAAGGACACGCAATATGAACAATTTCAACGAAAAAGTTAGTTTTATATGGCAAGTAGCGGATTTATTACGCGGGCCTTACAGACCCAATCAGTTTAAAGATGTTATGCTGCCAATGACGGTTTTAAGACGTTTGGATTGCGTGCTGGAACCAACCAAAGATAAGGCGCTCGCTAAATACCAAAGCATTAAGGGTGGTAAAGTAAAAAATCTTGAACCGGTTTTAAACCGGGTTGCAGGTCAATCCTTTCATAATATCAGCAAATTCACCTTTGGAAAATTAAAGGGCGATCCTGCTAACATCGCGAAAAATCTCAGCCATTACATTAAGAGTTTTTCCAAACACGCCCGGGAAATTATTGATCATTTTGAATTTGAAAAACATATTGCCAAGCTGGATGAAGCGAATCGTTTGTATTTGCTGGTAGGCAAATTTTGTGAGATTGATCTTCATCCCAATGTTGTGCCCAATATTCAAATGGGATATATCTTCGAAGAATTGATCCGCCGTTTTAATGAAGCCAGTAATGAAGAAGCCGGTGACCATTTTACCCCGCGTGAAGTTATCCGTTTAATGGTAGACCTGCTTTTTCTGCCGGATAATGAGATTCTGACAACCAAAGGGATAATCAAGACACTCTGTGATCCGGCTTGCGGCACAGGCGGTATGCTCTCTATTTCTGAAGAGTATATGCGCGAATTAAATCCGGATGCTACTTTGGAAGTGTTTGGCCAGGACTACAATGATCAAGCTTATGCTATCTGCGGATCAGACATGATGATCAAAGGTCATAGCATGGAGAATATTCATTTTGGCGATAGTTTTACCAATGACAAGCTGCCACAAAATAATTTTGATTACATGCTGGCCAATCCGCCTTTTGGGGTGGAGTGGAAACCAGAAGAAAAAGAAGTAAGGAAAGAATACGAAGAACAGGGATTTGGTGGCCGTTTTGGTGCAGGGTTACCACGCATTAATGATGGTTCGCTGCTATTCTTACTGCACATGATCAGTAAGATGAAAATGCCAAAAGACGGTGGTACTCGGCTGGCTATTGTATTCAATGGTTCACCTTTGTTTACCGGTTCTGCCGGTTCAGGAGAGAGTGAAATACGAAAATGGATTATTGAAAATGACTGGCTGGAAGCAGTGGTGGCATTGCCGGATCAGCTTTTCTACAATACTGGAATTTCAACTTATCTCTGGATTATTACCAACCGCAAACCATCCCGGCGAAAAGGCAAGATTCAACTTATCAATGCAGCCGGTTTCTTTAAGAAAATGCGAAAAAGTCTGGGGAACAAACGCAATGAAATCTGCGAAGATCAACGGGCGGGAATAACCAGGCTTTATGGAGAGGGTAAAAAAAATGAACATGTCAGGATTTTTGACAACCGGGATTTTGGTTATAACCGGATTACGGTAGAAAGACCATTGCGCCTTAATTTCGCTGTGACACCTGAACGGATAGAGAGCATAAAATCAACTAAAGCATTTGAAAATCTGGCTACCTCCAAGAAACGTAAGCAAACCAAACAGGCACAAGCTGAGATTGAAGCGGGTCAGGAATTACAGCAGAAAATAATAGATGCCTTGCATTCCACGCCTTCAGATAAGATTTGGAAAAACAGAGAGCAGTTTAATGAAGAAATAAAAGGTGCATTCAAAAAAGAGGGTGTTGCTGTCCCGGCTGCTTTATCAAAAGCAATAATGAATGCTTTTTCAGAGCGCGACGAAAGCGCAGATGTATGTCTGGATAAAGACGGCAAACCAGAAGCAGATACAGAATTGCGGGATTATGAAAATATACCGTTGAAAGAGGATATTCAGGAATACTTTAAACGCGAAGTGCTTCCGCATGTACCGGACGCATGGATTGATGAGTCCAAAACCAAGGTCGGGTATGAGATTAATTTTAACCGCTATTTTTATAAATATACACTGCCGAGGTCTTTGGGTGAAATAGAAGGGGAATTGAAGCAGATTGAGAAGGAAATCGCGGATTTATTAAGTAACGCAATGAATTAATAAAATAGCGCCAAGGAGGGATTGTAAAAATGCGATATGAGGTATGTTATTACACTTATACAAATGGGACTCATTTAAGACTATTTACGGATCATCTCTTTCATGTACAGCCTCGACAATCAGGAGTAAACATGTTAGTCAGAAAATATCTTGATGACAATAGTCAGGAAATATATTTGGACGATATAAATGGAGAACAAATAAAGATAAATAAAAGGGATAAAAATGCAATTGTGGAATTTGTTGTCGAAAACCTAAAAAAGCTGCTAATTAAAAAAATGGAAGAGAAAAATCATAAAATGATAAAAATGTCAGCTGTTAAATATTATGCTGAAAATGAAAAACAAAAGATATCTAGTGGGAGCGTAAAAATAGCTACTTTTACTGTTGAATTTAAAAAGCGAAAATAGTCATGTGATTGGCGTGCTGATGAATTGGACAGGAAAGGAAAATAATGAGTAAAGAATTTTATGAGCTTTGCTTTAATCAATATGAGCTGGAAATGAAAGAAGCAGAGGGGATATACCAAAGGGCTGGTGTGATGCTGATTGTTATTCCCATACTCAGTGCTGTTGTAATCAAAGTGGGGCGAATCGATATTCTCAATCAACTTTTTACACGTGTTGATATATTTATTTATTATTTCACAACTTTAAGCGCTATTGTAGCTTTGGCAATAAGTGTAGTTTGTCTTTTCTTGTGCATCTATCCGTGTAAATACAAAACACTTGCTAATATGAATTTCTGGAAGGAATGGCGGGATGAGTATCAGGGATATTTAAAAAGGAAAAATAACCAAGCGGATTCCAGCAATGAAGATGAGCTTGATATAGCAACATTTGAGAATATACGCCAAAAAATAATAGAAGCTCAGCCAGTCAATGCTGAGATTAACGAAAAACGCAGTAAAGCTTTTAAAAGATCAATGTTGATGGCTGTGATTGCATTGGCCGCAATAGTTTTACAAGCAACATTTTATTTAATTCTAAAGATCCAAGGAGTATAGCCATGTTTGAAGACAAAGAAAATCAAACCAATAACGGCAATGCTGATGACCAGACAAACGACCAGATGGAAACACCGCCTATTCCTCCGCCCAATAAAGAAAGAACTAAGGGAGATACTGCGTCAAATTTAAATAAGGGTAGTAGTAATCAAGAAAGCACTAAAAAAGATTGAAGAAAATTTAAAGGACCATAGATGAACTTGAAACCATATCCGGAATATAAGGCATCGGGGATTGAATGGCTGGGGGCGATACCCGAGGATTGGGAAATATACAATCTTAGAAGGATTGCGAAAATCCAAACTGGTAATACGCCACCTAAATCTGAGGAACAAAATTATTCGAGTGATGGAATACCTTGGGTAAAACCAGATGATCTTGGCACATTTAATCCTATTAATGATAGTAAAGAGAAACTTTCGGATGAGGGGAGTAAGCGCGCTAGGATTATTCCACCAAAAGCAGTGTTGGTTTGCTGTATTGGCAGCGTAGGAAAAATTGGGATAGCCGGGATTGAAGTAGCAACTAATCAACAAATTAATTCTTTGATATTTAATACCAGGATGGATCTTGATTATTCGAAATATTTAATTTACTCATCTGGAAAGGAGCATCAGCGACTTGCAAATGGAAACGTTGTTTTCATTATAAATTCTGAAACACAAGGTAATATAAAACTGCCTGTTCCTTCACAGGAAGAACAGCGTTCTATTGCAGCCTTTCTCGACCGCGAAACTGCGAAAATTGATTCTCTGATAGCCAAGAAAGAAAAACAAATCGAACTGATTAAAGAAAAACGCCAGGCACTTATCAGCCATGCTGTCACCAAAGGCCTTGATCCGAATGTGAAGATGAAGGATTCAGGGGTTGAGTGGTTGGGGGAGATACCGGAGCATTGGGAAGTACAACGGCTTAAATATCAATCATCGGTAAATGATGATACTTTGAGTGAAAATGAAGATCCGGATTGTGAAATTGCTTACGTTGATATTGGTAGCGTAGACTCTATAAATGGAATATCAAATCACGAAGTGCTTACTTTTGCAAAAGCGCCTTCGCGAGCACGAAGGAAAGTTAAAAATGGAGATGTCATTGTATCGACTGTTCGAACCTACTTAAGGGCAATTTCGCCAATTGTTGATCCGGAACCTAACTTGATTGTATCAACTGGTTTTGCTGTAGTCAGGCCAAAAAGAAAGTTGACAAGCCGGTATGCAGCATATGTTCTTCGGGCGCCATTTTTTGTAGAAGCGGTTGTGGCAAATTCTACAGGAGTAAGTTATCCAGCAATAAACGCCAGTGATTTAATTGCCTTAAGTATTACTTTGCCCTCTGTTGCAGAACAACTTGCTATTGCATCTTACCTTGAATACGAAACCGCAAAAATTGATACCATGACAACCAAAATAAAAGAAAGCATTGATAAACTCCGCGAATACCGCACAGCCCTAATTTCTGCTGCTGTGACAGGAAAGATTGAAGTAAGGGGAGAAGGTTGAAATATAATCCGGAGATTTATCAGCGCCGGTCCATAAGATTGAAAAGCCATGATTATTCGCGGGCCGGTGCGTATTTTGTGACCGTTTGCACGCAAAACCGGGAATGTTTATTTGGAGACATTGTGAATTGGGGAATGATATTGAATAAATTTGGACAAATTGCACATAACATGTGGAAAAAAATACCAGATCAATATTCAAATGTTGAATTGGACATTTTCCGAATAATGCCCAACCATATGCATGCCATCATCATCATTGGGGATACAAATGAAAATATAATCGTAGGGGCACCCCTTGCGGGTGCCCAAACAGATGCGGGTGGAAAAAAAACAAAAACCAGGGCAGGGGCAAGCCCTGCCCCTACGATTGTGAATGATAATGATGGCGCCCAAAAAATATCCAGGGCATGTGCAATGCCGGCAACCAGGGCAGGGGCAAGCCCTGCCCCTACGATTGTGAATGACGTTGACACCGCCAAAAAAATATCCAGGGCATGTGCAATGCCGACAACCAGGGCAGGGGCAAGCCCTGCCCCTACGATTGTGAATGACGTTGACACCGC
>CBDUZI010000090.1:0-12829 GCA_965371665.1 uncultured bacterium
CCCTGCCCCCTTTACAAAAGGGGGAGAATGACTAAAGTCCGACAGGCTCCTAGGGAGATAAGTAAACATGGTATACGGCTAATTTGGACGGCAGTGGCTTTCATTATTGAAATATATAATGCTTCGATACATTTTGTCTCGCATAGCAACAACTCTCCTCGGAATTTAATAAAAACAACCCAAAAAGTATCAAAACACAACACATGGTGAATTAAATATAAAATACAATAATATTTAAACTGGTGATTTGACATTGCATAAATTATATGTTACACTTCAAAACATATTGAAAATATGTTGATGTTTGCCAAATAATTTTTAGTAAAATCTGAAAGGAGCAAGACCAACATGTTTAACTTTAAACTTAATCGCAATATAGACCTGGATGTAAAACAAATGATTTCAATGGCGGAATGGCATAAGCCGCAGCGCCGGGTGTGGGCGAAGATTATCTCGCTCTTGGTTACAGTCACTTTTGTTCTTCCATACATGACCTGGGCGTTTGAAGCGAGTTCCTACCCGGCTGCGCAGCAGCCAATCAAATATAATAATCAACCCATTAAAATACCGGACAAGCTTGGGACTGTCACACAGTCTTTCTCGGGCCAGGACCGCGTGGTGGTCTGCGTCCAGGATCTGCACTGTAATTACGAGGTGCAGAATAATATTGCCAACATGATAGATGACCTGGCCGGAAAGCATGGCTTGAACCTGGTAACCGTGGAAGGCGAGTCAATATTGATCAATGTTTCCAAGCTCGCGGACTTTCCCCTGGAACAGGTTAAAAAGGATACGGCTCACTATCTAATGAAACAGGGAAAGATCACAGGGGCCGAACTGTACGCGGCCACGGGAAAGCATCCCATCCGTCTGGAGGGTATTGAGACCCAGGCCCTGTATGATGACAACCGGAAAAACGTGATGAGTTTTCTCAACAACGAGAGCCAGGGATATATCTTTGACCTGCGCGAGTCTCTCGATGAGTTGAAGGGCAACATATATACTAAGGCGTTGGCACAGATCGATGAGAAGAAGCAGGCCTTTCGCGAGGGCGATATCTCGGTCTTGAAATACAGTGTATATATGTATGATTACGGAGTGCGGCATAAGCTGGACATGAAGCGTTATGCTAATTTAGCGCGCTATGTATCCCGGCGGCAGAACATTTTCCCGGAAAACGTGGATTCCGACGATCTCTTTAATGAGCTGGACCAATTGGACCGGCATCTGCGCAGCGGGTTGTATACCACGGCTGATCAGCGGATCATGGATATAATTTTGCATCGTCTGGACATTATGGAAAAACTGATCAATATTTCCGCTGCTCCCGAGGATCTGGCCGAATTTCGTAAAAATCCCGCAGGGTTTAAGGTCAAAAGTTTTCTGGAATTTATCAGCCGGCATGATGATGAAGGCTTATTCATGCTGGACGCCGAGGTATATAAGCTGGATAGTTATCTTGAAGAAGTAAGAGCTTTCTACCGCGTGGCTGATGAGCGGAGCCTGGCGTTTGTGGAAAACGTCATTGCCCGGATGGATAAGCATCAGACCAAGATTGCCATGATGGTGACCGGCGGTTATCACAAAGAAGAAGTGCTCAAAGAGTTGGAGCGGCATAACATATCATACGTATGCGTGAAGCCCTGCCTTTGTCATCACGACATAGTAAATCCCTATTTTGTCCTGCTGAGAAACAAGCGTACGCCCCTGGAAAAGCTCCTGGCGCAGAACCAGAATATTATGGGATTGACTTCCGCGTTTCACGGACCCGATGCCGGGCTTTTCAATGCAATGATAGCTCACTTATTCTTCCAAGAAACTACTAAAGTCGGCTTAGATAATGGAAAAACCAATATTCCGGAACTTAGCGCGTTTGTCACAAAAGCAATGGCTAACCATCCGGAAGCTAATCCGGATTGGAACAACGCGAAAATGGATGAAGCCAGCGGAACAGTGATAGTGCCGTTTCCGGCGTTGCAAGCTTCTTTAGTCGTTCGGCGGCTAGGGCAGGGTATAAGCCTGAAAACCTTAGCCAAGCACCAGCGAGTTTTCGCGGGTTTTGAATTTTCCATGCTAGATAACGTGAGTTTAGCTGGCATTGAAGCGCAATTGATGCAAGGCCGGGTAGTGCAGGGCGGCATGGTCAAGGTGGCGCTTGCTACCATGGCCCAGGTCATGCCAATAATGGCCGGAAGAGCAATGCTGGCAGTGCCCTCAATATTGCCGAAAATCCAGAGCTTCTCAATCGGGCAGTCTCTTGACGGATTACAATCAGGTTTAAAGCAGATGATGCAGATGGGGCCGGGCGCAATGCTGAACCGCGCCCAGAATAGGTTGGATGGCGGATTGCAAAGAGCAGTAAAATCCCTTAGTCCTGCCATGCCGTATCTTATTGGTAGCGCGGTCATAGCGATAGGCGCGGGACTGTTTATTTTTGCCGGTCTTAATGTCTGGGCTTTAGGAGGATTCGTTATTGCCGGAGCCGTAGTAATCGCATCCCCGCAAATCGGCCGATTCGCGGACACTATATGGAATCGCAGCATCCGCTCGCCTGGGATGAGCAGGCTTACTCCGGTTATGGCGGTGTTTGCAGCTCTAATTGGAATGGTAATGACGCCGCCGGGCGCAAGAGGTGATAAAACGGGAGAAGTAAGCCTGGAAGACAAGTACTACACCCTGGAAAAAGACGCGACGGAAGTTGATTCTGCCTCAGCGGTATTCGGCCTGGATGTAAAAATTCACAAAATTACTAAGAAAATAAAAGATCTTACGCGAATTATTGAAAATATACCAAGCTTTGTTGCGTTAATGAAAAAAGTAAAGTATGCCCATATTTTTATTCATCTGGGCCGGCCGGGAGGCGTGTACGATGCCACTAAAACCGTTGCCTTGATTATGTATGCCCTAATTGAAATATATGGAAAGGCTTTTAAAAAGGCGGGATTAAATGTGTTGATAGCACGTTTGCCTTACAATCCGGATGATGTTAAGGAATTATTCAAGAATGAGGATGTTGAGTTTGATAAAGCAGTAGCGGGAATAGATAGTGAAATTGACAAAATTACTAGTGAATTAGAGCTGCTTAAATCCGATTTAACCCGGGAAGAAGCGGGGAGCAGGTCATATGAAACAAAACACTATGAGGTTGCCGTAAAAAATCTTGCGCTGGATAAAAAGAGAATGGATTTAGCCAGGCTTGCGAGTGGCCGCTACAAAAAAGAGAATTCCGAAATGCAAATCATGTTTATATATGAAAATATCCGGTCGTATGCCTCGGAAGAATCAGTTTATGAGGACATCAGAATAGTTTTCTATGAAAAATTAATGGAAGTAACAGGCGCGGAATATCACGTTAACTCGGCTCCGCCGGATAATCACAGGCCTAAAAAAGTTTCGCTGGAAATAGGAAAGCGGTTAAGCGAAATGGGCAAATATTTTCTGGCGCCAAGTGTGTTTAGCGACCTGGCCAAGGTGGCAAAGTTTGAGAAGATCACTGGACCGAAACTTCACCTTTTCGGCGGAGCAAAAATCGATAAACTTAACAATATAGCGGATCTGCTTGAGCGCGTGATCAAAAGAGAACGGAAAGAAGATAAAATCGTATTAGATGGCTATATCGGTAAAATTTGCTGGGGATTAAAGCATAACATACCAGGTGTCAAAGAGTATGTGATAAGAGAATTGGGTAGAACCAAGGCGGAAAAAGTATTTGAATCTGCCAGGGAGCTGTATGAATCGGATCAGGTTGTGTTGCCAACAGATGGTACTTTACGTGAAAAGATAGGCACGAAAATTATAATAGTGGACAGCAAGAAGGAAGAAATCGATCTATATAAATATTCTGTTGTTGAGTTGAACTCCGAAAGGATTGGAGATTTCCAAACCCTGGATAAAATCAAGGACAATGGGCCGCAGACAAGAAAAAACACCCGTGGAATTATTGAGGATCATAAGTGGAAGGGGAAATTTGTCAACGGCTCACCGGGTGTTTTTGAAGAGGCGGTAAAAGACGGCGATCAAGTAACACCAGGCGCGAAAGGCGGATTCCAACAAGGCACGATTGACCTCACGCTGGCCTTGGTAAAGGCCCATGAGCGCGCAAAAGAAGGTGAAGCCAATTACGTGTACATTGTCGAGGCCGGCGGAGAGACCCGGACCCAGGGACTAGTAGCCGTCGGCGTGGACGGCATGACCGAGGAGCGGATAACAGCCATTCCCATGATTCTTGGCGGCGGCGCCGGAATAGAGGCAGTGGCCAAAGGATTGGATAAAATGGATGTGCTGAACTGGGCGCGGAAACCCGAGGCAGTGGTACAGGACGTGCCGAAAGCCCTGGCGCAAGTATTCCTTCTGGCCGCCGGCCTGGCGGCGGGATTGGTAATCCTGGCAATATCAAGAATCCTAGGCATTGACCTCGGGATTAGCCCTGAATTGGGAGTTGTTGCTTCATTTGTGCCATTAATGTTAAGAGGCGGCAAAAGTGCAGAAGAACAGATCCAAAAGGAGATAACCAAACAGCTTAAAAAGAACCAATATCAAACGGCGACACTTGAGCAAATTGCCAAAGAGAATAACATTGAAGTCAAAGTGGCCGGGGAGATTTTAGAAGAACTATGGCTTAAGAATGACAACATTGATACTGTGAAACTCGACCATGACGGCGGAATCGGCTATGCCTGGTGCCCCATCAGCGTGGCCGTACAGATTACCAGACAGGGACCGGAGAATTTCCCGGTGGGCGTACCCATGCGCGTCATTATCGGCCACTCCGAGGTGCGGGATTTCTTGAAGCTGACGATTGCAGAACAGCGCGCGCTTTTGGAAAAATATCTTGCTGCTGGTTATAAAATCACCTCCCCGTTCGGCGATTTTCCGGCACTTTTAGCGGGCAAGGATTATGTTGCGAGCGGACACAGGAAATTCCCGGTGACTTATGACCGGATTGTAGCCAAAGCAAAAGAACTCGGTGAAAAAGACATCGAATATCAAAATCTGTTGGATGAAGTAAGACAGGTTGCGCAAATTGAAGCATGGGAAAACCTGGGAGAGAAATATCAAGAGTACCTCAGTCTGTTTGAAGTAAAAGAGGGGTCGAATGAAGATGCAAAATTGAATGCGGCGAAAGAGTTTATCATTAAGGAAATCTCCACAATCCACGAGATAAACAGCCAGGTTAAAGAACTATTTAAAGTGAATAAAAACATGAGCTTGACCCAGGTTCTTTATCAAATTACGGATAAAGCATATGAGCCGATAGAGGGAATACGGGGAGAAGCTATTTCTATGGAGATAGGAAAACTGCGTCTTGAGAAAATGCTTGATGCTTTTGTGGACACGGGTATTCCTGAAAACCTTGGCCGGAAAGAACTATTATCATATGCCAAAGAATTGGATATAGAGGATGTTACTATGCCTTCTGACGTGGCTATTACTCTATTGCGTGAGATTTATGAGCAAAAGCTAAAAGACATCATTATTTATGGCGGTGGGGCAAATGAAAAGAATATCGTGGCTGTCGGCAAGTCCTGGGGCGGTGCATTTATCGGCCGGGCGATTTTAAAGGTCCAAGGCGCTCTGGAAATCGCGCTGGCTGCCTCAACGTCTAAAGGAAAAAAACTTACGGTAATTAACAACCTGAAAGCAGCCAAAATTGGAAGTTTGACGGAATATAAGAAGGCCCTGGAAGCTGCGGAAATGGATTTAGAAAAAGACGTTAAAGTGAGCTTTGGCGTCTCTATGCTGGATATCAAAGCCGCCTTTGCCCAAATGCAGGGCAAAGAAGGCGCGGATGAATTATTCACAGACTTTAGCAAGGCAGAATTGCCAATCGAGATTACAATTCAGGCAGGTGAGGGAGTGGCTACGCAGCCAGTCGGTGCCTTTACCGGGCATTTCCCGGCAGAATTACTGGCACAATCGGGAGTGACTCATGCGCTTATTAATCCCTTGGAAGATTATGCTAAAATCCAAGTGAGGAATTTGCTGGCAGCCGGGATCACGCCGGTAGTGATGCTTAAAGGTAATGAAGAAAATATGCGAAAAAATCTTGTGGTAAAATTTGGAGATGAAAAAGGAAAGCAAATTAAGATTACAGGAGACGTTGATGAACTCACCCCGATTCATGCGGTACGCAGTGTTGCGGCAAAGGCACGAGCACAAGCAGAAGTAAAAGATGTGTCGCGGGAAAAGCTTAAAAGCGCGGAGAGCGACCATGCCTTCACGGCCTTTTCAGGCTATGTCTCAGGCGTGATTACGTATTTATCTGGATTGGGTCTTTGGAGCTTGTTTTGGGCAGCGATTGGGCACGGAGTTATGGCAGGTATGTCGCCTCTGGCTTACATTGCATATACAGGCATTCTTGTGGTCCCCGGTCTTTATCTGATAATAAGTGGGTTTATTTTCTGGCGCATGGATGGTGCGGTAGCAGATGCCATGCTGGAAGCCCGCTGGACTGAAGAAAAAGATAAAGAAGAACAACAACAGAGGTTTGGCGGCTTTGCCGACTTCGGTAAATTTAAAGAGGCTAAGGAAGTATATCAAAAATGGTTAAATGAAAAACCAGAGGGTAAGGATGTGCAGCAAACCCGAAAGAGCCTGGCCAGATATAGCGCGATTGCCTGGCGCAGTGGGGACAAAGACAAAGAGGGAGTGAGTATAACCCAGGACGAGGCAGCGATGGCAATTTTACTGAGGGATAATTCAAAGGTACACGCGTTAGTGATGTATCACGAGGGGTTCAAGAATCATTTTTTCGGCATGCTGGTCTTGCTGCCGGGAGTGAAATTTGTAATGGATCGGTTCAGAGAGATGAGCCTGGTACAGAAGGCAGTTGTTGTAATAGGTGTTGTTGTGCTGGAACTTGTTATCCCCACAATATTAGTAGGCGGAATGCTAATGTGGACCCCCATCTTCCTGGCAGTAGGAATAGGAATGGTGGTGCTGCCGTTTGTCCGGACAACAATGCGGCAATCGCTAGGATTGGGTATTTTATTTCTTGCTGGAGAGTTTATTTTTATCAGGCTGTCGCAGGTTTTGCCCAGCTACTATCATATACTGAAGTTTGTCACCGTGCCTGCGGCAATATTTGCAGTGTATTTTATGATTAAGTTTTTATGGAGCTCCTGGTTGGGGTTCGATTTATCCAAAGCCAAAGTAACCACCTCAGTTGTCCTGGCCAGAGACAAGCAAACCTTAAAAGTTGTGGTTAAATTAGTCAGCGGCATTATCGGCAAGTATGTCATACCAGCCGGGACTTCCTCCGGGATACTTGAAGCAGCGACTGCGGGGATTGAAAAGGCCCAAGAAAACGTTCGAAAGATTCATGAGAAAATAATCAAGTTGAAATTGAAAGCTGATCAAGTTAAAGAAATCGGCCGGGCCATGATTGAAATGGGCAGAAAGGAGCTGGGCGCTGAAGCCACATTAGGTTACCAAATGGCGGCAGCCGACGCGGCGGCGAATCAAATATACCCCAAACAAGGTCTGTACAGATTTATTCGTGAATTATTTCCACACCTTGTGTCTGTAAAAGATATTATTACCAAAGGCATGTATAATTTAACCAATGGGGGCCTGCATGCTGAGAATGAGCTGGATATGCAGGAATTTATGGTAACGACTTTTGGCAGAACCATAGAAGAAAGCAATACTATGGCAAAAAACATCGATTCGACCCTTGGTAATATATATATCGCCTTAGGTTTAAAGGCTGATACCGGAGATGGAGGAGAAGGGGAGTTGCGCGGCAAAGAAGGAGGATATAAAGTTCCGAATTTAAACAATAAAAATTTAGAAAGAATTTTCAATAGCATTGAAGAATTAAAGAAAAACGATACGGGAAATGCCCTTGAAAATCTTAATTTGGAAAAATTAAAAAGGGAATTTGAAGCTGGAGAATTAGGTATTCATGAATTTGTCTTAAACTGTTTCGTGGCTGCCATCGAAAATGCTGGTTATGAAGCTTCTACTACTGGCAAAGTGGGAACCGTGGCCTTGGCCTTCGATCTCGCAGCTTCTTCTATGCTGGTTGAAGGGCATATAGACCTTTACCATTATGAAGGCAAACAGATTACCTCAAAACAATTAACCGATATTTTAGAAGGCTGGGTTAAGAAATATCCCATCAGGTCAATAGAAGACGGCTTGGGTGAACAGGATTGGGAAGGCTGGATGGATCAGGTTAAAAGATTAGGCGATAAGTGTCTGTTGATCGGCGATGATCTTCTGGTTACGCAAGCCAGCCAATTAATCGAATTTTATGAGAGGTTAAGAGACGCAGAAATGCTTGATAAAGATGGAAAGGTAATACCAAATCTCGGCATTCTGATTAAATTAAACCAAAATGGTTTCTTAAGCACAGGTGTTGATACAGCCAAAATTAGGTTGGACAATTTAGAAGAACTTAAAAAGGAAGAGAATTATTTAGGAACCCTGGAAGTCATTGACCTGGCGCAAAAGATGGGATTTAAGGTCATAGTATCCCATCGCTCCCGGGAAGCGAAGGCTGAAGAGGAAAACGGAAAAATCGCGGATCTGGCAGCAGCAGTTGGTGCTGATTCACTCAAAGCAGGAGATCCGGTTCAGCCCGCTCGGGATGTATTTTGGACAAGATTGGCAAAGATTGATGCCATAGAGCGGGGAGGGGTTTTACGCCGAGCTCTACTTTTAAAATTATTGGTAGCGGCCTCGGTAGTGGCAGCCGTCGTATTTGCTGTCTATGCCTTTCTTAAAACTGGAGATAGTCCCCCGGCCGCGCCGGCCTGGGCCGCACTTCCGGTTTTGATAACGCTGAAAGATACATTGGCGAAAGTGAAGAAATTGGGAGCCGGAATAGTGGATAAGGTCTTAAAGTGGGAGTTGGAAGCAGAGCCGGTCAAAACCACTGAGTCGACAACAGAAACTACAACAACGCCGGATACCGAAGGTCTGATTGAAGACACACTGGGAGTGAATGAGCCATATATGATAAAGATTTGGAAGGGCTTTAAGGTCTTGCATGGTGTGCATGGCGATATGATTAAATTCGGCGCCTGGGCGATGAATCGCCTGACATCTGCAAGAGCAGTTGATGTTAATATAGCCACCGTAAATAAAAATCCGAAAATCTGGTCATTGCTGATCAGGGCTCTCATTTCGAAGCCTGCGGAGCTCAACTATGCCAGTGGGATTTCTCTGGATGTGAGTGGAAATTTGCGGGGTAGTTATACTGTAAGACCTAATTTTGGGGGCATCAAGACCATCAAAGTATCGGCATCTGTGCTGAATATATTAGACCAGGGCCGGGGAACAGGAATGATTGCAGGATTAAAGTATATAGTGGCTGAGGCCCTGTTTATCCATACGGTGAAGTACCAGGTGATGAGTTACAACAGGATGGTGCGCTCGCGTAAGGATACGAAGGAATTGTTGGTTGAGCTGAAGACCACGGAGGCGAATGTGCTGAACAAGTTGGCTTTAGCTAGACTATCAAAAATCTCTTTGAGCGATAACGTCTTGGCCAAGAAAGACGGTAAAGTAACAATAACCTCGGCTATGCTGGCGAAAGTCTTATTAGCCGTGCTGCCGGATCGGGCAAATGTACAGACGCAAGCTAAGAGAGCAATAAACGAGGTGCTGCAAAAAGGAGGCGGCGAGCTGACTTTAAAAGGTTTGTTGCAGGCGTCATTGAGCAAGAAAACCGCGGATGTACCCATGCTGGCTGCAATCAACGGCCTGTTGAAAGCTACAAAAAGGGGGCCGGAAGATGCGACTCTGGTGGCGGTTATGATTGATCTGATTAATGGCAAAGACCGGGTCATTGAGGCAGGGCCGGTTGATGAAGATATAAGAACGGTCGAGCTTATTGGTGGAATGCCTCAAGAGACAGCTAGCATCATGCTGAATATGATTTCAGAAGCGGGCAAGAGTGATAAAGTGGATCAGAGTTTATTGGCAGCCTTGGCAAACGCCGTCAAAGCGTTGCGAAATGAGGCTGCAGGCGGGATGTTAGCAGAATTGTCGAAAGAAGAAGGCCAATTATTGGCAAGCTTTATCCAGCAAGCAAGGACAAGGGCGCCGGCAGATTCGTGTCTCGGACGTACGTCTGAAGGACTATATATTCATGCTGATACAATTGGATACGAGGTAAAAAAGATCAACAATGTGGACGTAAGCGTTCCGGTGGTGGTAGCGGCAAAGACAAAGACCGAAAAAACTGTGGACATTGCCAAACTAGTCTCGGAGAAAGAGATTACGGCTGATGTGCCGCTAAGTGTGTTTACCCAGGCCGCACCTTTACCGGCTGAGCTTAAGGCCTCCAGCGCCCAGGAAAAGCGATTGGCATGGGCAATGGAAAGATTAGGCAGGATTCTACCGCAGGGCGCGCAAAGTTATACGAGCCGGAAAGCGGCCAATCTGTCACCGGAGAGAGGACTGCTGAACCTAATCCGGACATTAGAGGCCGGATTGATGAAGGCTGGTATTGCGCAAAACCTCGGCCTGGCCGAAATTACTGATGAAGCAAAAGCGCTGGCATTCCTCAATACCAATGATGCGCTTCCTATAGCATTACGTCGATTGGTCACAGCACGCAGCGGAAAAACATTCTCAGAAGCATTGGCTGAAGCAGCGGGCTGTATGGCAAAATGCATTGATCCGGATACATTAGGGGTCGCACCCACTAAGGTGGAGAGGAATACGGCGCAGGATATGCTCAATGTACTGTTCTTCAGCGAATTCTTCAGTCAACTGGGAGGAAAGCTGATGGCTATTGCAGAAGTAGATGCCAATGATAAGATGTGGGCAAGCAGTCTGTTTGCAGGGTTAGAGTTGCAAGCAAGAAAGATCATGGTTCCAAAAGCCATGCTTACCGTGTCCGGCTACAAGGGTACATTCGGTCGTTTTGTCGATACGCTGGAGACATTGCCGGTCACTGTTAACTATGAGCAACTCAGGCGGATACTGCAGAGATGCCTGAGGACCTTGGAAGGTTCGGCCTAATTAATCAAGGGCACGGAGTGTAGGGGCGTTTAATTAAACGCCCTTGCGAAAACCAGGCAAAATCACCCCCCAGGGCGGACACGGAGGTCCGCCCCTACGAAAATCCAACATACCTAATTTATGCAACTGTAGGGGCCGGCTTCTTTATCCTGCGCCTGCCGAGGACATCCCGGCCCTTGGTTTAAAAACCACCGGAATATCCATAATAAACAATGAAAGGGCTTGACATATTAATATTGATATATTATATTTAATATAACATAGAAAGGGCAATGCCATGGAATGGGAAATATATGAGCATCGAGATATTGCAAAGCTGATTAAGAAGCTGCCAATAGCAATTGTCAAAAAGTATGAATATTGGATGAATTTAGTATCATTGTGCGGCCCTGATATTCTTAGGGGGCGGCCTGGGCTCCATGATGAGAAATTGAAGGGATCGAGAAAGGGTCAAAGATCATCAAGATTGGGTCTGCAATATAGGGTGATATATGCGGTTCATGAGAAAGCGGTAGCGGTATATGTGATAGAGATCACGCCGCACAAATACTAAACGAATATAAATAAAGCGCCATAAAGAATATGAAAGGAGAGCCCCATGATTAACCAAAAGGATTTTGTGCCGGCTAAAAGCTATACTAAGCTAAGCACCGGTGAGGTAGTTAAAATTTTGAGAGAATGGCAAGAATGGTCCAGGGATGATCTCGCCCAAAAATCCGGAATCAATATCAATAATATCAGTTTGATTGAAAATGATAAAATTGATATTGGCAAGCGCCGGGCAATCGCCCTGGGAAAAGCGTTTAGAGTTCATCCGGCTTTAATTATGTTTCCGGATATTGGATCCAGATACCTTAAAAAGGCCGCTTAAATGGATTATAGATTAAGTTAGTGAGCGGATGTCATGCAAAGTCTCCTTACACGGAACGTCAACCCCTGGGCGGGCACGGGGGCCCGCCCCTACAAAAATCAACAAACCTAATTTATGCAAACCGTAGGGGCCGGCTTCTTTATCCTGAGCCTGCCGAAGGACATCCCGGCCCTTAGTTTAAAAACCACGGAAATCGTTAAAGGGCGGGTTTGAAACCCGTCCCTACAATAAATTCAAAATACCTGTGAATTTGTAGGGGCAACCCCCTGTGGTTGCCCCTCAGAAAATCCCCCTTCCATTTAAAAAAATCATTTACAAATAATTAGGATTGACGTATAAAATAAGGCAAGACAAATGAATAAATCAGGAAGAGGGTGATGTTTGTGGTGCAGTCAAAGTCCTGGCAGGAATTGAGTTCCAGTCTGGAGGATTATCTGGAGGCGCTTTTCCATATTATTGCGGTGAAACGCGCGGCCAAGGCCAGGGATCTGGCTTCTCGTCTGAAGGTTAAGGCGGCCTCAGTAACCGGAGCTTTGCATTTACTGGCCGCGAAAAAACTGATTAATTACGTGCCTTATGATGTGATTACTTTAACGCCCAAGGGCGAGGAATTGGCCCGGGATGTAATTCGCCGCCACAGCTCACTGAAGGATTTTTTTGTTAAAGTTCTGAAAATTGAGGAATCGGAAGCTGACGAATCAGCCTGTAGAATGGAACACGGCATATCTCCGGTTATTTTAAACCGGTTGGTTAAATTTATGGAGTTTGTGGAACCTGACTCTTCCCAGGGTAAGGCTTGGATTGAAAAATTCAGGGTGTTTTGCGGGAAGAAAAAATAGGTTACATCTCAACTTTTGCATATTTCACAATTTTTTGTGGGTTTTTAAGTTTTGTTGTTATATTTGTCACCCCGGCGAAAGCCGGGGTCTAGGAGCCTGTCGGACTTAGGCACAAAATCGGATTTTGAGCACTCTTCCCCCT
>CBDUZI010000091.1:0-12580 GCA_965371665.1 uncultured bacterium
GCCCGTTTTCATATGCAAAATCCCCCTCAATCCCCCTTTTTCAAAGGGGGAAAGTGCTCAAAATCCGATTTTGTACTTAAGTCCGACAAGCTCCTAGGTTTGTCATTTCGAGGCGCAGCCGAGAAATCTCCAAACGTCCTTTTAAATTAAGCGTTTTCGTGGAGATTCCTCACTACGTTCGGAATGACAAAGCAACACAAATGCCTCTAAAAACCGGTTACGACACAGCCTCGCGGGGGAGGGGGAAATGCGTGAACGGTTACGGTTATCCGAAGCTGCCGAAGGGAGAATATGAATGAAAACTACAAGCATGGTTGTGGAAATTGTTGTGGGTGGACTCCAGACTTCGGTTTGGGTCATTTTACGAGAAAGAGCTAAACAAACGTCGAACATATATATTTCTAAATAATGCTGCTGCTGGGCAGTTTCTTGATTACATCCGAAGTCGCATGAGAATTGCATGTGCCACTTTCTTTAATACATTTTTGATATGCTTAAACCTGATCTATTTTATTCCCAATAGGGTCACAATCGCCAACGAGAATCATGCCCTGATATTTTCAATATCATTTTGCTGCTTTATAGGTGTCATCGCTGGATCTTCATGGATGAAATTGATCAAGACATATTATGAACAATTGAACTACTTTTATGATACCTTGACCGAAAGTAAATCGAGCAAGCAATAATTCTTGTTGTCGGCAGCATCGGATTCCATAAAAACAGGTTGATAATATTACAGATATAATATAGACTAGTATAAGACTAGTTTAAACAGGAGGGGACAATGCATACTGTAGGCGCTTATGAAGCTAAGACCCATCTGCCTGAGATATTAGAGAAAGTGGCGCGGGGTGAGAATTATATCATTACTAAGCATGGGATGCCGGTAGCGCAAATCACCTCGGCTCCTGCGTTAGGAAAGACGGATACGAAATTGACTATCCAAAGTCTAAAGGAGTTCAGTAAAGGCAAAAAGCTTGGGAAAGCAAATTTGAAATCCATGATTAGGGAAGGTAGAAGATTTTGAAGCGGTTTGTGCTGGACTGTTCGGTAACTATGAGTTGGTGTTTTGAGGATGAAGTTACGCCGGATACCGAAAAAATACTGGAAGAATTATCCCATTCCGAGGCCATAGTGCCGAGTATATGGCCATTGGAAGTTTCAAATGTGCTTTTACTAGCGGAAAGACGCCGGCGCCTCAAAGAGGCGGATTCTGTGCGATTTTTGAGTCTGTTAAATTCACTGCCAATTATAGTGGATCAAGATACGACATATAAGGCCTTTTCCACTACTTTATTATTGGCCAGAGAGCATTATTTATCTGCTTATGATGCAGCATATATAGAATTGGCCATGCGGGAAGGTATATCTTTCGCCACGTTGGACCTGAAATTGCGGAAGGCAGCTAAAAAAGTTGGAGTAAAGCTATTGTAATAGGGGACGTTGCGTACTAACTGCTCTTCCCCCCCCAAAAAAAAACAGACACACCGAAAAGATAGTATAAAATCACAAAGAATTCAAGCTACAAACTGTCATAATATGACAGTTTGTGGAATATATTGCTTGAGTATTTCTTGGAATTATGATAAAATTTCCTCGAACTGTCAAATTATGACAGTATAAGGAAATTATATTATGAATAAGTTGGTAGAGTTAGTTATTGAGCGAATTCCGAATGCTGTTTTCTCAGATACTGAAGTAATCAACTTGATGAAAGTATCTGAAGACAGCAGGTATGGGTTAATCAAAAGAGCGACCGCATCCGGTGACATTGCTTACATTAAAAAAGGGTTATATAGCCTGGCGCCAAAATATCAACGTCGTAAAATTAATTTGTATCAACTAGCGCAATATGTTTATGGTCCGTCTTATATTAGTCTGGAGTCAGCCTTGTCCTATCATGGCTGGATTCCCGAAGCGGTGCCTACCATTACCGGCATCTGTATGAAAAAATCCAAAGATTTTAAAACTCCCTTAGGATATTTTAGTTTTAAACGGATTCCCACAGCGCTCTTTTACCAGGGAGTGGAACGGATTCAGTTGGAAACGGGCGATGTTTTTTTTATGGCACGGCCGTTCAAAGCGTTGGTAGATTATGTATATATTTATCGGAAGAACTGGCAGGGATTAGAGGCTGCCCGGGACAGTCTCAGAATTGAAGGAATGTATTTTGAATCCGTTCAGCTTGAAGAACTAAAGGCATTGCAGAAAAATTATACCAATCACCGGGTACAAAAATTCATTGCCAGCGCCGGACGGGAGCTGGGATATGAGTATTAAAATTATTCAGGAACGATTACAAGCATATCATTGCCAATCAGCCCAGGCAGAAGAACAGGCGCTACGGGAAATTACGCAGGAAGTTATTTTAGCGGGCTTGGCGAGAACCGGATTTTACAAAATCACGGCCTTTCAAGGCGGGACCTGCCTGCGGGTTTTTTACAGCCTGAACCGGTTTTCCGAGGATTTGGATTTTATACTAAAAGAACCTGACCCGCATTTTGATTTAAAACCCTACTTGAAAAATTTGTCCCTGGAACTTGAAGCTTACGGCTATCAATTGGAAGTCATTGATCGCTCCCGGGCGGAGGATGTGGTCAAAAAAGCATTTTTAAAAGATGATTCCGTCGGAAAAATCCTGCAATTAACCGAACTTAAAGCCGACCGGTCCATGCGCAAAATTAAAATTAAGCTGGAGGTTGACAGCAATCCGCCAGGGGGGAGCGGTTTTGGAAATCAATATTTGGATTTTCCTTTTGCTTTTTCAGTAACGACCCAGGATTTACCCAGCCTTTTCGCCGGCAAGGTGCATGCCTTGCTTTGCCGGGAATATCCCAAAGGCCGGGACTGGTATGATTTTCTGTGGTATGTTAGCAGGGGGATTGCGATCAATTTTAAATTCTTAAGCGCCGCCCTGAACCAGGTGGGCATCTGGAAAAATACCGGCCCCGCAGTGGATATTAACTGGTGCGTCAAGCAGATCGGAGAGCGGATTAGGGGTCTGGATTGGCAGGCCGTGTCCGCGGATATTATTCGCTTTATTAAGCCGTCTGAAATCGCTTCAGTGCAATTATGGAATCAGGAGTATTTTTTGGATCGCCTGGCCAATTATAAACGGAAAACCGATGGTGAGAATCCGTGAAAAAAGAAATATTGTGGCCGGGGTCGGAGTTAGCTTGTGATTCTGCTGCAAAACCCCTAACATCTGTCCCGCTTCGTCACCGAATTATTACGCTGGGCTTGGCGTGGGGCAGTGTTTTCATACAGAGAGGAACGATATGAGTTATGCAAGTGAAATTTGTAAAAGAAGGACGTTTGCCATCATCAGCCATCCGGATGCCGGGAAAACCACGCTGACGGAAAAATTCCTGCTTTTTGCCGGCGCTATTCAAAGCGCGGGGGCGGTTAAATCCTACAAGATCAAAAAAACCACCATGTCCGATTTTATGGAAATCGAGCGCCAGCGCGGTATTTCGGTCGCCTCGGCGGTCATGAGTTTTGAATATCGCGGTTTGAAAATAAATTTGTTGGACACCCCGGGTCACAAGGATTTTTCGGAAGATACCTACCGGACGCTGACCGCTGTGGACAGCGTGATACTCGTTGTGGACAGTGTCAAAGGGGTTGAAGAACAAACGGAAAATCTGATGAAAGTCTGCCGGATGCGAAAAACTCCGGTGATTATCTTTATCAACAAGCTTGATCGCGAAGGGCGCAGTCCCTTTGATTTGCTGGACGAAATCGAGAGTGAAATAGCGCTTAAGGTTTTGCCGTTGAGCTGGCCTATCGGCCGGGGCGCGGATTTTAAAGGCGTGTATAGTCTGTACCAGGAAAAAATCCGGCTGTTCGATGCTCGTCCCACCGCGGCGAAGGACGCGAGCGCTATCTTTGATTTGCGCAGTGCAGAGCTGGAAAGGATAGTGGGGGAGGTGTTGGCCGGCCAATTGCGCGAGGATGTGGAACTGCTGAGCGGAGTTTACGGGTCATTTAAAAAGCCACAGTATCTTGCGGGAGCAGTGGCGCCTGTCTTTTTCGGCAGCGCGCTGAACAATTTTGGCGTCAAGGAACTTCTGGATACGTTTGTTGAGATTGCGCCGCCGCCCCTGCCCCGAGACTCGGATCAACGAGCCATTCTGCCGGAGGAAGAGGCCTTTAGCGGGTTTGTCTTTAAAATTCATGCCAACTTGGATTTGCGCCATCGCGACCGTATCGCTTTTTTAAGGGTTTGTTCCGGGAAATTCGAACGGAACAAATTTTACCGACACGTGCGCCTGGAAACCGATCTTCGCTTCTCTAATCCCGCCAGCTTTCTGGGGCAGAAAAAAGACGTGATTGACGAAGCCTATCCCGGTGATGTGATCGGCCTGTATGACCGCGGGAATTTTAAAATCGGCGATACCCTGACCGACGGGGAGGCATTCACGTTTCAAGGCATTCCCAGTTTTTCCCCGGAGATATTCCGGGAACTTATCAAAACTTCCTTAACCGGCAAGCAATTGGAAAAAGGGATTAAGCATCTCACCGACGAGGGCGTGGCGCAGTTGTTCACCATGGATGACGGTAGGCGCAAGATTGTCGGAACTGTAGGGCAGCTTCAATTTGAGGTTATCCAGTACCGTCTGGAACATGAGTATGGAGCCAAATGCCAGTTCCAGCCGCTGGCTTTTTACAAGGCTTGCTGGATTACGTCGCACAATCCAGTCCAGTGGGAAGATTTTTGCGGGTTCAGAACTGACCGTATCGGTCTGGACAAAGACGGGCGCCGGGTTTTTTTCGCCGAATCAGAATGGATGCTGCATCATTATGTGAAGCAATACTCAGATATTGATTTTTGCCTAACCTCGGAGATCAAGGCCCCTCCCCTGTAATCCGTGAGAATCCGGGACGTTGGTTAGTAAGTAAGCGCAATATAGAAAAAAATAAATAAAATGAATGCAAAGGCAAAAAACCTGTCTAATACAATATGCCAAGACAGGGAAGAATACACATACCGGGCGGGATTTATCACATAATAATTTGGGGGATGAAGAGACGGAATTTTTTTAGGGATAATAAGGATTGTCTGGCGAATCTTAGGGGAGAGGAGATGCGGATTATTGAATATTTGACGCTATGTAATTCTTAAGGTCTTCCAAATCGCCTTTTAGCTTCTCTGTTTCCTTGGTTATGTTTTCCATGTCATCTGGGTTTTTCGCCATCCTCTCCAAATTTGCCGTGCGATTACGAACCCGCTCGCACGACAAGTTGGCCGAGCTTCCCTTCAGAAAATGGGCTGTTTTACGTATGGCTTCAAAATCATGCTGCTGGATACCGGCTTCCAGGTCATATACCTGTTTTTGGGAGAGGTTTATAAATTTGTGCAAGAGATCATGCAGCAATTCCCGGTCCCCGTTGACCCGTTCCAATACCGACTTTATGTCTACAATCGGCAGTTTAGAGGCCTGCCCGGAGTCCGGGGCGGCTGGGGAAGATGGAGAAGACGAGAGGGTTTTATTCGACAAATTGAGGCTTGAATAATGCTCCAGCAGTTTGAAAAACTCCGGGCGCTTAATCGGCTTGGAAATAAAATCATCCATGCCAACGGCCAGGCATTTTTGCCGGTCTTGCTTTGATGCATGGGCTGTGAGGGCAATAATGGGCGTGTGTTTTCCGGTAACCTGCTCGCGTTTCCGAATTTCCTGGGTAGCTTTAAGTCCATCCATGTTCGGCATTTGCACATCCATAAATACCAGATCATAAACATGCTTTTCCAAGGCCTTAAGAGCCTGGATTCCATCCTCGGCCTCGGTAACCGCCTCTCCCCGCTTGGACAGCAAGGCCATTATCAATTCACGGTTGATAGGGTTGTCTTCGACCAGGAGGATATCCAGCCGGCGTCTGCGTTCCTGCAGAGAATGCCGGGTGACCAGAGGAGTTTTTTTAGAGGAAGGTATTTCCTTCTGGCGCAGCACTGAAATGATGGCACTGTAAAGCTCAGATTGTTTTACCGGTTTGATTAAATAACCGGCTATGTCCAATTTACGGCAAAGAAGTCCGTCCCCGCGTGCGCCGGCTGAAGTAATCATGAGAATTTTCATTTTATCCGCAAAAGCCTCGCCTTTGATTTTTTCAGCTGTATGAAAACCGTCCATATCCGGCATGAATTTATCCAGGAGCATAAGCTGATATGGTTTTCCTTCGCCATATGCGGATGCCAGGATTTTCAAAGCTTCCGGTCCATTAGTCGCGGTCTCCGTCTGCATATCCCACTTTTTAAGCATTTCCTGAAAAAGTTGCCGGTTAATGGAAGTGTCATCCACAATCAGAACCCGGATACCGGCTAAGGAGCGCTCTACTTGAGGCGGTACTACATGTGGTTCTTTTTGGAGCCGGAAGGGAAGAACAATTTTAAAAGTACTGCCCCGCCCAACCTTACTCTCCAGGGAAATCCGGCCGCCCATAAGTTCCACCAGCTGTTTGGTGATAGAGAGCCCTAATCCGGTTCCTCCATAGCGCCGGGTAGTTGAGGTATCAGCTTGAGTAAAATATTCAAAAACCATTTCGTGTTTGTCAGCGGGAATGCCAATGCCGCTATCGGAAACCGTAAAAATCAGATCGGCCCGCGTTTCGGTTTCATTGGTGACTTCGGCTGAAAGTATAACCTCGCCCTGATGAGTGAATTTAACGGCATTGCTGAGCAAATTCAAGAGAATCTGGCGCAACCGGCCGGGGTCGCCGGTCAGGGAGGTGGGAACCTGGGGCTCAATATGGCAGGCTAATTCCAGATCTTTTTCACTGGCTTTACTCGCTGCAATTTCAGAGGCGCTTTCCATGGTAGTACGCAGGTCGAAATCAATTTCCTCCAGGGGCAGGTGGCCGGTCTCGATTTTGGAAAAATCCAGAATGTCGTTGATTAAATTGAGCAAAGACTCAGCGGCGCTAAGCGCTTTTGCGAGATGATTTTGCTGCTCTGAACTGAGTTGGGTATCCAAGACCAGCTGTACCATGCCGATAACCGCATTCATTGGGGTGCGGATTTCATGGCGCATGTTCGCCAGGAACATGCTTTTGGAGAAACTGGTCTGCTCGGCCAATACAGCCAGATCATTGGAACACCGTGCTGCTTCGGTCTGGCTTTTATGGGCCTCTGCGGTCTCCTGGCGGGCTTTATAAAGTTCTTCGATATTGATAAAGGCTTCGAGCAAGACTTCTTCGCCTTCCAGGGTAATGGGGAGAGCATTCTTTAAAACCGGTATTTTATTTTTACTTCCTTTTATAAAACATTCCCGGGAATTCATTGGTTGGCCCGGTTCCAGGATAGGACACTGGTCTTGGGGAGATAAACAAAATATCTTATCGTACGGTTGGTTTAGGACCTCTTGTTCCGAACCAGCCCCTATCATTTTTAGAGCTGCGGCATTAGCCTGGCGGATTTTTTTATCCCGGTTTATGATAAAGATGCCAAAAGGCAGTTTTTCCATAAAGGTTTTGATAGTAAATAAGGACGGAGGTACTTGCTTTTCCGCCGGCGGGCGCAGGAACTGCCGGTGTTTTTCCCGTAATGATTTGAAGTAAAAAAACAGACCCAACAGGAGCAAAAAAAGTGTCAAGATATGAACCAGGAAGGCGGTCAGGAATAAAAATTGAAGTATTTCTGAATTGAAAATCAAAATATGCCTCCTTTGTTTATAAGTTACGGCAAATCCGGCGTAAAACCTAATCCCATCCGGAGGGGAGGGACAAATTTTTTCCGAGGAAAAATCTTGCATTCCGGTTTGGAGAAGCATACAATACGCGAGATTTTTATCTAGTGAGCCGCTAAGGCTTAATTCTTAGTAGGAGGAAAACATGTCAGCTATTATTGAAGATGTAAAAGCCCTGGAAATTCTTGATTCCCGCGGCAATCCCACCATACGGGTATTGCTTAAGCTGGAAGGTCGAGCGCCGGTCTCGGCCTCGGTTCCATCCGGAGCCTCGACCGGGGAGCATGAAGCCGTGGAATTGCGGGATGGAGATAAGTCTCGTTATCTCGGCAAGGGTACGCTGCAAGCCGTGGAGAACGTGAACGGAGCAATCGCCGCGGCTGTAAAAGGAAAGGATGCCTTGGATTACCAGGCAATGGATAAATTAATGATTGCTCTGGACGGTACTCCGAATAAGGGTAAACTCGGCGCCAATGCTATTTTGGGCGTATCCATGGCAGTAGTCAAGGCCGGGGCCCGGGCTAAAGGTCTTCCGGTTTATAAATACCTGGGAGGCGAAGAAGCTGTTATCCTGCCCGCGCCCATGATGAATATTATTAACGGCGGCAAGCACGCGGATAACAGCGTGGATTTCCAGGAGTTTATGGCCATGCCTTTGGGGCGGCCTACTTTTCGGGAAGCCCTCCGGGCCGGAGCGGAAACTTTTCACCATTTGGCGAAAAGTTTAAAGCAAAAAGGCTACTCTATAGCGGTAGGGGATGAGGGCGGGTTCGCGCCCAATCTTAAAAGCAATGAGGAGGCCTGTGACGTAATTATCGAGGCCATAGAGTCCGCCGGTTATGCGCCGGGCCGGGATATCATGATCGCGCTGGATCCGGCGGCAAGCTCTTTCTACGAGGATGGAAAGTACAACCTGGCGGATTCCGGAACCGGGATCAAGACCACGGATGAAATGATTGATCTTTGGGCCGGATGGGTTGATAAATACCCCATTGTTTCCATCGAAGATCCCTTATATGAAAATGATTGGGAAGGATTCGAAAAATTTACCCGCCGCGTTGGCAGCAAGATTCAGGTAGTGGGGGATGACCTGTTGGTCACTAATCCCGAATTTGTTAAAAAAGGTATTGCGCGCAAGGCTGCCAATGCGGTCTTGATCAAGGTTAATCAGATTGGTACGGTCTCGGAAACCATAGCGACCATAGAGCTATGCCGGAAGGCGGGCTGGAATTTCGTGATTTCCCACCGTTCCGGAGAAACGGAAGATACTTTTATCGCCGACCTGGCCGTGGCCATGGGTGGAGCGCAAATTAAGACCGGCTCCGCCAGCCGCAGCGACCGGATCGCCAAGTATAACCGCCTGCTGGAAATTGAGGCCGAGTTGGGGAATAAAGCGGTTTATAAAAATGTGGTGAGTAAGTAGGTGCGGGTTGAAGTCCGCCCCTACGATACCAAACCTTGACAGCAATCCCTCCACTGCCTTAAAAAATCAAGCAGTTCCCGGGGAGGGTGAAGCCACCACTTGGCCTGAGTAGGACGAAACTCATTCCTTACCAGGATTCCTTCGCCGCGGTTTGCCAGGGCCGCAAAGGCGTCCTCGTCTGTCCGATCATCTCCCAGGTAGGCGGCAAAAGTTTGGGCCGGAGATTCCTCCAGAAGATGGCGGGTGGCGGTTCCCTTATCCCGCCCCGGCGTGCGCAGTTCCAGGCCGCCGTCAAAGGCTTTTAGCATGAGGCCCTCCTTAGCGTCGTATGCTCCCCAGATTTCAAGTGCGGTTTTTTTTACCGCGTTTTCCTCAGCCTCAGGCAGGCCGCGCCAGTGGACGGCCAGGGAGCCGGGTTTGATATCCAATCTGGCGATCAGGATTTTTTGGCTGATTTTTTCACGGGCACCGTCCATGGCGTTTTTGACCGGTATGGACATGGGATATACTTCAATCGTGCCGTCCTGATGCAAATGCTCCCAGCCGTGCGAACCCCATATTTCAGGATGGGGAGACATGTTCAGCAGGGGAATAATTTCCTGCAACGGACGGCCCGTGACAATCACGAGCCGGGCATTAGCCTGGTTGGTAATCTCGCTTAATAAATCCGTGACTCCGGGATAGGGAAAGGCTTTGAACCGGTTCTGGACAAACGGCGAGAGCGTACCGTCGTAATCGAGCATCAGCAAGCGGTGGGGGGCCAGCCGCAGGGTCTCGAAAAATTGGCGGTCCGGTACCCGCAATTCAGCGGTGGTGTTCATGTTCAACCTCCGTCTAGGAGCTTGAGCAATTAGTACGTTTTGTCATTCCGGCATGCTTTAAGCCGGAATCCAGGGATTTTTCAATGCTTATAAAATAATGCTTTTCTGGATTCCCGATAAGAGCATTCGGGAATGACAACCTAAAAAACCAACTAAATGCTCAGACTCCTAGTTGATTACTTTTTTTCCGGCTTTTTAAATTTATCAAAAGGCCGGGCATCCGTAGAGATGCGGCCCTGGTGTTTTAGTATACACCTTTCCTCGGGGTTCGGTTCCACCAGGTAAGAGGTGGGAGTGAACTGATCCAGGCGGTGTCCCCGGCGGGTAAAACGCCGGGTATTTTCAAGCAGCCGGGAATAAGCAATGGGCTGCAAAGAAGCCAAACGGTAAGTCCAGCCCATGCCGTAACTTGGTATGTCGACCCGGGCGGTCAGAATATGAGGAAATACGCTTTTCGCTGTTTTGTAAATCGTGGCATAACTTTCCGGGAACAGGGAATAGTTATCCGCATGGAGGGAAAGAATGCCATGGGAAGTCAGCCGCTTTCTGCAGAGCCGGTAAAATTCGCGGGTATAAAGCATTTTCGAAGGGCCGTGCGGTTCAGTTAGATCAAGTACCAGCACGTCAAAGAGTTCGGGATTTTGCTCCAGCCAGGTGCGGGCATCGGTATAGATGATATTTATTCTTTTATCTTGGCGCACAGCTTTAATGGCCGGATAATAACGGGTGCAAAAATCAACTACTCCCTGATCGATTTCCAGCATCAGAATACGCTTTAAGGACGAGTGCTGGACCGCCTCTTCCAGGGCGAAGCAATCCCCGCCGCCGACAATAGCCAGGCTGCGGGGTTTAGCATGGGCCAGCAGGGGAGCAGCCACCAGGTATTGATGATAACGGTTTTCATCCTGCTCCGAGAGCTGGATCTTGTTGTCCAGGAAAAGCATAGTTCCGAAAGTCCGGTGCTGGAAAAGTTCCAGCCGCTGGAAGGCTGACCGGCCCTGATACAGTCTTTTTCCCAGGTAGCAGTGTCCGAAATCATCGGTTACCCACTCGGTTTTTTTTATACGGGATTTTTTCATCTTTTCGGCCTCCGGAAAAGCATAATACTTATAAATGTTCTAAAAGACCAGAAGATTTTCACCTTAGGAGCTTGTCGGACTTTAGTCATTTTCCCCCTTTTTCAAAGGGAGAAGCCGGCAAAATCGGCTAATTGCTCAAACTCCTGGGGCTGGAATTATTTTTACAATTGTAGAAACCTAATGTAATATTTGGGTTATTACCAATGAGGGTTAAAAAACCATGTAAGGAGGGGGAGGAGGCCGGCCAAAGGAAAAAATAATGACATTATCTTAAAATATTTCTTGTCAAGCGAGAGGGCGATGGATAGAATAGTTAAAATATTTGGGCATATAAAATGGGAGGGGGAATTATGTTTAAACGATTGAAAAAAACAGCTTTATTATCATTGGTAGTCATGTTGGCGGCCGGCAGTATGGCTGTTGCGGCCGAGGCCGGCGTAACGGAAAAAGTCGAGGCCATGATTGCGGAAAATACGCCCCTTAAAGTCAAGGATAATGATCTCTGGCTTATGATCGGCGGGCCGCTGGTTTTTGGCATTCAGTATGATAAATACGCGACCGGCCAGGTTGCCATCGGGGGCGGGGCGGGAACTTTTTTAGACGGATTCTCCCTTGACCTGGGAGTAAAGTATTATTTTTCAACCGGTAAATTTTCCCCTTTTATTTCCGGAGGAGGAGTATTTTACTATACCGGACCTAGAAAGAATATCTTCGCAGTGGATGTCGTAGCCGGTTTGTCATACTTTTTCGACAGCGGAATGGGACTCTCTCTGGGATTCGCCTATGTTAAGTCAATCAGCGAGAGCGAAGAGCCCTTTAGCTGTAATTATATTAATGACGCCATTAGCTGGCCGTCTCCTCAGTTCGGGTTTCATTGGAATTATTAAATGAAAAAAACACACAAGGAGGAAGGAATTATGAGTAAGGCATTGAAGTTGGCAGTAGCGGGAGTAGTGGCAATCGGGTTGTTCGGGTGCGCCGGTTCAGTAAAACGTATTGCGACCGACGAAGTAGTTGATCTGTCCGGCCGGTGGAATGATACGGATTCCCAGTTAGTCGCGGAGCAGATGGTAAAGGACGCTCTCGCCCGTCCCTGGTTGAGCCAGTTCTTAAAAGCCAAGGGCAAGAATCCCACAGTAATAGTGGGAACCATTAAGAACAAAACGGACGAGCATATTGCAACTGATACCTTCAAGAATGATATTGAGCGCGAGCTGACCAATTCCGGCACAGTGGATTTTGTGAGCAGCAAGGGCGAACGGGATGAAGTCCGTTCCGAGCGGGAGGACCAGCAGACCCATGCTGCCGACCGAACCCGCAAGCAGATGTATTCCGAGACCGGGTCTGATTATATGATGCAGGGAACGATTTCCAAGATTACGGATGCCGCGGGCAGTAAAAAGACCTTTTACTATCAAATTGATATGGTGCTTACGGATATGCAAAGCAGCAAGAAGGTCTGGATCGGCAATAAAAAAATCAAAAAATTTATTAAACGTCCGGGAGCTCGTTTCTAAGAGCCTGTCGGACTTTAGTCTTTCTCCCCCTTTTGTAAAGGGGGCAGGGGGGATT
>CBDUZI010000092.1:0-12534 GCA_965371665.1 uncultured bacterium
CCCTGCCCCCTTTACAAAAGGGGGAGAATGACTTAAGTCCGACAGGCTCCTAGGAGCTTGGGAGGAGCGCAGCGGGATGAGTTCACTGAAGCAACATACTACCCCGCTCTTTGAGGCCGTAATTAATTATGCCAAGGAGCAAAAAATATCCTTCCATACTCCCGGGCATAAGCACGGCGTCTCAATTCCGCAGGAATTCCGCAATTTTGTGGGCGAAAAGATTTTTGACTGCGATTTAACCCTTTTAGAGGAAGTGGATTCCCTGCATTATCCCCGCGGGGTAATCAAAGAAGCGCAGAAACTGGCGGCTGAAGCGTACGGCTCGGATTATGCCTTCTTCCTGGTAAACGGGACCTCAGGCGGCAATCACATCATGATCATGACGGTATGTGATCCGGGGGATAAAATAATCGTTCCCCGGAATGCCCATCGTTCCGTCCTGGCCGGCATTATTCTTTCGGGAGCCGTGCCGGTATATGTCATGCCGGAAAGGGATGAAGAAAGAAACATGTTTTTAAATGTGTCGCCGGAAGCCGTGGCTCAGGCCGTTGCCAGTCATCCGGACGCGAAGGCGGTTCTGGTGACGCATCCCACCTACCAGGGAATCGGAACCAATCTGCGAAAAATCGCGCGTTTAGTTCATCAAGCCGGCATGTTTTTATTAGTGGATGAAGCCCATGGTCCGCACTTGAAGTTTCATCCGGATTTGCCCATGACGGCAATGGCCAGTGGAGCTGATATTTGCGTGCAAAGTACGCATAAGATTCTCAGCAGCATGACTCAGGCTTCCCTCATGCTGGTACGCCGGACAGCGGATGTTTTAAAGCTAAAACGTCTTTTGAACTTGTTGCAGACGACCAGTCCTTCTTACATCCTGCTGACATCCCTGGATCTGGCCCGGATGCAGATGGCGACCCGCGGGAAGGAATTGCTTACCATCGCGATTACTCTGGCCCAGGAGGCGCGGCGCCGGATTAATGCCATTCCCGGACTGTCCTGTTTAGGCGAGGAAATAACCGGGAGGCCGGGGGCGCATGAACTGGACGTTACCAAGTTATGTGTGGATGTGAAGGGATTGGGACTGGATGGTTACCAGGCAGCGGATTTTCTGAATCAAAAATATAAAATTCAAGTAGAGTTTGCCGATCTGGATACTATTTTATTGATATTTACCATTGGTAATACCTCCAAAGATATGAAGTCGTTAATTCGGGGTCTGGAAGCCGTGGCGAAAAAGTTTCCCGGAAAGAATAAAATTAAACGGACCGGAATAAGGCTGCCATCGACATTACCCGAGGTGGTTTTGCCTCCCCGCGAGGCCGTATTCGCCCTGTCCAAAAAAGTACCGTGGCGGGAGGCGGTGGGTGAAGTGAGCGCAGAGATTTTCTCGCCTTATCCGCCCGGCATACCCTTGTTAAGTCCGGGCGAACGCCTCTCGGCCGAACTGGTGGATTATCTGCGTGAATTGGGTCTGCGGGGCGGCCGAAATCAGGGGCTACCGGATCCCCGGCTGGGCACGATTAAAATTGTGAAAAACCCCTCAAAAACCAAGAAGGGATACCGATCACCGGCGCTGGCGTTTAGGGAGCGGGCGGAAGCGGTGAGGCGTTAATTACACCAAATACGATTAAAATTCGATTAGAGGAGGAGCGGTAGTTATTCGGTTTTTAAACGGTTAAGATACTGGATCGAACTTGGCGGTTCATCCTTGAATGCTATGAGAAAGTTGGTGTAGAGTATGAGAAAATCTCAAATGGAAGTATTTCGCAAAAAATTATTAGAGCAGAAACAAGCTGTGCTGACGAAAGTTGAAAGCTTTTCCAAGAGTACTAAAGAGGTAGGTATGGATGAGGTGCGCGACTCGGCGGATATCGCTTCGGATTATTATGAACGGGAACTGGCCATGGGGCTTTCCGAAACCGAGCGGATGCGGTTGCAGGAAGTAGAGGAGGCCTTGGAGCGGATAGATAATGGAACCTACGGAAAATGCGAATCATGCGGTGATTTAATTGCGGGGCCCCGTTTGGAAGCCCTGCCCTTCGCGAAACTCTGCGTAGCATGCAAAGCCAAGCAGGAGCAGAATAAAAGCACCCTGGTGTAAACTTTCGGAGTAGGAGCAGATTTTATGCTGCAGGTGTTGGTGTATAATAAGGAAAAAAAAGGCGTGAAGCTGGAAACGGCAGAGCGCATCGGGCGCCGGTTGAAGGATTCCCGTAATTTACTCTGGATTGATATTCTCAATCCGTCCGAAGATGATATTGACGTAATGGTAGAGGTTTTTAAATTTCACCAACTCGCCATTGAGGACGCTATCTTTCCTCAAAACCAGCCAAAATTGGATGAATACGATGATTATTTATTTATTGTAGTGCATGGCATGGATTATTCGCATGTCCGGGAGCAGGCTTTTCAAACCCGGGAATTGAATATTTTTTTCGGAAAGAATTATGTATTGACCATTCACAACGATCCCCTGGCGCCGGTTTCCAAGTTATTCCGGCGCTGTCCGAGCAAGCCCCAGGCTATGCAGCAGGGCGCGGGTTTCTTGCTGCACGCCATTATAGATAATATCGTGGATGGTTATTTTCCCGTGGTGGAAAAACTGGAAAACCGGATTGAAGAATTGGAGGAACGGGTTCTGGAAGGAGCGGATAAATCCGTCCTGGAAAACATCGTGAAACTGAAAAGGACGGTTATGACGCTTAGGAATTTTATGCTGCCCCAGCAGAAGATTCTGGGTCTGCTGGGCCGTTCGAGCACGTCTTTTATCCGGCCGGCTACGGCCGCTTATTTTCGTGATGTTTGCGACCATGTGGTCCAGGTAAACAGTATGCTGGATACCTACCGGGATGTCCTCAATTCAACCATGGAAGCCTATTTATCCGTGGTTTCCCACCGGATGAACGAGATCATGAAAACCTTGACGATTATCACCACCATCATGATGCCCCTCACGGTAATTACCAGTTTTTACGGAATGAATATCAAGCTGCCGGAGTTCGCCTGGGGATGGAAGGGATATTTTTTCGTGCTGGGACTTATGGGGATCGCTATGGCCGGAATGCTGATGTTTCTAAAACGGAAAAAATGGATATAGAAAACCATTGACGACCTTGTTGCCAGTCCACATATTTGTGCCGTAGAGACGCAAAATATTGCGTCTCTCTACAACAATTATCCAATAAATCATTACCACCATTTAATAAATTCGGCCTGCAATCAAACAACGTGGCAACCATCATTCGCGGGTTTAAACCGGATGATGTTTTGAAAAATACGTAAAATGATATTGTTTTGTAGAGACGCAAAACGGTTCTGTAGAGACGCAAAATATTGCGTCTCTACATGGTGGAAAAAACGGACGCACCATGACCCAATATTATGCGAATTCGGCAGGTGTCGTAGGGTCCCGGCATGCCTGGACCCTACAGACGCCGTGGCCGAGATGGCTGGGGAATTCGCGGCGGGGTTTGGGGCGGGGGAGTGGGAATGTGGGATGAATTTAAGGAAGGAAATGAATAGACAGAATAACCAGGATTTTTAATTGGTCGGACTGAAAAGGGAGAAGATTTGTATGTTTAGACCAAGTAATAATGATTTGAAAATATCAAATATGCGGGAAATCCCATTTAAGGACTGCTTGGCAAAAACCATTCGCAGCGAGCCGATGAATAAACCGGGTGTACTTGTTCCAACTCATTGCCGCATAGTTGGATATGTGGCGCGGGAACTTTTAAGGCGTATGCCAAAGTGGCTTCGGGCAAGCCTTTTTCCCAAGGGCAGTGAATTAATTGCTGCGGCGCATGACGTAGGAAAGGTCAGCCCGGCTTTTCAGGAAAAAATTCACCGCGATATCGGCGAAGCTCTGGAAATTGTGAATCCGGATTTGGACAAAATCATTGGATATCATTCCAGTGTCAGCCAGGCAACGGTAGCTGGGTGTGCCAAATATATCCCTGAAATATTGGGAAAGCACCATGGATACAATCCGACCAGTATTCAATCTTCCGATGCGGAAATTTATGGAGGTCCCGGCTGGCAACACCAACGTATGGGTTTACTGGATAGCTTAAAAAAAGAATTGAACGCAAACTGGCCGTCTATAGCTTCTGCCATTCAGGCGGATGTCATTGCGGGGTTGACCACGGTCGCGGACTGGATTGGTTCAGGCTCTTTATTTGATGTGGTCGATGAAGATTCCTGGAAAAACAATATTTCCGAGGCTTTGAACCGGGCAGGATTTGTGGCGCCTCAAATCCGTAATGGACTTGACTTTGAGAAAATTTTTGGCTTTTCTCCTTATCCCTTGCAAACTAACTTTATCGAGTCCATAAAAGGTCGGGGAGCGTATGTGCTGGAGGCACCGATGGGCATGGGGAAAACCGAGGCCGCGCTTTATGGCGCTTACCGGCTATTAGAAAAAGGCAATGCCACTGGGATTTACTTTGCGCTTCCGACTCAATTAACCTCTGATAAAGTTTATGAGCGTATGAATTCTTTTCTTAGCGGCGATTTACAAAAAAATCTTCAAGGGATTTTAGACAAATCCGACCCAAGCCGGGCAGCCTTGCTCTTGCATAGTTCCGCCTGGCTCCGGAACACGGAGCTGGGAGAAGACGGCGCTCCAGGCAGGTCCTGGTTTAACAGTGCCAAGCGGGGACTTCTAGCGCCCTTTGCCGTGGGAACCATTGACCAGGCATTGATGGCGGTAATGAATGTAAAGCACGGATTTGTGCGCACCTTTGGCTTGGCCGGCAAGGTTGTTATTTTAGATGAAGTCCACAGTTATGACAGCTACACAGGAACCATCCTAAAGGAACTGGTTGCAGCCCTGCGTGAATTGTGCTGTACAGTCATCATATTAAGCGCCACCTTGACTGATAATCAGCGGCGATCAATCCTGGGCGTAGTTAAATCTAAAGTCAAACCAAAGAAAATATCGGCTTACCCGCTTATTTCCATATATACCATGGGCGGGAAACTGCAAGAACTGGAGACGGAGAAGATCGAAGAATCAGAAGTAAATATTCATATTTGTTCAAGTGATGCGAATGATTCAAAATCTGTCGATGAAGCCCTCAAAAGGGCGGAAAGGGGGGAACAGGTTCTTTGGATCGAGAACACGGTGGATGAAGCTCAAAAGCGGTATAGGGAAATGGCTGCCAGGGAAATCAATTTCGAGTGTGGTCTCTTGCATTCGCGATTTATTAAATCGGATCGAAGAAGAAATGAAGACAAGTGGGTTAGGCTGTTTGGCAAGGCAGGAAGGGAATCGCGCCAAGAAAAAGGCAGAATCCTAATAGGTACACAAGTCCTGGAGCAGTCCCTGGATATTGATGCGGATTTTTTGGTTACGCGGCTTTGCCCCACAGACATGCTTTTTCAACGCATGGGCAGGTTATGGCGCCATCGCGGCAATGATCCGGTCCGTTCGGCTGATGCCAGGCGCGAAGCCTGGATATTAGCTCCTGATTTAAATCATGCGATTCAAGAACAGAAATACCTTGGCAAATCCGCCAAAGTATATAGTCCTTATATTCTTTGCCGAACGCTGGAAGTCTGGCAGCATATGTCATCCGTGAATCTACCAAGAGAAATCCGGCCATTGCTGGAAGCAACCTATAAAGAGCGGCCTGAAAAAGGGGAAATGGCAGGATACAAGCGGGAGTTGGAACGTAAGCGGGAGACTCTGACCGGAATGGCTCTCGTTGGAGTTAGCCGGGGCGGGACGACCCAGGCGGAAAACAAAGCCCCTACCCGGTATTCGGAGACAGAATCAACGGAAGTCTTGCTGATGAAAAAGATTATCCCGGAACAGGATAAAACGATAGTGCAGCTTTTGGATGGCATGAAATTAGGTCTGCCCAAAAAGGCTGATCTACCCAAACGCAGGCAGATGGCTGCAACACTGCTTAACAATACAGTCCTGGTTCCGGAGTATCTTGCGCCGACAGCGAATAAAAAGCAGCTTGCCTGGCTGAAGGACTATGTTTATTTGGGAAATGATGACGAAACCCCATTCCGTGCGGCTATGGTGATGGACTCCAATGAATTGCAGGGGTTGGGACAAATGGAAGTGTCAAAAAAGTACCATCTGGAATATGACGCTTGTTTCGGTTATAGAGCTGAAAAGAAAGGAAGGGAAGATCATGATTAAGAATAGATTTAATTTAGTGAGTCAGCCATGGATTTCAGTGGCGGGCAAGGGCCTGGTAAGTCTTGCAGATGTTTTTATCGATTCTGGTATCACCGCATTGGGCGGCAATCCTATCCAAAAGATAGCTGTGACCAAACTGCTTTTGGCCATTGCCCAGACAGCCTGGACACCTCAAGGTGATACGGATTGGAAAAAGACCGGAGCATCCGGCATGTCGAAAAAAATATTGGCTTATTTGACAAGAAACAAGAATTTGTTTTGGCTGTATGGAGAAAAACCTTTTTTACAAATGCCGGCAATTAAAAAAGCGGCAGTGCAGAATTATGGAGCAGTTCAGGTTGATAAATCAACCGGAAACACAACAGTCCTGACACAAAGCCAGGCGGAGCATCGACTGACTGACGCGGAAAAAGCATTGCTGGTGGTTCAGCTCATGGGTTTTGCTCTGGGCGGAAAGAAAACAGAAAATAGCGTGGTCCTTTCTCCAAATTATACGGGAAAATCAAATGCCAAAGGAAAGCCGTCTACCGGGAAACCCGGTACTTCATTGGGATTTATGGGTTTTCTCCATAGTTTCTTATCAGGGAGATCATTGCAGGAAACATTATGGTTTAATCTTCTAACTGAAGAAAACATGCAAGACCTCAAATATTTCTCGGAGGGATTGGGAACGGCTCCATGGGAAAAAATGCCCAGAGGGGAAGATTGCCGCACTGCCAGAGCGCTAAAAAAATCCTACATGGGCCGATTGATTCCCCTGTCCCGTTTTGTGCTTCTGGCAGATGAGGGTTTACATTATTCCGAAGGCATTGCCCATCCAGGATATGCCGAAGGTATGGCAGATCCCAGCGTAGCCGTTGATTTTACCTTGCCCAAAGTCAAAACACTTTGGGCTGATCCTGAAAAGCGGCCATGGCGACAATTGACGGCATTGCTGTCTTTTATTGGAAATGAAAAAAAAGGATTCGAGTGCCAGCAATTGCGGCTGGGGATACCGAGAATTGATAAATCTTTTAACATGTTTGGTCTGTGGTCTGGAGGGTTAAAAGTCAGCAGTAATGCAGGGGAGCAATATGCTTCTGGGTTGAATGATTTTGTTGAGTCCGAGATTGTTCTGGATTCTAAATCGCTGGGCGCTATTTGGTTTTCTAATCTCAAAAAGGAAATGAGTGACTTGGAAATGCTTTCCAAAGCCACCTATGGTGCTACCATGGGTTTCTTCAAAGATCAAAAAATGGAGGGAGCGGATCAGGGGGGGCAAGCAGCAAACCTTTTCTGGCAGCTTTGCGAGCGTAAATTTCAGGAGTTGGTGGATGCCTGCAATTCGGATGCGGAAAAAGACAGAAGAAAACTTCGTGGCATTTTTGCGGGATTTGTGAATAAAGCCTATAACACATATTGCCCCAAAGACACGGCACGTCAATTAAGCGCCTGGGCCGGCAATCGGCCAAATCTGGTAAAATATTTAAGCCTAATTTAAAGGAGGGGGTATGGAAACAAAAATATTAAAGAAAAGTCGTGAACAGGCCTTTGTGGAGTTTGTTTTGGAGCGCATGAAAAAAGACACGGCTTTTGGCGCGGTGTTGCGCAGAGCAGACAATCCAGCAACCGAGTCTCAGGTGTGGGAACATTTGATTCGTTGGTGTGACATAGAGGATGATCGGCAGCGGTTGCCATTTGCCACAGTAGCAGCTGCTATGGCTCGCGCCAAACCGGAAAGAGATGGAAGCCTGGGAATTGGAAAAGCAATCGCTGCCTGCTATGATGAGGGATATAACTCTGATCAGGCAAAGGCAAAATTACGCCGTCTGCTGGATTGTGATTCAGCGCAGGAAGTATGCAAAATATTGCGGCCACTGCTCAGTCTGTGCGCGTCCCGCGGAGCCCATTTGAGTTATTCGCAATTGTTGCATGACCTTATTTATTTTGGAGAAAAAACGCGGATAAGGTGGGCAATAGATTTTTATCCGAGGAGGGAAAATGATCGCCTCAATGCTTAAACTAAACCGTGTGGATTGTAAAAGATTGGAACTTGAAGATGTGTATAGCATGCACAAGGTTGTCTATTCGTTGTTTCCCAATCATGAAGGAGAAACAAGGGATTTTCTTTTTGCTGACAAAGGTGTTGCAGGGAATTGTCGCTGCATATTGATTCTGTCCAAACGTAAACCAAAAACTCCGGATATTGGCGAATTGGTCTCCAAAGAAATTCCGGAATCTTTTCTGGAGTATGACTGTTATGGTTTTGAAGTCTTGCTTAATCCTACTACCAGAAACGGCCAATCCCGCAAGCTTATACCAGTGCGGGGCAAGGATGATCTTCGCGACTGGTTTATTAAAAAAGCATCGGCTGTGGGTTTTGAAGTAAATCCTGAAACCCTGGAGGTCAGACATACAGGTGTACGGCAATTTGAAAAAACCAAGGAGGGAAAAGTATTTGCTCATACGCACGGTTCAGCCGCTTTTATCGGGAAACTAAAAGTAATCGACAGAGCACTTTTTAAAAAGAATTTTGAGCAGGGTATCGGGAGGGCCAAAGGGTTTGGATTTGGCCTGTTGCAAATCGTGCCGATTCAGAAATGATAATGATAATAAAATAAAAACAGGAGGATATCATGAATCAGGAACAAAAAAAGAATCCGTATCAAAAATTGCGCGTGGAATATCATATCATTCAGTCTTTTCCGGTGACTTGTTTGAACCGGGATGATGTGGGCGCGCCAAAAACAGCGGTGATTGGTGGAACGAACCGCGCCAGGATTAGCAGTCAGTGCTGGAAACGCCAGGTGCGTCTTGCAATGCGGGACTTTGGGATTGAGCTTGGTATCAGGACGAAGTTGATTGCGGAACTTATTGATAGAGCATGTCAGAAAAAAGGAGCGACGCCAGAGCAGGCCCAGGCCTGCGGGGAGAAAATCGAGCGAATATTCATCAAAAAGAAGGAAGCGGGTAAAAAAGGCAAGCAGGAAAAGGAAAACGAAAAAGCCAAAAAAAAGAAGAATGAAGCTGTAGAAGATGATGGGGATGATGAAACAGAAATTGGTGACAAGACAGATACGCTTCTGTTTCTAAGCCCCAAAGAAGTGGATGCATTGGCTGAGGAATTTAAAAAGGCAAAATTTAAGCCGGATGCTGTATTTGAACAAACAGACCCGAAAAAGCAAGCCAAGGAACTGGAAGACCTTATCGGTAAAACCGATCATCAAATTGATGCCTTGGATATTGCCCTTTTTGGCCGCATGGTGGCACAGGCAGCCAAGCTTAATGTAGAGGCGGCGGCGTCATTTGCCCACGCGATATCAACCCATAAAGTGACGAATGAAGTGGAGTTTTTTACAGCCCTGGATGATGAGTCGCAAGAGCCTGGTTCCGCTCACATGGGAAGTTTGGAATTCAATTCAGCAACGTATTATCGGTATATCAGTTTAGACCTTGGGCAATTATGGCAGACCCTGGCCGGCCAGAACATTCCTGAGTCAGTAGAAGCTTTTACAAAAGCGCTATTTGTGGCAATCCCAAGCGCCCGCCAAACCAGCCAATCCGGAGCATCTCCATGGGAATTTGCCAGAGTCTTTGTGCGCAAGGGGCAGCGCTTGCAGGCGCCTTTTGAAACAGCCGTCAAACCGCAAAACGGAGGATTTTTAGAATCGAGCATCAATGAACTATGCCAGTACCTGGATAAAAAAGAAAAACTTGCGGGCTCGCTTTTCGGGAAAATCAAAGGAATGGACTTTGGAAAAGATGAGCAATTCAACATTGACAAGCTGATTGGGGAACTTAAATCCGGAATTGCGGAAGGATGCATAAAATGAAGACCAAATATCTTTTATTATGGTTGGAAGCGCCTTTGCAAGCATGGGGAGCGGACTCCAAATTTGGCAGGCGTGATACCATGCCTTTTCCCACAAAATCCGGTATCACGGGGATTTTGCTCTGCGCGTTGGGCGCATCCGGTGAACAGACTGAACTGCTTGCGCGACTGGCGCCGCTTAAACAGACGGCCATTTCATACGCTCCTCCACGAAAAACAGAGGAGGGCACAGTGCGAAAAGCGGAGCGTGAGCCGCTCTTGCGGGATTTTCACATGGTGGGCAGTGGTTATGATGATACCGATCCATGGGAAAAACTACTAATTCCCAAAACCTGTGAAGGTAAACCCGCTGTCGGAGGTGGAACAAAAATTACCTATAGATATTATCTGCAGGACGCGAAGTTTGCCGTGGTCATGGAAGTGCCTGGTGAATCAGCGGAAGAGATTGCTGCCGCTCTTCAGAATCCCGTTTATGATGTTTACCTGGGACGTAAAAATTGCGTGCCCACGGATATTATCTATCGCGGGACCTATGAAAGCGAAGTTGCGGCTATGAAAAAGGCTGCTGAGATCGCAAAGAAAAAAGGAAATCTAATAGAAGTTTTTAAAGTAATAGACGGCGAGCAAGGCCGCCAAGGAGAGGCAATGACATTAAATGATATTCCCATCCAGTTTGGCGAAATCAAACGCTACCGGGACAGAAGAGTAACGGTGATTCAGTCGTGAGTGATGTATCTGCTCCCGCAAGCGATAAAAGTCAAAGGCTGTTCATCAAGGTTACAAAAGCCAGCTTGCCACAAGTCAAAGACAAGTATCCGTTTTTGTATCTGGAGCGTGGACGGCTGGAGATAGACGACAGCAGCGTCAAATGGATTGATTGTGATGGTAATGTGGTTCGATTGCCGATTGCCACTATCAATACGCTTTTGCTGGGGCCGGGTACGACCATAACCCATGAGGCGGTGAAAGTCATGTCAGCCGCGAATTGTTCGATCTGTTGGGTTGGCGAAGATTCATTGTTGTTTTACGCTGTAGGCCAAAGTCCGACTTCGGATTCGAGCAATCTGCGGTCACAAATGCTGCTGTCTGCGGATAAAAAAAAGGCCGTGGAAGTTGCCAGACGTATGTTTGCCCGCCGTTTTCCTTCGGCTGAACTTGAAGGGAAAAGCCTGAAAGAGATAATGGGTATGGAAGGTTATCGTGTCAGGCAATTGTACGAGAAAAAAGCAGCCCAATATAATATTGGTTGGAAAGGACGAAATTATCAGCCGGGCAAATTTGAATTTGGAGATATAACAAACCGGGTTTTGACATCCGCCAATGCGGCGCTCTACGGCATTTTAACCTCAGCCGTGTATAGTATGGGGTATTCTCCGCACATTGGGTTTATTCATTCCGGGAGCCCGCTGCCGTTTGTCTATGATTTGGCGGATTTATACAAGGAGTGGCTTTGTATTGATCTGGCGTTTACCTTGACTTTGGAAATGGCAGGAAAATACAACAAAGCAAAAATGTCTTCGGGATTTCGCAAGAGGGTCATAGAGATGGATTTGTTGGCAAAGATCGGGCCGGATATTAAAGAAATATTATACGGAGGAAAAGATGCTGGTGGTAATAGCGAATAATATTCCTTCCGCAGTTCGCGGGCGAATGAAATGTTGGTTTGTTGAGCCGCGCCCCAATGTTTTTGTTTCCGGGGTTAAGGATTCTGTGGGGGATAGCATTATTGAATATTTATACAAATATTGCCCGGCCGAGTCTGGCTTAATAATCTTTCAAAGAACAAGAAAAACTCCTGGATACAAAATCTGGGGGATGGGCGATACGACTCGGTTATTGGTGGAAATATCCGGGATGCAATTAATACAAGAGAAAAATGAAGCTCTTTAAAAATAGCTATATCCGGTATATTTAAAGACATTAATACACATAATATTGCTGTTTTCCCCACGCGAGTGGGGGTGTTTCTAAAAGGAGAAAACAAAAACATGTTCGATTTTTGTTTTCCCCACGCGAGTGGGGGTGTTTCTACTTTTTCTCTTGGCAGGGTTACTTCAAAAAAGTTTTCCCCACGCGAGTGGGGGTGTTTCTCTTACAAGCCCTTCCTTCACCAGCATAATCCTGTTTTCCCCACGCGAGTGGGGGTGTTTCTGACCCCTAAAGAGAAGCGCGATGAAAATGAAAGTTTTCCCCACGCGAGTGGGGGTGTTTCTAATATCATGCCCTATAAAAGGACGTCCTGACAGTTTTCCCCACGCGAGTGGGGGTGTTTCTTCTTAGGTACTATCATTTCTCCAGGAGTAAGTGTTTTCCCCACGCGAGTGGGGGTGTTTCTTTAGGCCGTTCTGGGCCTGCTCCGGCATCCGAGTTTTCCCCACGCGAGTGGGGGTGTTTCCGAGTGGGTTTATGGTTATTTTGTCGGAGTGGGGTTTTCCCCACGCGAGTGGGGGTGTTTCTTAAGCGAAGCACTGGACTCTCTTGATGAAGCCGTTTTCCCCACGCGAGTGGGGGTGTGTAGGTTCCCACAATAAATTGACTAAAATTCTCTGATTAAATGGGACAGGTT
>CBDUZI010000093.1:0-11930 GCA_965371665.1 uncultured bacterium
GGAAACTGCTGTCATTATATCATAAGTCAACAACAAAGTCCGACAAGCTCCTAGGGGTTAATAATATCAATAAATTAAAGAACGGTAAATAAAAATATGTAATTGGGGATGCTCTTCTGCATTTATCGATTTGGTATAAGATTGGAATAACATTCATACCCTAAAGGATGAGATTTTAGCGATTTCCGGGGTAAAATATATAGTATGTTTTTCATCGCAATCCCTGTGTATGTAGGGGCACGGCACGCCGTGCCCCTACATAATACCGGGTTACATGTAAAATAAAGTTTTATTGTTAGTACCATTCCTGTGTATCTCCATACAAATAAGATTGACGCTGCTGTACTGTCATGCTAAATAGTATTCACTCTACCGCTTTTTATTACCAGAATATCAAGGAGACTCTATAATGAAAAACCCACTCTTTTCCATACTTTGCTTTATACTGATTTCCACTTCATCCTCCGCCTATGCTCAAACCGAACAGGAATCCGCTCCCGCGGATACGCCGTCTGTCCAGGCATCTCCGGAAACCGCGGCCGCAGAAACATCCACTCCCCCATCGCCCGCCGAACCCCATGAATCGGCAACCGATGTTTTAGCTGTAAAAGAACCTGTTAAATCCAATTACGGCTGGAAACCGGAGATAATCGGCCGGCTTAACCTGGCGCAAAACGCTTTTGACAACTGGTCGCAAGGCGGCGAGGATTCGCTATCCTGGCAGGTCACTCTTCAGGGGAAATACACCAATGAGCAGGAAAAGTACAACTGGTCCAACGCCGGAAAACTGGCCTTCGGCCAAATCAAGGCCGGCGCCGAAGGACTGAAAAAATCCGTGGATGAGATCAATCTGGAAAGCGTGTTCAATTACAAACTAAAAATCCCCATCAACCCTTTCCTGGCCGTAAAGGGCGAGACCCAGTTCACCACCGGGTACGAATACAATGATGATGCCAGGATCGAGATCTCGAATTTTATGGATCCCGGCTATTTCACGGAAAGTATAGGCATGGGGTATGCCCGGGACGGGTTCTTTAAAACCCGACTCGGTTTTGCCGCCAAACAAACCATCACCGATCAGTATTCTCATCCCTATGCCGATAACCCCGGCACGCTGGAAATCGAGAAAATCAAATATGAGTACGGGCTGGAGTCCGTAACTGATTTAAGCCTGAAATTCTTGGATATACTGGCATTCACTTCCCAACTGGAAATTTTCTCCAATTTAAAAGCTTCGGATCAAATCGATGTGCGCTGGGACAACCTCTTCACCGCCAGCATGTCGAAATACTTTAACCTGGCTTTTAATATCCAGTGGTTCTATGATAAAGACATATCGCCCCTCCGCCAAATCAGGAAAACCCTGACCTTGGGCGTGATTTATACTTTTGTGGAATGAGCTGAATAGCTCCCGGATATAGACATTACCCACCAACTCACCGGTTGGGGTTTACGCCGGCATAATTATAGAGACAGGTTTTACATGAATTTTATATGGCCGTTTACAAAAATTGTCCATATAAAACCCGGTCCAAGCTTCCTGTATAATTCTTGGATACCACATATCCTTTTTTAATTTTGATCAGCCTCATCCCTTTTTCCAACTGCCGGATATCGGTTGGCGATGCGGTCGCCTTGACCTCATAAGCGGTTTTTCGGTCAACAATAAAATCGATCTCCGCTCCGGTACGTTTTTGATAATAATTAACCTCGCCTTCATGCTTTAATTGGTTGAATACCGCAATTTCGAAAAAGGTTAGGTACCCAATCTTAGGCAACACGTATACTACATCAATAATCGGTTGCTTTTCCTTACATTTTCGGATTGGTGATTGGAATTCCGTGCTGCTTAATTTCCCATACCAAAGGATGCTCGTCAACAAATTCCCCTGGCCGGAAGGCCTTCGGTTCAATTCGGCAGTCTATATTGGAGCGTATTTTTGCAAGCCTGACATAATTTTCGACGAAATCATCTGAAAATCCGGAGGAGATCAACGCCACATCAATATCGCTGTCAATTTTCGGATTGCCGCCGGCAAAGGAACCGTATAAAAAAGTCTTCTCAATTTTTATTCCGGCGGCATTTACTTTAATTATGAATTTTTCAATTATTTTTATGATATCAGATTGCGTTTCAGGCATTGTCCTATATCCTTTATTTTCGAGAATTCTTCCCTCGTATATTGCTGCGTAAATTTTTGGCGTATTTTTTCCCGGTTTTCAGGATATCGAGCAGATATATTGTAGAGCGTAATTCTTCTTAGAGCATCTATATCATTTTCAGAAAACTCTATCCCAAGTTTGTGTGACAACTGCTCCAGATCATGGCTGAAAGGCGCGTGTTCTTTATAAAGATGGCCAAAAAATAGCGCGTAAAGATAATCCCCTTTATCCAATAAGTGCTCAGCGACAATAATATCATCCTCTGCTGATTCAATCCAATTTAAAACTACTTTTTCAAAATCCACAACCAGCTCTCCCCGAATTCATTAATTTAATATATTTTACAGAATATATGAATTTATGCAACCCGATTTTCATTCAAGTAGTAATATGTCAGTCAAGCGCATTAACACTTTATATCTTCCCTTCCAAGAAACTTCACCATCGTCGCTTTAGGTGAAGTTTCTTGGAAGGGAGTTAGAATAAGTCAGGGCAGCAACCAGAGACTAAACGCCATAACCGCCATCCCCAATGCCAGTCCCATCAATACATGATGTTCCTTCCCGTATTTGTGAGCAAGGGGGAGCAGCTCATCAAGACTGATATAGACCATAATCCCCGCCACCAAAGCCAAAAGACCCATAATAAGTTCCTGGGTTATAAACGGCAGAAGCAGAACATATCCAATCAGTGCGCCGACCGGCTCTGCCAGCCCTGATACGAATGAGTATAAAAACGCCTTCTTACGGCTTCCGGTAGAATAAAAAATGGGCACCGAGACAGAGATGCCCTCGGGAATATTATGGATGGCAATCGCAGCGGCGATAGCCAGACTCAAGCCTGTATCTCCTGTCAATGCGCTGACAAAAGTAGCCAACCCTTCCGGCAAATTATGGATCCCGATTCCCAGGGCTATAAAAAGCCCTGCTCTCATTAGTTTATCCTTGCCTTTCGCTGCTTTCTCGGCAATATAGCTGTGAGGAATTGATATATCAATTATCGCTATGAAGATAAATCCGATGAAAAAGTAGACATTAGCCGTGGCAAAGCCGATTTTATTAATCGCTTCCTTGAGCAGTTCTGCAAAAGAAATATATATCATTACCCCTGCGGAAAAACCCAGCAAAACCGCCAAATAGGAGTATTTTGGCTTCCGGATGAAAAATGCTATGGTGCTGCCTATGCCGGTACAGAGCCCGGCCGCGGTGGTCAGGGCAAACGCCCATAACAAATTTATTTGTTCCATATCGCACTTATTCCTTATAATGCTTTCGAGAAAACTCAGCTTTATCTTTAACCACTATTTTACTTCTTTATCTTTTTAATTCCAGCATTACTTTTTTAGCGTTCGGGAAATTTATACCCTTCAATCCTACTAATTTCAAAAACACCCTCTGGTTTTGTCAGCAGCACTTTTTTAACTAATGCCTGTATTTCCGCCCGCTTTTCCTCCTGCTCTTTCCGCGAAATTTGATTGTCTTTGGCCAACATTTTTTTAAAATAACTCCCAAACTCTTTCTGTTGTTCGGAAGACATTAATTTGAATTTATTAAAAACCGCTTCTACCATTTTCCCGTTATCTTTACGTTGAAATATCAAAACCAGCTTTCCCGGCAGGGCGGGTTTTAAGGCTTCATCAACCACCAGATCGCCTTTATTTATCTTCCCCCTTCCATAAAAAGCGCGCACGCCCGTTATATGGGAAGCAACATCGAGCAGGCAATTAGGCGCCATACCAGCAACCCGAATATCCCCTCTTAGGGGCGTGCTATCCGGATAGAGCAAATCGAGCGCTTTCTTGGTAAGCATAAAACCAGCGGCGATTCCCGGACAAACATGTCCGGTATATACAGCAACATCCGTCACTTTAATGACAAGCGCAGCTTTTCCCTCGGGCATCGAACCCGTCAGACTGATCATGGGATCAATCACCTCAATAACCGGCGCTTGTTCATAAAATGGCTGCCAGTGATTACCTGACGCCCATACAGCCTCTCCCATACTTAAAAAAATAATTACCCCAAAAGTTCCCCGCAATATTCTTCTCAACATTATTTCCACCTCTCTATAGTTTTGAAATTCACATCCGGGATGGCACTAACAAAAATATCTCGGTCTGCTTTCCATGTACTTACAATACTCATCTCCGCAGGTTTCGAAACAATATCCTTCCATGGCTTTTTACTCCTTCATCCACTTAAAAGAAACTATGTTTAAAAGAACACCGGCAATCAGCACAAACGTCAGCAATACTATCTGGCGCATATCAACCGGACTTTCTCCCAGGTGCTCATAACATGAAAAATATTCATAAGCGTAATCAGAATGCTGAGTATAAAATTGGTAATCTTATACCAGCCTGATTCAATAAAAGTTGTTACCACTATAATAATCATGGGAAGCAGAAAGAATGCCAGCATCATCCACATATTAGGTTCAAATGCATGTTTGGCTATCATTTCTTCGGGCATGGCAATACTCTGTCCCCAAAAAACCGGCATTATTGCTAAAAGCGAGTGAAAAATCATTCCCAAAAGGAATATTGTCCATAAAAGCAGAATTTTATTTCTGTTTTCCATAATATTTTCCTCCTTATTATTTTTTTCTTTCCTCGCCAAACGGTTTAGTCCACACAATAAGCACCGGGGTTACCAGGTAATCCGTAAGCAGGGCCGCCAGAATCGCCACAATGGTATAAAGTCCGACGTTAAAGTACATTTTGTCCACAGTGGTTAAATAAGCCGTAAATCCCAGCCCCAGGATGAGGGTAGTCATAAAAAGCGCTTTACCTACAGTCCGGAAGGTTTCCCGTATGGCAGCCCGGTAATTTCCCCTTCTGAAAAATTCCAGCTTGCAGTGATTAATGAAATGGATGGTATCATCCACTGCCAGGCCGATAATCATGGGCCCGATTATCATGGTCATCATATCCAGCGGGGTTCCCAGAAAACCCATCAGACCGCCGGCAAAAAGAGCCGGCACAGCATTCGGTATCATGCCGATCAAGCCGGTTTTCAGGCTGGCAAACACAAATATCATGAGAAGCGTTATAACTATTATGGCTATTCCCAGCGAACGAATCTGACCCTCGGTTATATAAAGCACCATTTTGGAAAACTGGACTGCTACGCCTACTATTCCGAATTTCGCGTCAGGAAAAAGCTCCTGCGACCGTTTCTCGATATAATCCCACTGCTTTTCAAACTCTTTGGCCTCAAAATCTCCCACATCCGCGCTTATCCGGAGAGTGGTATAATCATAATCAACCCAATTCTCGGCCTCGGTTCCGCCGGAATTTTCGTACAAGAGCAGAAGCTGGGCTATGAGGTTCTTGTCATCAGGAATACAATAGTACTCAGAATCATCGTCGTGCATGACCTGATTCAGGTCTTTTACAATATCCGCCAGGGAAGACGCTCTTTTTACGCACGGCAATTTGCCGACCTCAGCCGTAAGCATATCCAGGTTTTTCAGGATTTTCGGGTCTTTGGCCCTATTCTCTTCCTGGAATTTAAGGGTAACGTCGTAAGACCACATAGCGCCCACTTTGGTATGATTAATATGCCAAAGATCAGCTCTAAACGGCACTTTTATCCCCATTTTTTTCATGCTCATATCAACTTCCAGTTTGGTAATCCCGGCAATCAGCGCAATTACAATCAGCGCAAAAATCACAATAATTTTCCTGGGATTAGCCAAAACCCAATCACTTAATTTCATAAAGCATTGTTCAGCCCAACCGCCGTCTCTGGCAACAAACTCCGGATGCGGGTCCCGGTCCTTTCCAAAGGAAAGCAGCGCGGGCGTAACCAGCATAACGATAATATAAGCAGCGATTACGCTGCATCCGGCTGACATCCCCATCCAGCGAACGGTCTTGATGGAAACAGCCAGAAAGGAGAAAAGCGCGGCAATCGTAGTGGCAGCCGTAAAAAAGATAGGCCAGCCGGTGTGCTCTATGGCATGACAGATTGATTCTATTCTTTTCCCGGTAGCCAGAAACCTTTGTTTGAAAAAGTTGAAGATATGAACCGAGTATCCCACGGAAACAGCCAGGGTCAGCAGCATCGGAACAATCATAACCATATTGTCAATCTTGATCCCCAGCCATCCCATGGCGCCGAAAACCCAAAGAAAGGAACTGATCGCGGTAAACAATGGAATCAGCACGCCTCGTAATGAGCGCAGAAACAGGATAAGCGCAATCATAATAATTAAAATTGACATCCCAAAAATCCGGCCCGCCTCCTTGCTGTAAAAATTCCTTTTTTGGTAATTCAGCGCCGGCATGCCGCTGGCCAGGAGATTAAAATTTTTGTATTTATCCTGAGCAACAATTTCACACACTATTCTTCCCACTACCAACTGGGGATAGTCTTTCATGCTGGTTTTTCCGTTTTCCGGATAATTATTCAGCCGCAAAAGAATCCAGGCTTGCTTGCCATCGTCCGAAAAAAGCCGGTTCACGAATAATGGCTTGGAAAACGCCAGTTGCTTTATTTTCGCGATTTCCTCCGGATCATCCGGGATCTTATCCGGCACAATATTGCCCACCACAAAACCATCATCCGTCCCCCGGGTGAAATCAAGGTCGGTTAGGGACGTTAATTTGTCCGCGTAAGGAACCTTGGCTTTAAGTTCGTGCCCAAGTTCCCGCATCATCCGCAAAACATCCGGAGAAAAAACATCATCCGCCTCCACCAGCACGGCCGCGTATTCACTATTCCCGAAAATCTCTTCAAATTCTTTTTTGGCAATCACCAGCGGATCATCCGCCAAAAACCAGCTCTCATTTGACAGGTCCATCTTGATTTGCTTCATTCCCACCACTGCCCCCACATCCATAACAATTAAGCCGGCTATGATCAGCCAGCGAAATTTGATTGCGGTTTTGGCCGCCCGGCTGAACCACTGGTTAATTCTTTCGAGTTTTTCAGTCATTTTTATTTCCTCCTGTTTTATAACTAGTTTCTGTTACGAAAAGCTATTTTTATTTCTTTGTGGTTCCGTCATTCCGGCATGGTTGTAGCCGGAATCCAGAAAAGCATTGCAATATAAACAGTATGCGTCCTGGATTCCGGCTTTCGCCGGAATGACAACCTTAAAAAGCCATTGCGACCCAGTCTCTTCCGCCGGTATGACGAGCTTAACTCACCTTTCCGCAACAGATACCAACCACCCTAAAAACTATACTTTGCTTTCATCCAAAACTCATCATTATGGTCATATTGGCCGAGCATACCGTCTTCCCCGTAAAAAACATCAACCCCGCCAATAACCTGAAACTCATCGGTTACGGCATACCCGGCCTGGGAGCGGATAAAACCGTCCTTCCCGTTTATCCCAAAGTAAGACATCACGGAAAGCTCCAGTGTCTGCCGCAGAAGTTTTTTAGAGACGCGCATGGTTCCTAAAATAGTATGCTCGTCATTCTTGATCGCGTTACCATAATTCAGAATAAAAGCATCGGCGAGTTGTGCGGTTATAGCCCAGTCATTCCCGGGCGACCAATCGCTGCCGATCATCCCGTGTAAGGCATTGCGCTGGAAAATCTCCACCGAAAGCTGATCAGCCGGCTCGAAGTATTTATCCATATAGAAGGCCGCCTCTCCGCGAATCACAAAATTACCCAGGGGCTTGGAAAACTCTATCCCGACAAACATTAGTCGATGATGCTCAGGATAATAATGAATTTCAGTCGTTCCGCCGCTGGTATCAACGGTTCTATGCAAAGTAGGCAAATCCTCCCAGCCCCGGAAACATGAGACAGCAGCATCAACCGCCGAAGTATAGATCGATAACCTGGCGCCTATCTCGCTATTGCCGGACGTAAACGCCGGAATATCCGGCGCCACATAATCCACGCTCCATTCATCCGGATTTTTTGGGGTATATGCCCAGGGACTTCCATCCGGAGGCAAAATCGCGGGCACAAATTTGGGAAGCCAAACAAGTTCAATATTAATATTGTCGAATAATAAACGCCCTCTTACCGCATCCACCGGCATCCGGATATCATCAAAATCACGCGCCAGAAACTCGGTGTAATCCCAAGGAGAAACAACGTCGGTAATCGCCAGACCATCCGCTTTTCCCCAAACAATAATCTGCCGGCCGAGTCTCATATCCCAGGCTTCGGCCTGGTAATCCAGATAGGCTTCCCTGAGTTCAAAACCCGTGTTTGTTGGTATGACATTATTTTGAATCGCGTTAAATGCAAAAAAAAGCGAGGTCTCCTCCGCATTGATCCATCCTCCGAAACGAAGACGGGTCCAGGAACTAATAAAATCGCCGGTATCAGCCAGGCGCACAGCCTGGTATGTATCTACAAACCCCTGCGGCTCAAATACTGCTCCCCAAATCCGGCCATCCGGCAGCAACGCGACAGAAAAGACCAGAAGCGAGAGGCAAAGAGACCATCTCATTTTATTCTGCCCCTTTCCAATGTTGACACTCTGAACAAACTGTCCTTCAGCCCCAGGTTAAAGCTGATTTCCTGGTATTCCAGGACGGTTTTATGCTTGCGCCGGATATTTTCCATCTCCATCCTGAACATAGTCCAGATGCCGTCCTGTTTTTTTATTTCTAAAACGGTCAGCACTTTCAGAAGATTACCCTGTTTATCAAAAAATTCGACCCGGACGGGAATCAGGACATCCTGACGTATCCAGCTTATTCTTCTGGAATACATGTAATCTTTATCCTTGGGCTTCGCCTCGAGCACCCAGCATTTGCGCTCCTGGTATTCTTCTTCGCGCAATAAGGCGTGAACATCCTCGTCAATATTTCGTTTTCCCAGATCATCATAAGTAAAATCCGTACCCATGAAATAATCCGACTTGCCGGAACCCGATATGCGCCGAACCTTTTTGAGAGCCGGCAAATAAAGCCAACGGTCATCTTCTTTTGCCTGGTTATCGTATTCGTATTGCAGAAAACCCGTGCCCTTGACGTCCGGCGGAGATTTGAATACCATAATACTCTTACTGTCTTTGCCATAGTCCTTGGACATCGACAAAACCACGCGTTCACGCGTTTTTCCCCGTTTGTTGATGAGCGTCATTCGCATCGTGCCTTTACTATCCTCCCCGTCCGGACGCTCCTTGACCTGCCGCGCGATATCCCTTCCGGTTAATTCCGGGGTTTCGACGGCCAAAACCCTCTGGCAGCTCATTAGGATCAAAACCGCCCATCCTGCTGATAATATTTTTCCTTTCATTAATAAACCTCCTCCTTGTTTTGGTTTGCCGTATATATTTTGCCGTACCTAACTTTTTGCTTAAAATTTTTTACTGTCTTTCCTTAACCTCATTGCTTAATTAATATTATAGCATAATTTTTAGACGCGTCGAATTATATTAGGCAGGCCTTAACTATATCTAGGGGGCATGGTTGACTGGCACTAACTTAGACATTTTTTCGGCGTCATGTAGGGGCACGGCGCGCCGTGCCCCTACATAATACAGGGTTACCTGCAATTTTTTGAAAAATTTATTCATTACTGCTGCCAATAATTTCATTAAGCCCTTCGATAATATTTTCCAAATCCTCCGGCGGTATATAACCTATCTTCTTATTCAGACGTTCCGTCGATAATGTCCGAATCTGGCTTATTTTTACCCCGGACTTTTTTGGCAGTCTGGGATGGGATAATTCAAAAGTCAGAGGGAATCCGGCCTCCTGGGGTTGACTCGTCAGAGCCATGGCAATAACCGTTCCCGATCTCTCATTGAAAATATTCCGACTCAGAATCAATACCGGCCGACATCCGGTTTGTTCATTTCCGCGAGCGGGGTTCAAATCCGCCCAGATAATATCGCCCCTTAATATTCGGGCCATATCTCATGCTTCAAACCGGTCATTTCATCTGCCATGGCTTTTTCAAATCGAGGATCCAGCCTGGCGCATTCCTTAGCCAGACAATTCCGATCAAGCCGCTGCATTTTCTCTTTAACCGCGGTTTGAATCGCCTTGCTGCGGTTGGGAAATAAATGTTTTCTGACTAATTGGTCGATTTTTTGCAGCAAACGCCGATCCAGAGAAATCGCTATTTTAGCGGTAGCCATAATAAACCTCCGGTATTACTTTTTATCATACTATAGCTCTTGCCCATAATTCTGTCAACCCCCATAATTGAACCTGTCGCAGCAAAGTGATAATGTCCTATTCTAGGAGTCTGTCGGACTTAACAGCGTTGAAAAAGCTAATCTGCGTATTAAATTGCATTTTTATATAACTTCCCCCTTTTTAAAAAGGGGGATTGAGGGGGATTTTATCAGGCTGTATCCCACCTCAGCGTGTGCATTCTTTTCAAGTTCCATGCAATACATACCAATGCCCATTCTCCCTGAACTGCATGCAAACCGCGAAGTAGAAATTGACGAAATCCCATAACAGCTTTAATAATTCCAAATACAGGTTCCACTGTGCTTTTACGCTGGGCGTATAGCTTTCGTCCATCCGGGGTTTGCATGCGCCATTTCATTTTTTCAACCGCATCCGCTTCATATGCTTCCATTTTAATTGCAAAGACAGGTTTCCTTGCCCTGACTTTCCTGCGCGTATAGCAAAGGAAAACCTGTCTCTGCACTGTAAGGAGTCGTATTATTTAAAACATGCAGGAAATATTTGCGAAAATAAACCGTCCCGGTTCGTTGATAATTTCAGGATTCGCTCCGGAACCTCCCACCACATCCCACTCGTAGGAATTGGCCACCGCATAAGCAGTATCCAATATGTTCTCAATCCCCACATTAATAATAAAAGGGAAATATTTATATCCTGCCCGAAAGTTAACGGCATTCCATCCCAACAGCTCCTGTTCACCCGCATCTGCATCAATATCCCGGGCCTTTTCAGAATGTATCCAGTCTACTATCCCGAAAAATCCAAAATTATCATAACTTAAGGCCAACTTGGTTTTAAGCGGAGGAATCTGAGCCAGATCCTGGTCTTCATTATTTAGAGGCTGTGTGTCTTTTACTCCGCGTTGGCAGGCAACCGCAGCTTCCAGACTGGTATTATAAACCAGGTCAAGCACAACTTTCATATCTGCACCGTACATGCGGGCCTCAATATTTGTCCAGGTCTTGGGCGGGCCGGATTGCTGGTAAATATAATCTTTCAGCATACTGTAAAACCCCTTGGCTCGCATACTAAAACCTGTCCTTTCCATCTGGATGCCAATATCGGTCTCGGTGTTTCTTGTTGGCTTTAAATCCGGATTGCCGCAAAAACCGGCGGCGGCCTGGAGATAACGCTCGGTGCCTGTCGGTGTCCTGACACTATGTCCAACACCGCCGAACAGGTTGAGCTCATCCATTATAAAATATTTCCCAAATATATAACCGCTCGGAAATATTTCGGAATCCTTGTTCATATCTGTCAGATTTTGACTAAATATTAAGGCGCTGGCTTCGAGCTTCTTAGCCTCAGTTTGAAACCAGTCCCCGCGCAAACCAAGGCTGATTAAAGCCTCATCCATTTTCTTGTCTGCCTTGAAATAAAGCCCAACGTCCTGCGCTTCCACGTCCGGAAATAAATACGGTTTGGTAGTTACCCCGGTATCCTTATTCACCTGGAGTCCCTCCCATTTGCGCAAGTAAAAATCAACGCCATAAGTCAACAAAGCCCAACCACTGTCCTGTTGATTCTCAATTTTAGTGCCCACAAACGAGGTCATGACATCATTGGCCATATAAGCCGGTGCATTCTGATGAGCGACAATTAAAAATACCTGTCAACGACAATTAGAATTTCCGGAATGT
>CBDUZI010000094.1:0-11708 GCA_965371665.1 uncultured bacterium
CTGCTGTCATTATATCATAAGTCAACAACAAAGTCCGACAGGCTGCTAGGAGCCTGAGCATTCAGCCCGTTTTATCATTCCGGCATGCTTTCAGCCGGAATCCAGAGGATTTGATTTAATTGGAATTAATTGTAAGGCCGGGTTTAAAACCCGCCCCTACTGGATGATTTAGTCCAGGGATAAGAGCATTCGGGAATGACAACCTGAAAAACCGACTAAATGCTCAGGCTCCTAGGTTTTTAGGGAATTTCCCTTTTTTTCATCCAGGTTTCCAGAAAAACCCTAGCCTGGTCATAAATTCCAGGATTTTGGCTCTCGCGCGGACCCGCAATATTTAAAACCTGTATTTTGTGTCTTATTATCCACTTCCGTATTTTCTCCGGATCGCAGGAATTGTCCAGATCAAGAATCAGGCAGGGTTTATTCATTCTCTTGGCCAGGGCAGCGGTCAGGGCCGTTCCCCCGCTTAACTTGCCCCTCTTTAAAATCAAGGTTCCATCCGAATCCCTGGCATTCCACATAGTCCGCTGTGTGTAATCGTCATCCGGCGTTTCCCGGAGAGGATACTTCCTGGGTATGGTCCCGTCTTTCGCGCGCCGGCCCCGGGGACACCAGCCTCCGCATGATATCTTCATATTCAATGCTGCATCCAAGGCAGCCCGGTCCACGCCGGTTTGTCCGCCCGAGACTATCTTGAGCGGCCTTTCTGAATTCTTTAACACCTGGTCAGATCTCCTTGATTTTAAAGTATATTATCAAAACCAGAATAACCTGTCTACTTCTGAAAAACCTGTGTAATCCAGGGATGCACCTATCTTAAGCGCTGCCTGTGGCATGCCATCATATATTACGTTATATTTTTATTTTTTAGATTTAAAAAAGTCCTTCCTCAAGCCGATACTGTATATATCCGGTTAAATAGTGTCTGTTTCCCAGCACAACAGGTTTCGGCCGCTTATTATTTAGCGAGGTAAAATAGCATGCGCAGGTTAACTACAGCTTTAATTATTATGCTTATTGTATTAATCCCGTGTTTTTTAAACCTCTTGTCCATCCCGGCCCGGTCCGGCCTGCCGGCCATGAATACCGCCGCGCATGAAACCGGAGTCCTGGTCAAGCGGGCAGCGCCTTATGACCAGCCGGTTAAATTCACTTTCCCGGATGTTTTCAAGAAGTATTGGCCTCTTTTTTGCTGTGTAGGAGTTATTTTCTTCATATTTATTCTTACAATTTTTTATACTTCCCGGCTCAACCTCAAGCTCAAACAATCCCTCGCCACCCAGCAAAAGGAAATCGTTGCACGTAAGTCTTCGGAGGAAGCGCTGAAAATATCCGAGCAGAAATTCAGAGCGGTTTTTGATTTGGCGGAAGCCGGGATACTTATGGCCGATCTCGAACACAGAAAATTCTATATGGGCAACCAAAAAATCTGTCAAATGCTGGGCTACACAAAAGAGGAACTTATCAAGTTAAGCGTTGCGGATATTCATCCCCCGGAAAAACTTGCTCAGGTCGTGGGAAATTTCGAGAAACAATCAAGCAAGCAAATTACACTTGCCCAGAATACTCCCATGAAAAAAAAAGACGGCAGCGTTTTTTATGCGGATATTTCCTCCGCACCCATAAGCTTGGGCAACAAGACCTATCTGCTGGGAGTATTTCGGGACATCACGGAACGCCGGCAGTCCGAAATAAAGCTGCGACAGTCTATAGAAAATTTCGAGGCGGCGAACCGGATACTTACCAATGCCCTGGCGCAAACTAATTCGCAGTCCCAGGAGGCAGCCGCGGCTGATCAGGCTAAAAGTGGATTTCTGGCTAATATGAGCCATGAACTTCGTACTCCGATGAACGGGATCATGGGGATGACCGACCTTATACTGGATACCAAACTGTCTCCCCAACAACGCGGTTATGCCGAAACAGTCAAGCAAAGCGGAGATAGGCTGCTGAAAATCATCACTTCCATCCTGAATTTTTCCAGGATGGCATCCGGAAAACTGGAACTTGAGGCCCTCGACTTTAATTTGCACGCCACCTTAGATGACATGAATAACCTTCTGACCTGGCAGGCGCAGGAAAAAAAATTGAACTATGCCTGCTTGATTGATTCCCGGGTTCCCCAAAAGCTTAAGGGTGATCCCAACCGGCTGCAGCAGATACTCATTAATCTTATTTCCAACGCTATTAAGTTCACTTCCTGGGGAGAGATTTCGCTGCACGTCGGGCTGGAGCAGGAAGACGACCATCAAGCTATAGTGCACTTTGCTGTCTCGGATACAGGTATCGGCATTCCGGAAAACAAGCTGGAGTCCATTTTTTGCGCCTTTACCCAGGTGGATGCTTCTATTACCCGTAAATACGGCGGTACCGGTCTGGGGCTGGCCATATGCCAACAACTGACGGAAAAGATGGACGGCCGCCTCACAGTACGCAGTGAATATGGACGGGGTTCTACCTTTGAGCTTACCGTACCTTTGGCTAAATCGTCCCAGACCCTGGAAGAGATCAAAGAAACGCTCTAGGCTATTCCTCAAAAGGACGCCGGCGGGCAAAATCCGGTTTATAATGGCCGGGGCCGTCCGGTTCCTGGATCCAGCCGTGTTCCAGGCCCAAGCCCTCCATCTCCTCCACTACCTCGCCGTACTCCTCCGGGCTTAGGTGCCGGCCCAGGTCCGGATCACGGGCTACGGCGGGAATTGGCGAATACTGCGACATTAAGGATATATAAACCCCGGGCGATAATTCCTCCGCGATAAACCTTAGCACGCATTTACTGTTCTCCACCTGCCCGGGCAGTACCAGGTGGCGGATAATCAGCCCGGATTCTATTACCCCTTCCTTATCCAGCTTCAATTCAGGCCCTTTTTGACGGAACATCTCCCGCAATGCCCGGGAAGCAACCTCCGGATAATCCGGCGCATCCGAGAGGCGGGCGGCCAGTCTCTCGTCCAAATATTTCAAATCCGGCAAGTATACCTGCACCCGGTCTTCCAGCGAGGCGATCCGCTCCGCTTTATCATAGGCATTGGTATTCATCACAAAAACCGGATTCCGGCCGCGCTCTTTTAGTCCCTGCATAAGCATTTCCATTTGAGGAAGAACATGAGAAGGAGAAACAAACCCTACGCACTTTACGCCTGGTTCCATTATATTTTCGATTTGACGTATGGTCTGCTCCAGGGTGAGTTTCCGGCTGATAATGGTTTCCCGGTTGCGGCTGATCTGGTAATTCTGGCAGTATTGGCACTGCAAGTTGCAGCGGCTGAAAAATATATTGCAGATGCCGCTCTTCCCGGTCAATACCGGCTCTTCGCCGCAATGTAGACAGATAGAAGCTATCTCGAATCCAGCCCCGGTCCGGCAATACCCATAAGGCCCATAGAACCGGTTAGCATGGCATTCACGCGGACAACAAACGCAGTCAGAGAGACTCGCCAGGTATTCGGCCGAGGAGTATCCGGGAGAGCCTCCGTTAATCATGTAAACGTTCCGGGGGCCGTTGTGTCAGCCAACCGCCTGCCCGAGAATCTCCTTTACTTTGTCGAGGAGTTCGTCCGGGTCAAAAGGCTTGATAATGTAATCATCGCCCCCGGCTGCAAAGCCCCGCTGGGCGTCTCCAGGATTGCCCAGGGCGGTTAAAAATACAACTTTAATACCCTTGTTTTGAGGGTGTTTTTTCAACTCCCCGCATACCTCATACCCGGTCATACCGGGCATCATAATATCCAGCACTATCAGGTCAGGACGCCTGGCCTCCACCTGCTCCAGGGCTTCAAAACCGCTGTTGGCAGTCCGTACTTCATATCCCTCCACGGACAGGCTCATTTTCATCAACCGGGCGATAGCCGGCTCGTCATCAACCACTAAAATATTTTTACTCATTAGTTCTTACTCCTTGTTTTTTTACCCGACGCTTGAGAAAAAATGTTTTTCAAGGCTTTCCTAATCTGTTCCCGGGCTTCGGTTGGCAGCATATCCTCCGGCTGTTTCTCGATGCGTCTAAGCGAACGTCCGGCCGCTGTTGCCACCCTCTTCTCATTATCCTTCATGCCTTCAATCAGCAAATCCAGGGTCAGGGGGTGATATTGTTCACCCATGGCAAAGACCATGTTTTCGCGCTGGAAGGGATCCTGATCCGTTATCATGGCCTTGATAATATCCAAAGCTTTGTCCGCATCCAGTTCCAGCATACGAACCGCTGCCAAAGCCCGTTCCTTGTAATTGCCGGTCCTGGTCAACTGTTCAAGTTCCATCAGTTGATTATCCACGGGTACGGCCACGCTGATGTTTTCCGGGCTTGAGGGCAGCTGCGGCGAAGAAATCCCCGGCGATAAACGGGCCGCGCCTGAGACTCTGCCGGTCAGTGTGGCATAAGGGCTGCTCCCGGGCAAGCCCGCCATGTCCCTCACCATTTTAAGCATTTCCTGCTGGTATTTCATAATCGTCTCCTCGCGCTTGGAGCGCATGCGGCCGATCACTAAATAGAACCCCCATACTACCAGGCCTAACAGAAGCAGTCCAAATAGAAACCCGTATATTACCATGCGCTGCTGAAAGGAAACATCGCCCAGCACACTCTTAAACCGGTTATCCAACTGATTCATGAAATTTTTCCGGTCCTCCTCGGACTTATAATAAAGATTCTGAATGCGCGCCAGGGGCGCCATGAACTGCGCTATCTGCCTTTCCTGGCTTTTTTGGAAAGTCACCATTAATTTTGTCATGGCAGCCACATTCCTGGCATACTCTTCCATTAAAACCCCGGCTGACCCGGAACCTTGAACTCCGGCCCCGGCTTCCATGGGCGCCGGCTCCGCATACATGGGCATAACCTGGGTGCCGGAAGAATCCGAAACCCGTGTGGTCTGGCGCGAAGAGGCATCTCTTTTCCGCGAGCCGGCCATGCTTACAGTCGAGACTCCCCGCTTTTGGGTCTGAGTCTCAGCATCCTGCTTTAGCATCTTCTCTTTCATGCTCTCGGGAATAAGCATTACCTTGGTTACGGCTTTCTGAGGGTGGACCTGCTTGGCCGCGATATCAAACATCTGGCGGACCTGCTGGTTATCAGGATCCATATGATAAGCTTGAGAGAGGTAATCGTAGGCTTTTTTATATTTCTTGGCCAGGAAGAGCCTGCTTCCCCGCTCAACTAAAATCTTGAGCAGGAAAACCTTGGCCCGCTGGTTATCCGGATGGATCTTCAAGGCCTGGTTAAGCTGCTGGATGGCTTTGCCCGAATCGCCCCTGAGATAACTCTGTATAGCCTTATCAAAAACATAGGCTGATTTACCAGCCGGCTGCTTAGTTGATACCTCGGCCTTGATATCCCCGCCCCACATTCCAAAAACTAAAATGCTTAAGGCCATTCCAGCAACAATGAATATTTTTCGGATCATGGCTGCACCTCCTGGGACGAAGGCACACTTAGTTCTTCTTGTTCGTCCGGGGTGAGCGTCTCATCAATCCCGGGTTTTATCCGCTCTTTGGATTCCCCGGCCGGTCGAACATCCATCCGAAGCATTTCCAGTACGCTTCGGAGCTTATCCCGCAAATTTATTACCCGCTTATTATGCGCATTAATTGCAAAAGCCTGATCCACTATCAGCAGGGCTTCCTCATACTTGCTCTGGTTGTATAATTCCTCGGCCTGTTTCAGAAGTTCTTGGCTACGGTCCTGCTGCAGGCTTTTCATGGAACTCCCAAATCCCATTCCCGCTGAAACCAAATGAGTGGTTCCGAATATTCCCATAAGCTTCAGTGCGTAATCCAAAGAAAGATTCTGCCATTGTACGCCTGCCCCGGCCTGAAAACCGTCCGTATCATAACCCAATTTATATCCGGCTCGCAGGCTTACAGTATTCTGAAAAGAATATTCCAAACCAAAATTACTTCGCAAGGTATTATCCAGGGACTGAACCAGGTCTACCATAGCCGCAATCTGATGAAGTTCACCCAAGTCTTGGGCATAGCAGGTCCCGGCACGGATTACTATAGGCAGCTTTTCCGACCCGCTCTCAAACTCTGAAAGATAGCCCAGGTTCAGGCATGACAATCCAAAAGTAAAATTCTCATCCAGCTGATACAGCGCGCCCAGATCGGCGGCCAATCCGGAAGCATTGGAACCTGCCAATTCCCGGCGGAGAATTTTCATATTCGCGCCCCCTGACAATCCCGTCAAGCCCAGCCAGGAGGAGAGATCCCGGGCATATGAGAACTGTACACCCAGATCATAGGCCTGCACCATGCCCTGCGAAATTCCATTGGCATCCAATGACGGAATCTCGGGCATATGCAGCAGAAAAACACTGGCCCCCACGGTTCCTACTCCTAAAATCGGGCGGGCGTAAGCCAGGGCTTCATACCGGGTCTCGGCAATCCAATTCAAGTGAGTGGCGGCAAGCATATTCATTTTCATATCAGCCAAGCCGGCCGGATTATAAAATACCGAGTTAACATCCCCGGAGCGCGCGGTATAGGCTTCTCCCACGCCGGCTGCGGCCGCGCCCAGGCCGATTTTCAAAAAGTCCGCGCCGGTTGTCCCCCGCTCTCCGGCCAGAGCCGCAGCCGTCAGGCCGAGACTCAAGGTTAAAACCAGTATTATTTCATCTATGCGCTTCATCGGATCACCACCACCTTTTTAGTTTCCTGGTAATCGCCGATCTTAAAGACCGCCAGATAAACCCCGCTGCCCACGGTTTGGCCGCGTTGTCCCGGCTCGCCGTTATCACCATACCATTCCACTGTATGCTTTCCTACTCCGGGCCGGCCTTCATATAATATCGCCACCAGCTCCCCGGCAAGGTTGTAGATTTTTATGCTGAGATCCACATCCTCCCGGATAAAATACTCAAAGGTAGTGCAGTCATTTTGAGCAAGTCGCAAAGGATTGGGATAATTCTGTCGCAAGGAATTGAAAGGTTCCAGTATTTCCCAACTGGCGGTCACCTGCGCGCCATTGGCGGACATGGCCCCGGTTTCCGCATCTCCGGAAACCGTCCCGTCAATCACCACGTTTCCCAGAGGCGCGTCCTTGTTTATTGCAATTATAAATTTCAGTTCAAAGGAGGATTCCGGCGCTACGGTGGAAGGATTATCAGCCGCCGGCAAAGCTACAAAACCCTGCTGTGATCCGTTGAAATTCAGACCCGAGGCAGTAAGGGTCACATGCATCAGGCTGGTATTTCTGGCATACATACTCACTTCCAGCCCAGCCTGGCCCTGGTAGACCTGGGTGTCAGGACTGCTGATACGGTCCAGGTTCAGAGCACCCTGAAGCACATTAATAGTATTGGAATCAGCGGAATTCGCGGTTACGGTATTGCCGGAATTGGAATCCCAGCCCTGGGCACTGCCGTTGAATACCAAGGTACCAACCTGCTCACCGGCCGCGCAAGTCCAGGTAAATACCTGGTTCTGGCTGCCGGGAATATCCGCACCGGAAGGCGACGGGCCGCTGGTAATCGAGACGCCGGCCGGCGTACCACCGCTGGTCCATACTAAGGAAGAAGGGGTGACATTTTGAGCCGCAGCTTCCCCGGTATTATTGACTGTCATGCTCAGAGTAAAATCGCACAGGCGTTCGACATTATCCGGCCCGGATATATTGCAGGTAAGCGCGGCCGGGGTCTGTACTATGACCGTATTGGAATCCGTGGCCGTGGAGGTCATGGGCAGCATACTGAAAGAATCAATTCCAAAGGCCTGGCCGTTAAAAAACACATTGCCGGGAGCCGAGGCAATATAAGTCCACTCGAAATTTTCACTCGTCCCGCCAGCGATGACATAATGAACGCCAGGCGTAGGCCCTGCGGAATACGTGGCCCCGCCGGCCACATTCAAGGCCGAAGGCGTTACGGTCAAAGCTGTCGGGCTACCATTGTTGAATACCGGCATGGCCACAGTAATATTTTGTCCCACACTGACAGTCCCGGGTGAGGCCGTAATGGAAGATACAATCCCGGCCGTTGGGACGGATAACGTCAATATCGCATCCGGATTAGCGCCCGCCGTTGGCTCAGTAATCCATATCTGATCACCTTCACCTTCCGACCCGGCGCTGACAGTGACACAAGCGGGTTCTGTTGCTGTTTGTTGTGAATAAGGGGGCAACAGTGCAAATGTCCGGCCGTTCGGTGTCCGGTCTGTACCGGTAAAAGTTGTATTTGACAACAGTGCCATAACATTCTCCGGCACATTGACAAACGCGCATCTTGCCATACGATCTATAACACCATACCAAGTTATTGCGCGAGTCGATGTCCTAATATTAAGCGCTACTGCACTTTTCACGGTTACAGTATTAGCCACCCCTTCAGCAGACATATAAATGTCATTGCCATCAGCCCCTCCCTGTTGAACCGAAATAGCCACACCCGCGTCATCTGTGGCAGTATCTGTTACTGACATGGCCGTGCTGACCGGTGCCTGAAAATGAATATTAATACCGCTTATTCCATTCCCGTTTTCATCAGTAACCACCACCCAAACAGTTGGATTGATCCCACCAGTCGCAAAAGCTCTTAAATTGAGAGCTTCATCTTCCGGCAAGACAACACTTATATCCTCGGTTGCATAGTTACCACTTACCTGTACGCTTACAATATCACCATTTCCGTTAGTACCCGGCGCAACATATGCATAGATGGGCAATGCATCTGCTTTCACACCTGAAATAGCAATATCACGATTATTCAAAGGTGTTTGATCCGGATTCTGTACCACATACTCTGTTGTAGGTACACTGTTAGTTAATATATTATAACAAGGATACCGAACCACTGCTGTGGTAAGCTTATGGTTTTCAGCAGCATACCAGCCAATCGCAGATGATTCAGCCAAAACACCGCCTACACCATAATTTGTCCTTATTTGAACATCAGGGTAACCGGCAGCAGATACTGTTATAATATCCTGACTGGCACCGCCGCTTTCTGTTGAAGTAACAATCCCGTCAAATTTGGTAACCCAGGAAGGCCCTCCACTCATAGTCGCCGAAACATTGCTGGAACTAAATGAAATGGGCACTCCGCCTATTCCTACACCATCAGCATCAACAACCAAAGCGGTAACTGTCGGATCAACAGTGGTTGTGGCAAATGCTTTTAAAAAACTGCTTTTAATCTCATTGATTGTAATAAAAGCATCCGAGCCAGGTGTACTGTGACCCATTCTACTGATCAATTGATCCCCAATACCAGCTGTTCCCTGCGCAATAACCCATTGGGCTAATGGATATATCGGTCTGTTGAAATCATGATTAACCGGATGATTAAAACTGAATATTTTATCATTATCAGTTTGATCTGCAACAATAGGATCATAATAACTACCATCTGTTGCATTAACTCCAACTTTAGTATCATTCGTAACAATAATTCCCCAAATAACAGACCTGGACGCATCATACCAGGTAATGGCCTGCTCAAGTCCTACGCCGGCAGCATAATCCGATGTAGTTACTTCAACCGGCGGCAATCCAGGCGAAGATACTGTAATAACATTACCCAACATTCCACTGCTATGATCTGAGATAACAAGACCTCCAAAGCCGGCAACCGTACTGCCAGGCGTCATTGATCCTGTTGCTGCATTAAACGTCACAGGAACATCTTTTATACCTTTGCCGTATTTATCAGTCACAACCGCATAAACTTTCGGATCAACACCGCCCGAAGCAAAAGCATAAAGAAAATAATCCGGATCAGACGTTGTGACAATTACAATATCATAATTAGCATAAGTATTATTTTCATCCAGCCGAATGATATCACCCTCGCCCACTGTTCCCATACCAAGATAAGCTACACTAGGCATGGATGCAGTCTGATCGCTAAAGTACGATATAGAAATTCCATTACTAAGAATATTATTGTTTGATGTGATATCAACTAAATGGCGATCATCAATATAAGTCCCTGGTGCAATCATCACCTGAGCAACCGAATCCACAAAAGCACAATATACCTTATGGGTTTCAGGATCATACCAGCCTATAGCCTTATCATAGGCTGACATAACTTGTGAATCGGATGTGAAGATAGTGGTGATTCCTAGTCCAGGTGAACTGACTGTTATTGTATTACCAATACTGGTTGCTCCAGACACAGCGGTTTTGGTCACACCGCCCCAGGATGTGGTTGCAGACGACCACGCCAATGCACCCGGACCTTCCATGGAAAATGTTATTGGTTCCCCTTTCAGGGCACTACCGGTATCATCAGTAACTACTGCCCACACCGTTGGATTCATCCCTCCGGCAGCAAATGCCATTAGATATTTAGATTCCTGGGCCGGGAAAACAATAATAGCGTGATAATTCCCACTACGATAAATAGCGCTAGTATCGTTATTATAAAATCTCAGAACATCATTTTGCTCGGTTGAACCGTAAGTCATAAAACCCTCAGCCGGTTTCATAGATGTTTGCGGTTTAAATGCTGCTAGTTCCGGATCAATATAATTATTGTTGGCATCAAAAAGCGAATCAACAAACGCTAAAGCTGATGTTACCAATACATTATTCGACCGCGTTACTATTGCGGTATAAACTTTTCTATTCTTTTTCCCGAACCAAGTAAACAGCCGATCCGATGTTTGTCTGGCCTGGCTGGCTGCAGTTGTAATCACAACCGGCGAGGTTTCAGGCTGAGTGGGACAAGTCAGGGTAATAGTATCTCCCAGGGTTCCGACCTGTTGATAAAAAAAGATCATTCCACTTTCATCTGTTAAGCCCGAAGCTGGTAACATAACCCCGCTAGATGCGCTGGCGGTAACGGTTACCCCGGCTTGGCCGATGCCATCATAATTGGTTACAACAGCACATACGGTAGGACTATCAGCATCAACTGCATAAGCATTTAAAAATTTACCGGGTTGGGCTGAAGAAAAGTAAATATAACCGTTATATCCGCTGACCACTGTCTCATCCACCCGAATATAATCACCAGAAGCATACGTTCCTTGAAATACTTCCATCTGCGCCGGTGTGGTTGTTGTTTGCTGGATATCATTGTAAAAATGCACCGTCAAATCACGGTAATTAGAACCTGTTTGATCACTTCTTGCAAAATCAAAATTTGAAGTTGTTGTAAGAACTCCAATTCCTGTTGTTACTACTACAGCGTTAATAATGTGTCTTGATTCGTCAAACCACACATTTACAGTATCCGTATTGAACCGGGGTATAGCATTTGCGGTTGTAATTGTATAAGGTGAACCGACTGTGACCTGAGTGCAGGTTGCTGTGATCTGATCGCCAAGATTGCCATCTGATTGTCTCACAGTAAATGTCCCATCGGCCAAAGTCATACCGGAAGTATAATCGAGGGATCCCGCAGTACAGGTTATGGTTATGGGAATACCTTGTACGCTGTTATTATTTTGATCCGTCACGATAAAAACCACAGTGGGATTAATCCCCGCTGTCGCATAGCCGGAAAGCAGATGTTCCGCGCCCGACGCCCCGGCACAATACACTACTCCTAAAATTGCCAAACCGTTAATCACCCCGCCAAATATTCGTTTCATTCTTTTACCCCCTGTTTTTTATCGTTATAGCTTAAAAAATTTATATGCCGGGCCAAACTGAAACAAAACAACTTCAGCGTAATTTATTTTGTTTTGGCTACTTGGCTACTTGGCTACTTGGCTACTAGTGTAGTGTCTCCAACACTTCTTTACATTTGGAGATTTTAGCCATAATGCTT
>CBDUZI010000095.1:0-11664 GCA_965371665.1 uncultured bacterium
ACGCAGATTAGCTTTTTCAACGTTGTTAAGTCCGACAAGCTCCTAGGAGCTTGAGCATTTAGTGTGTTTTGTCATTCCGGCATGCTTAAAGCCGGAATCCAGGATTTTTCAATGCTTATAAAATAATGCTTTTCTGGATTCCCGATAAGAGCATTCGGGAATGACAACCAAAAAAACCGACTAAATGCTCAGGCTCCTAGGTTATCAGGTTAGGACTAAGCCTGTGAAAATTATGAATATTTCTATTGATGCAAGCAGTATTGATTTGCAATCGCCCGCATTGCTGAAAAGTTTTATTCGCAATGCGCTAATAAAAAAATACGATATTGAAACGATAGAATATCTTAATGGTAAATTTAATGAAATGAATAAGCAAGGTATTTATTTAATTAAAGATCAGAAATGCAATTTTGATGTGGAAATAGGAAGCGATATGCTTATAGATAGAGAGAAAAATAACATTGATTGTTTTGTCCTGTGGAGCGGTGATAGCGATTTTCACGATCCGATTTATGATCTTTTAAAAAGCGGAAGAAAAGTTATATTGTTTGCAACAGCAAGGAGAGTAGCGTCTGAATTAACCGAGTTGCGGTCCCAAGGGCTGGTCGTGTTTGATATAAAGAAGATTAAAGAATTTATATGCTGGAAGAGAGAATTGTCGATTTAAAAGCCAAAGGGACACCATTAAAGGTGCCCCTAAGCATTAAAATTAGCGTGATCTTTCAATCACACCGGAAGTATAGCATATTACTTCTAATATGCAAGAAAAAATTAACTAAAAATTAACTAAAAATAATTATTTTATTGCACTAATGAATTACCCTGGGGCAAGCCCCAGGGTATCTAACCTGATTTATTATTTGTAAAATCCCCCTTGTGTTGCAACTTGGTTTGAGGGTGTTTTTTGCTCGTCATACCGGTGGAAGCCCTGGGCTAAATCATCCCCTGGACTAAACCATCCAGGACAGGCAGGACGGGCAGGACAGGCCGGTATCCAGGAACTATTATTGCTTATATTACAGTATTTTTCTGGATTCCGGCTTTCGCCGGAATGACGGCAAAAAGCCATTTTCTCAGTTATGACACAGTCTCTTTTCAAAGGGGGAACTCACTAAGGTAACCCCGTAGCAAGCTACGGGGAATTGTAAGTTAAATATTATATATATCAAAAATCTCCTTGACATATTATGGGCATATGCTCATAATATGACCAGCTATTAAAAAAGAAAAATTAGAAGGAAAAAAATTATATGCCGAGACCCAGGTTTTACCGGCAGGTGGCGGGTTCGCCTTTTTGTACGGTTTTTAAGCCCGCCGGCATTCCTGTCGGCTCGTTGGCTGAAATACTGCTTACCCTGGATGAATTTGAAGCCATTAGATTGGCGGATTACGAGGGGAAATACCAGGACCAGGCGGCGGAAGCCATGCATATTTCCCGGCAGACCTTTGGAAGGATTATTGAGTCGGCGCATAAAAAAATCGGCCAGGCCCTGGTTCAGGGCATGGCCATCCGTATTGAGGGCGGAGAGGTGAAAGTTCAAGGCATGCGGACATTTTCCTGTCTGGATTGTCGGCATACCTGGAATGAGCCGTATGGAATCGGCTTTCCCGGCAACTGTCCGGCTTGTAGAGGATTAAGGTTTGGGAGGGCGGATAGAGGGAGAGGACCAGGAAGACGTGGAGGTTTTCGCGGGGGACGAAATCAAGGTTGAGAATAAACCATCAGGAGGTAATACTTACCATGAAAGTCGCGGTTACAGCAGAGGATAAAAGCCTGGACAGCCCGGTTGATCAGCGTTTTGGAAGAGCTAAATTATTTTTAGTAGTTGATACTGATTCCGGGATATTTACGGTGCAGGATAATTTGCAAAACCTAAACGCCGTACAGGGAGCCGGCATCCAGGCCGCAAAAAATGTGATAGATATAGGAGTGTCAGCTGTAATTAGCGGGCATATCGGGCCAAAGGCTTTCAGCGCTTTGCAGGCTAGTGAAATTAAAATCTATACCGGTGCCCAGGGAAGCGTACGCGAGGCGATTGAGGATTTAAAGAACGGAAAATTGCAGAGTCAGGATCAAGCGGATGTCGAGGGGCGTTGGATGTAAAAAAAAACAGGAACACATCTGGTTTTACCCCCCTTTACAGAAAAAGGGGGGAATTTTAAATTTAATTTAGATTTTAGAATATTTTAACAGGAGGTGGGGTTTATGCCGAGAGGTGATGGAACCGGCCCAGGCGGCCAAGGGCCGGGTACGGGCAGAGGAATGGGGTCTTGTGAAAGTAAAAAGAAATTAAAACCTACGCAGGGACTAGGTCAGGGAAGAGGGCTTGGCAAGGGGCAGGGTCAAGGAAGCGCTCTTAAGGGTAATAGCCCTCAGGCAGGCGGAGGCCTGAAAAGACAAGGTCAAGGCCGAAAAAAAAATCAATAATTTAAGGAGGAAAAGATCATGCCAGGAGGAGATAGAACAGGACCGGGAGGAATGGGGCCCATGACTGGACGCGGTGCGGGTTTCTGTGCCGGGAATTCAGCGCCGGGCTTTGCTAACCAAGGTTTTGGACGTTTTTTTCCAGGAGGGGGCAGAGGCAGAGGCGGAGGAAGAGGAAGAGGCCGCGGCTGGTCCCCGTGGTTTAACCAGGCGGGATTTCCTGCCGGGCCAAGTGCCGGGGCCTATACCCAGCCGGTGCAGCCGAATATTACCGGGCCGCAGGAGATGGAATGGCTGAAAAATCAGGCGGCTGATATGGAAGCTGAACTGGTAGAAATGAAAAAGCGGATTGACGAATTAGCCGGACCGGAAAAATAAATCGAGGAGTGCTTATGGGATGAAGATAGCTGTAGCCAGCGGCAAGGGCGGGACTGGCAAAACTACTATAGCCGTTAATCTGGCTTATGTGGCGTCGTATGCCGCGGAGCGAGTCGCTTTATTGGATTGTGACGTGGAAGAGCCTAATGCCCATATATTTTTAAAACCCGGGATTAGGGAAAAACATTCAGTAGGTGTTTTAATCCCTGAGGTTAATCCGGAGAAATGTACGCTCTGTGGGAAATGCGGAGAAATTTGTCAATATAACGCCATTGTTCCGTTCCCTAAGAAGGTATTAGTATACCCGGAATTATGTCATTCCTGCGGAGGCTGCGCCTTGGTTTGTCCTGAGCAGGCGGTGGCAGAGATATCAAGAGAGATTGGAAAGATAGAACAGGGCCAGGCCGGACATATTTGGTTTGCGCACGGAATATTAAATGTCGGAGAAATAATGAGTCCTCCGATGATTAAAGCTGTCAAGGATGTTGCGCCCCCGGCAGAACTTATAATCATTGATGCTCCGCCGGGAACATCCTGTCCGGTAATTGAGGCCGTGCGCGGAGTGGATTATACCATTCTGGTAACCGAGCCGACCCCTTTTGGATTGCATGATTTAAAGCTGGCAGTGGGAATGCTGCGGACCATGGAAATAAATTTCGGCGTAGTTATAAATCGATCGGATTTAGGTGATCAGGGAGTGAGCGAATATTGCGATGAAAATAGTATCAGGATACTGGCTGAAATCCCGGATGACCGCCGGATCGCGGAAAGTTATTCGCGCGGTGAAATTATCTGTGAATCATTGCCGGAATACCAATCGATTTTTAAAACTTTGATTCACACGGTTATAGAGAAAACCAATAAAAAGCTGCAGGCGCAAGTATGAAAGAATTAGTGATTATAAGCGGCAAAGGCGGAACCGGTAAGACCTCCATAACCGGCGCTTTCGCTTCTTTGGCGGGAAATTCGGTATTGGCGGATTGCGATGTGGATGCCGCGGATTTGCATTTACTGCTCAAACCACGAATAATCCAAAAGCATGATTTTTGCGGCGGTTCACGCGCGTTGATCCGGAACGAACTTTGTACTGATTGCGGAAAATGCCGGGAGGTTTGCCGTTTTGATGCGATTGAGATTAGCGGCCCGGTGTCTTCGCACAGCCAAAAAACTTATCAGGTCGATCCGGTAGCTTGCGAAGGCTGCGGAATATGCGCTTATTTCTGTCCGGCTAAAGCTATTCAATTTGACCCGGCGATTAACGGAGAGTGGTATATATCCGAAACGGATTTTGGCCCCATGATTCATGCCCGATTAGGCATGGCCGAGGGAAATTCCGGAAAACTAGTCAGCCTGATACGCTGCGAAGCTAAAAAAATTGCGAAAGAAGAAAAAATAGAAAATTTATTAATTGATGGGTCGCCCGGCATAGGTTGCCCGGTAATTGCCTCGATTACCGGTGCGGACCGGGTGCTGATTATTACCGAACCAACTTTAAGCGGTCTGCATGATTTGCGTAGAGTGGCTGAACTTACACGGCATTTTCATATACCGGCCATGGTGGGAATTAATAAGTGGGATATTAACGAAGAAATAACCGGTGAAATTACGCGTCAGGCCAAAGAGTTGGGCTTGACTATAGCGGGGAAAATCCGTTATAGTCGCGCGGTTACCGAAGCACAGGTAAGGCAAGTGCCGATTGTGGAATATACCAACGACGGCATCAGCCAGGATATCCGGGAACTTTGGCAGGTAGTTAAGGGAGCATTAACTAAAAGCGAATAAAGGAGAGGTATATTATGCGTATTGCAATTCCAGTAGCTAATGGCAGGTTATCCATGCATTTCGGGCATTGTGAAGAATTTGCCCTGATTGATGTGGATGAACAGGAAAAGAAGATTACCAACCAGACCATGCTTAAGCCGCCGGGGCATGAACCCGGTGTGCTTCCACGCTGGCTGCATGAGCAGGGAGCTAAGGCAATCATTGCCGGGGGCATGGGGCAGCGGGCCCATCAGCTTTTTGCCCAGAACGGAATAACCGTGATCGTAGGTGCGGATAGTGGGTCGCCGGAGGAATTAGTCACTGCTTATTTGAATAGTACTTTACAGACCGGGGATAATCTTTGCGATCACTAGTGTAGTGTCTCTTAAATGATGGAGCATGTCGCAATGGCGATTTGCAAGATTCCCCCTTCGGAGAAGGGGGTAGGGGGATTTGCTTGAACGAGCAAAAGGTTGTTTTACAAGGCAATCCTTCTGCTAGGGCAACCAAATCCCTCCGTCTCCCTTTTCCAAAGGGAGAGAAAACACGACTGTGACACAGCCGATATAAAGTACAAACAGCATGAGACACTCCACTAGAATGATTCTGCCTGGGACCGCCGAGCTCCAGCTCGGCAATTCAACCAGTTATTGATCCGCCGCGCCGTATATGATTTCCGTGACTGAACAATCCCCGCCATAGTGTATTCCAGCAGCGGCTCAATCAACACATGCACATATAATTCGGCATTACCACCCACCGGCCAATAGCCGATACCGTTTCCCGTCAAAATACAGCAGCATGGCCTGCATCAGGTCGGCGAGTTCTGGTTCGCGCAATATGCAGCTTCCATAACCGTTGTCCAGCAGGGTCTGATACCGCTCCCTTGGCTGCCGATTCTGTTTGTTCTCCGGCATGATGGCAATGGATTGCTCCATCTGCTCCATCGTTTTTTTCGGTAGACTGTCCGCCAGATGGAAGGTGATATGCTGAATCAGTCCATCGGCGTCGATATGGGGCAAGTGGCCGCGAGAGTGCCAGCCGGGTTTATTGCCGAGCTGAAGCTCGGCGATCCCAGAATACTGTTGACTGCTCTCGGTCATTCGCCGGATTCTCCGACAGGCTCCTGGTGTGGTGTTTCTGAAATTCTATTAATATGTCACCCCGGTATAACTTTAGCCGCGGTCCAGAAAAACATTATTTTTACGGATATATTCCCTGGATTCCGGCTAAAAGCCTGCCGGAATGACGGAAGGTTTTGCTGCTGTTTGAATGGCAGAAAATCCACTAAACAATATTTGCTTTTTAAGTAATTAAATGATAGATTCTTCCCTGATAATTTCTTACAGCCGATTAGGAGAACGCAATGTTTGCCAATGGAAATGAGAAGGCGAAAAACGTGGGTGAGAGTTGCAGTATGCCGACTGCTTCGCCCGAAGCGGAAGCGGCATTGAAAAATGTCAAGACTATCGCGATTGTGGGGTTGTCTCCCAAACCGGAGCGGCCTTCCCACCAGACAGCAGTTTACCTTAAGCAGCAGGGTTATGCGATTATTCCCATCCGGCCGGGAATAGGGGAAATCATGGGCGGGAAGGCATATCGCTCTTTAACCGAATATGGCCGGGCTGTGGATGTAGTGAATGTTTTCCGGCGTCCGGAGGCGGTGCCGGGAATCGTGGAAGAAGCCATACAATTGGGATGCCGCGTAGTCTGGATGCAGGAAGGGGTCTGTCACGAGGAGGCGGCCGGGAAGGCCCGGGCTGCCGGGATGAAAGTAGTGCAGAATAAATGTATTTTGAGAGTGCATCAAGGAATGTCGCGATAGAGGCCGGGTTGCCCCAATGCGGGCGCCTATTAAATCAAAGAAAGGGATTAAAATATTATGAAAGTAGTTATCGTTGGCGGCGTGGCCGCCGGACCGAAAGCAGCATCCAAGATTATACGGCTTATGCCGGAGGCGGATGTTACCATTGTGGAAAAAGATAAATTTTTATCTTATGCCGGTTGTGGCCTGCCTTATTATGTCTCCGGCGAGGTAAAGGAGCAGAAGGAGCTTATGTGTACACCGGTCGGGGTAGTTCGCGATCCGGTGTTTTTTCAAAAAGTAAAGAATGTTCACGTATTGACCGAGACCGAAGCCATGGAAATCGACCGGAAAGGCAAGCGTCTTCGCATTCGAAGTCTGGCGGATAATCAGGAAAAATGGCTGGATTACGACAAATTAGTCTTGGCCACCGGAGCGACTCCCATCATGCCGCCTTTGCCCGGCCATGATCTGGAAAATATCTTTGTTCTGCACGGTGTCCATGATGCCGAGGCCATTAAATCCCTGCTGGCGGAAGATAAGGCCCGGGATGTAGTTATAATCGGCGGCGGACTTATTGGAGTTGAAATCACCGAGGCTTTAACGCATAGAGGCTGCCGGGTTACGATTGTGGAAAAGTTTCCGCAGATATTCCGCATGCTGGACTGGGAAATAGCCAGGCTGGTGGCGCAGCACATGGAAGCCAAAGGCGTAAAAATAATTACGGATACCGAAGTGAAAGCTTTTAAAGGCCAGGGAGAGGTTAAGGAAGTAGTGACTGACAAGGGTACGCTGCCCGCGGATATGGTGATTATGGCAGTCGGCGTACGACCGCAAATTAAGTTGGCGCAGGACGCCGGACTGGATATTGGAGAATGGAAGGCCATCAAGGTCAATTCCCAAATGCAGACTTCGGATCCGGATATTTACGCGGCCGGAGATTGCGTAGAGTCTCTTGACCGTCTGACCGGCAAATCCTGCTATATGCCCATGGGTTCGACGGCCAACAAACATGGACGCGTGGCGGCGAACAATATTTGCGGGCACGAGGATTCTTTTCCCGGAGTATTGGGAAGCACCATCTGTAAAGTTTTTGATTTTAGCGTGGCACGGACAGGATTAACCGAGAGCGCGGCTAAAGAGATGGGGCGGGAAGTGGTTACGGTGCTGGCGCCGGCTCCGGATAAAGCGCATTTTATGTCCAACGCCAAGCCATTACTGTTGAAATTAGTGGTGGATAAAGAAAACCGCAAGCTTTTAGGCGCGCAGGCTACGGGTCCGGGTGATGCCGATAAACGCATGGATGTAGCTGCCATGGCCCTCATGTCCGGCTGGACAGTGGATCAACTGGCGAATGCCGATTTGTGTTACGCGCCGCCATATGCACCGGCCATGGACAATATCATTACCGCGGCCAATGTCGCCCGCAACAAACTTGACGGCTTTATGGAGGGTGTGACCGCTCAGGAAGTACATCAAATGCTGGAAGAGAAGAAAGAATTTATTTTTCTGGATGTCCGCAGTCCGGCCGAATATGAGGAAGTACGCCTGCCGGAATCAACCTTGATTCCTTTAGGGGCGCTGCGCGGCCGGCTGAAGGAACTGCCAAAGGATATGGAAATTATCGCTTTTTGCAAAATCGCCTTGAGAGGTTATGAGGCGGCTTTAATCCTGAAGGCGGCGGGTTATCAAAAAGTGCGGGTTATGGACGGCGGAGTAATTATGTGGCCGTATGAAAAAATTAAGTAGGATATGTTTTGTCATTCCGGCATGCTCTAAGCTCTGGACTAAACCATCCCCTGGACCAAATCATCCAGGACGGGCAGGACAGGCCGGAATTCAGAACTTATGCTAATAAATAAAGTGTTTTCTGGACCCCGGATCGAGTCCGGGGGACAATCTTTTGTGTTATTAGTGCTATGATAAAGTCTTTAGAGAGAAGAAAAATATTCTTTTCTCTAAGGATTAATAATGCTGCAATATGAGCTACAATCTGCCATATCTAAGCGTTAGTTATAATGAATCTGACAGAGGTAGGGGCGTTTAATTAAACGCCCCCACTTTTCGCCATATCCCCGCGCCGCGATTCAAATGGATTCCCAAACACACACAAATGGTATTAAAAACATAAATACATTAAAGGCCCATTAAATGTATTGATTTGTGTTATACTATTGACATTTAAAGCTACATATAATAGTATCTATTTGTCTGCCAAAAACAACAAATGGAGATTAAAATGGAACGCTATAAACATATATCATTCCGAAAAGAATGGGAAATCTGTGCTGAATGCGCTTATATGTTGGGGGAATGTGATGCATACGTTAAGGCACTTACCGATATTCCATTAAAACCAGAAGATAGACACAAATTGCTTAGGGTTTCTCTTATCAAGGGCGCCCAAGCAACTACAGCGATTGAAGGTAATACCTTAAGTGAAGGAGAAATTGAAAAAATAACGGAAGGGTGGAAATTGCCGCCAAGTAAAGAATATCTTGAAATCGAAGTAAAAAATATTATTGAAGCTTTTAATGTCTTATTGTATGAAATAATCAGCGAAAAAAAGGAGCGTATTATTATTCCTGATCTGATTAAAGAATTTCACTCTAAGATAGGGAAAAACCTGGGTAAGAACTTGGATGCTATTCCCGGAAGGTTTAGAAAGGATAAGAGAGTTGTAGGACAATACTTAGTACCTGACTATAAGTATGTTCCGGATTTAATTGAGCAACTCTGTCGTTGGCTGAAAAAAGAATTCCATTATACGGATGGGCAAAATTTTTCGACATCAGTAATACAGGCAATTGTTACTCATGTATACATTGAGTGGATCCACCCTTTTGGGGATGGCAATGGCAGGACAGGACGATTGCTGGAATTTTTTATTTTGTTACGTGCCGGTTTGCCGAGTATCGTATCCCATATTTTATCTAATTTTTATAATCAAACGCGATCTGAATATTATAAGCAACTGGATAATGCACGAAAAAAAAGCGACTTAACCGAATTTATTGAATATGCTGTCCAAGGTTTCAGAGATGGGTTGAACGAAAATTTAAATATTATTCAAGCAAGCCAATTTTTTTTATTTTGGCATTACTACATTTATGGAATATTTGCTAGTGTGAAATATACTAAAAAAGATGCTTTTAAAAGAAAACGGGAATTAATTTTACAACTACCTATAAATAAAGAATTTGATATCGATGAGATGTTATTATTAACCCCGGATATCGCTAAAAAATACGCAATTGTAAATAGAACTACGATTTTAAGAGATTTAAAGGAATTGCAGGAACTTGAACTTCTGGTAAAAATAGGTAGAAAATATAAAGCTAATACGAATATATTGAAAGCAATGATGCCGGGAAAGAAAGCATAAAAACAGTTCGGGATGATCCTGCTGGGGAATTGGCCAATTAAACAACGAGCCGGTTCACGCTTATTAATCATTCGTGTAAAAAGGAAGCGGTATGAGAATATCAGAAATAACTCGAAGAGATATTATAGATGCAATTATACTTGAAAATATCAATATATGGACGATTAGAGGAGATCGGATTTCTGTCCCGGATATTTGATTTAGAAGCAATGCCATCTAAAGACGTAAGATTCCCAAATGCTCATGGTGATATTTTGCAGCATACAGTAAACAATTTTGACTGGGATGATGATTGGGTCTGGAGTGATGACAGGTTTAATTTGAGAAGAGGTGATGACGAAATATTTCTTCGCTTTCTAAGCGAAACAATACATCCTGTTGTGAGAAGTGATTCAACAGAAGCTTGTCGGCTTCAGCAACTCTACAATAATTATCTTAAAAATGATGGGTTTGAAATAGTTGAAAAGATGCGTTTGTCCAATAAACCGGTATTTGTTGGACGATATATCGGGTCGATTGGAACGCCGGTTATAAATGTTGCGAAAGATGTGCTGGTTGGTATTGATGCCACCTATGTTTCACAACAAATAACGAGGATGGAAACAGCTGTAGATAATGATCCGTCTTTGGCAATTGGTACAGCTAAAGAGTTTCTTGAAACTTGTTGTAAAACTATCCTTAAAGAAAGAGGGGGAAATATTGATGGAAATATAGACTTGCCTCAATTAGTAAAAAAGGCAAGCAAGGAATTGGAATTGACACCTGATGATATTCCAGATAAGGCAAAAGCAGTCAACACAATTAGGAAATTATTGAGTAACTTAGCATCAATCACATCGGGTATTGCAGAATTGCGAAATAGCTATGGAACCGGACATGGAAAAGAAGCGAAGTCAAAGGGTCTATCCGCTCGTCATGCTAAATTAGCTGTTGGTGCAGCCTCAACGTTAGGAATTTTTCTTGTTGAAACTTATTTAGATAAAAAGAAACAGTGATTGGGGATGTTGGCCGGATGACCGGTTAACGTGTAGATTGGTGATGTAGTTACGAAATTAAAAAATTATTTAATTATTTTAATTATATAATGCCATACCTGGTTCCTTTTGAATAAAGGAGTAATTATGTCCGGCATTTCTCCAAGTATAAAAGAAATTAAACGATACCTTGAAAAATGGGATTTACTGGAAAATTATGTATTGCAAGAAAATAGTTTGAAGAAACTATTTTCTGTTACTTACCCGAAAAACAATTCGATGGATGATGTGCTTATCAAAGTATGTTCTTTGAATGATTTTTATAGTACCAATATTTATAATCCTTTCGCTGTGGCCAAACATATCGTTGGTTTGGAGATTGACAAAAAACTTACAAACAATGATTTAAATATTGTTAACCAGATTGCGGATGTCGAAGTGAAAAAAGGGAAGAGGATTAATTTTTATTCCTTTGCCACGAAATACTGCAGCCATCATAAACCGACTGTATATCCGATTTATGATTTCTATGTTGAAAAAATGTTGGTGTATTTAAAAAAAAGAGACAAGTTTTATGATTTCAAACTAGCCGATTTAAAGGAATATTCCGAATATAGAAATATTTTGGATCACTTCCAGAAATACTATGGCCTTCAACAGTTTGATTTGAAACAAATTGATAAATACATTTGGCAGATTGGAAAAGAGCAATTTCCCAGGAAATATTAATTACATAAAAAGGAGGGCATTATGAGTGAGATTAGAGAAAAAGATTTCAAAATTGGATGTTTTCATGGGAAATTAAATCCAAATGAAAAAAGTATGGAACCGCCGATAAGAAATGATCTCTATCTGATAGGGATGTTGAGAGTGAACCAAAATAGCTTTAGCGCTTAAATAAAATCCCCCCTTTGTGCTCAAATAAAGTACCCCCTTT
>CBDUZI010000096.1:0-11639 GCA_965371665.1 uncultured bacterium
GGGCAGGGGGGATTTAATCAATAAAACGCCCGCTTTCATATACAAAATCCCCCTCGATCCCCCTTTTTCAAAGGGGGAAGAGTGCTCAAAATCCAATTTTGTGCCTAAGTCCGACAGGCTCCTAGGAGCTTGTCGGACTGGAGATTCCTCGCTAACGCCCGGAATGACAAACACGGGAAGTCGCTAATTTCTATTTTCGGATGAAAACCAAGAAACTTGAGTCGCTGAATTTTTTTATTGATAAAGCTTATGGGTATGCAGGTACTTTATCACCGGCTCCGGAACCAGGTAGCGGACCTCCTGACCGGCCCGCAGCAGCCTCCGAATGCTCGTAGCCGAGATGTCCAGCAGGCTGACCGGAAGCAGAGTAAAAGCTCCTCCCCGGCCCCGGATGGCCGGAAATCCCCTTTTTATTTTCATTGCCGACATTTTTACCCCGGGACGCGAGATTACCACCCCGCGGGCATACTCGAAAATTTTATGCGGCTGGCGCCATTTATCTATCTTGGCTATCTGGTCGGTGCCCATAATTAAAAACAATTTATTAAAAGGAGCTGCGCGGGCGAGTTCGGTCAAGGTATCTACGGTGTACGATTTTCCGGCCCGCCTGATTTCGATATCCGAAACCTCAAAAAGCGGATTATCCGCCACCGCTCTTTTGACCATGGCCAGACGGTGGGCTGCGGAAGCCTGGGGCGCACGCCGGTGTGGAGGACATCCGGCGGGAATAAACAGCACCCGGTCCAGCGACAGTTTAGCCGCCACTTCCTGGGCGGCACGCAAATGACCCAGGTGAATGGGATCAAAAGTCCCGCCAAAAATTCCGATACGCATTGCCCGCACCCCTGTTCTATTCCCGTATCTGTCCCTGGCCGCGTACAATAAATTTCGTGGTCGTCAGTTCGCGAATCCCCATTGGTCCGCGGGCGTGCAGTTTTTGGGTGGAAATACCGATCTCCGCTCCCAGGCCGAATTGTCCGCCATCCGTAAAACGCGTCGAGGCGTTTACCAGCACGGAGGCGGCGTCCACTTCACGCAGCCAGCGCTCGGCATGCATATAATCCGAGGTAACTATCGCCTCCGAGTGATTGCTGCCATATCGGGCGATATGCTCTATGGCCGCCGTCAGGTTATCCACCACGCGTACCGCTAAAATCATATCCAGATATTCCGTCATCCAATCATCATCTTTTGCCGGTTGGGCGGCCGGATAAATTTCGCGCGTACGCTGGCATCCCCGCAGTTCCACCCCAGCCTCATTAAGCTGGGACAGCAGAACGGGAAGTATCTGGGGCGCAACCTCGGCATGCACCAGCAAAGTCTCAGCCGCATTGCACACTCCGGGACGTTGCACCTTGGAATTGATGGCAATTTTTATTGCCATCTCCATATCCGACGGCAAGTCAATATAGACATGGCAATTACCGTCTCCGTGCCGGATTACCGGAACCGTGGCCGTATGCGCAACCCACTGCAAGAAGGATTTCCCCCCCCGGGGGATAACACAGTCTATCAAGCCTTCCAAAGTGATTAATTCGGTCACGGCCTGACGGTCAGTGGTCTCTACTACCTGAACTGCTTCGGCCGGCAGTCCGGCATCCTGGACCGCTTCGGATACGCATTGCCCAATCGCCCGGCAACTCCGAATCGCTTCACTCCCACCGCGCAAAATAACCGCATTCCCGGATTTAAGGCAAAGCCCGGCGGCGTCTGCCGTAACATTCGGCCGGGCCTCGTAAACCATGCCCAACACACCCAGGGGTACGCGCATTCGCCCCACACGCAGGCCGTTAGGCCTGATTGTCTCCCGCTCCACCTCGCCTATGGGGTCCGGCAACTCTACCATCTCCTGCAGCCCCTTAACCATCTCCCGGATACGCGTCCCGTTTAAGGTTAAGCGATCCAGCAAGGCTCCGAATATCCCCGCCTGCCGGGCGGCCGCCAGATCTTCCTCATTGGCTTTTAAAATTTCGGCCTGGCGTTTCTCAATCGCTTGCGCCATATTTTTCAGCGCCCGGTTTTTAGCCGCGGTTCCGGCCGTGGCCATTATCCGGGCCGCCTTTTTGGATCTCTTTGCCATGGTTTGTAATTCTTCGCGAATGCTCATAAATAACCTCCTGCTCCCACGTAGGTATGGTTTACTTTAAAAGCGCCAGGTCGCTGCGATGAATTATTTCATCGTTGTTCTTATATCCCAGAATCCGCTCGATATCCTTGGTTTTTACTCCGCACAGCCGCTTAATCTCATCCGAGGCATAGTTTACCAGGCCGCGCGCGAATTCACGGCCCGCCTGATCCTTCAGCCCCACGCAATCCCCCAGTTTAAATTGCCCTTCCACGGATAAAATTCCTGAAGGCAGCAAACTTTTGCCCTGTTCTTTCACCGCCGTTCCGGCTCCGGCATCCAGCAGCAGCACTCCCTGCCGGCGCAGAGCAAATGCAATCCAGCGTTTGCGCGCTCCCAGCTTATCGCCCTGGGGATAAAAGATAGTGCCAATCTCCTGCCCGGAAAGAATCAACGGCAGAACACGCTTCCGCCGTCCATTGGCTATCACTAATTCCTCTCCCATGCCGGTAACCATCCTGGCCGCCTGCAGCTTAGTCGCCATGCCTCCGGTGCCTAAATGATTAGTGGAAGCCGCTGCCATGTTTTCGGTTTTGCGGTCGATCTTATCCACCTGGGAAATCAAAGTCGCCTCCGGATAATAACGCGGATCGCGGGAATACAAACCGTCTACGTTGGTCAGAACCACCAGGCAATCCGCTTCCGCCATATTAGTAATATGCGCAGACAGCACGTCATTATCGCCGAATTGTATCTCATCCACCGAGACCGTGTCGTTCTCATTGAAGATGGGAATTACGCCCTGTTTTAAAAGCTCCGACAAAGCGTTGCGGGCGTGGGAATACCGCTGTCGATTATGAATATCTTCCGCGGTCAGAAGCACCTGAGCGGTTATCAAGCCTTGACGCCCGAAAACCCCGGCATAAGCCTGCATTAAACGGGGCTGGCCGATTGCCGCCAGGGCCTGTTTAGCGGGAATAGTACGCGGACGTTCCTTCCTCTGCAAAACCGCCATGCCCGCGCCAATCGCTCCGGAGCTGACGAGTATCACTTCCCGGCCCTGGCGGTGTAATTCCGCGATTTCCCGGGCTAATTTGGAAAGAAAAGCAGTATTAAGTCCGCCGCTTTCCCGAACCAGCAAGGCGCTGCCGATCTTGACAACCAGGCGTTTAACTTTTTTTAGAAGCGCTCTCCGATGCATGCTTTTCTCCGATGCGAATTATATTACATATCCGCCCTATAATAAAATTCTTCTTTGCCTACCTTTACCGTATCTCCGGAAACCGCTCCCTGTTCCTTAAAAGCCGCGGTTATTCCCAGACGGTAAAAAATGTATCTGAGTTTAGACACTGCTTCGTCATTATCAAAATCCGTCATGGCCGCCCACTTCTCCGGCTCACGTCCCTTAAGCCGCCAGCATCCCGAACCCAGTGATTCCAAGGTAAAACGGGGTTGCGGGCCGGGCTGGGGTTTAACCGACCGGGTAACAAACGACGATTCCGCCGGAAGCGATTTGAGCAGGGTATGCGCCCGGCGGGCTAAATCCAAAACACCTTGGCGCGTAGCCGCTGAGATAACAAAAACTTCGCGCCCGCCTTTTTTAAACCGGCGCACCAACGAGTTGAGCTCCCCTGGCTTGGTCATCAGGTCGGCTTTATTCAGAGCAATTATCTGGGGACGTTTGGCTAAATCCGGGTGGTAGCACGCCAGTTCCTGATTTATGGTCTTAAAAGCCTGCAGCGGCTTCACTTCCGGGAATCCGATATCCACCATGTGGATAAGTAATCTAGTGCGTTCGACATGCCGCAGAAACTCATGACCCAATCCTTGCCCCTGGGAAGCCTTCTCTATCAAGCCTGGAATATCAACCATTAAAAAACCGGCTTCTCCTCCGATTTTAACCTGCCCGAGATGCGGGGTCAACGTAGTGAAGGGATAATCCGCAATTTTAGGCCGGGCCGCGGAAAGGGAGGATAAAAGCGTGGATTTTCCGGCATTCGGAAGACCGACCAGTCCAACATCGGCCAGCAATTTTAATTCCAGAACAAGTTCCCGTTCTTCCCCAGGCTCGCCTTTTTCCGCCAACTTCGGGGCCCGCCGCAGGGCAGTGGCAAAGTGCACATTCCCCCGTCCGCCGCGTCCGCCCTTGGCCACCATCTCGCGCTGGCCGGGCAGGGTCAAATCCACGAGCAGTTCACCTTCTGGTGTCAGCACCACTGTCCCCACAGGAACCCGTACCAGGCAATCCCGGCCTTTTCTCCCGTATTTTTTCTTTCCCATACCCGGACTGCCCGGTTGAGACTTATGTTCTCTGCGGTAAGAAAAATCCAGCAGCGTGTTTAAGCCTTCCTCCGCTATAAAAATTACACTTCCCCCGTGCCCGCCGTCTCCTCCGTCCGGTCCGCCCAAGGGAACATATTTCTCCCGGCGAAAATGTGAAGCGCCGTTTCCTCCGTTCCCGGCCTGCACGCTAATTACCGCCCGATCGATAAAATTCTTTTTTATACTCATAAAACACCCCTAAAATAAAAAGAACCCCAAGGATTTCCTCAGGGCTCAGAAAAATATGTCAAATTTTATGGATTTGTAATCCCCTCGGGCGATGCTGCTTCCGCCGAAACGCCCGGAGCTTCCACCAAAGGAGAAATGGTTTCGGCAGCCACTGTTGCCGGCTCGGGTTTCAGGTCTGTCATAGCGATCACTGAAATATAACGCCGCCCTTTCTCCTGGCCCAGATATTTCACCTGTCCGTTTATCTTGGCATACAAGGTATTATCCTTGCCTTGTCCCACATTCGTGCCGGGCTTAAACCTGGTGCCGTGCTGGCGGACCAGAATACTGCCGGCGCTAACCACCTGCCCGCCAAAACGCTTGCAGCCCAATCTTTGGCCGGCGGAGTCCCGGCCGTTAGTTGTAGAACCCTGTCCTTTTTTATGCGCCATGGAAAAACCTCCTACGTTCCCGTTACTACATCGAGAATCTTGATCTGGGTATAATACTGCCGATGCCCCCGCAGCGTAGCCGAATGCTTACGGGGTTTATATTTATAACTAATTACCTTGGCGGCCCGGGCCTGACGGACGACCTCGCCAATCACTTTGGCGCCCTCCACAACCGGCCGGCCAATAGTAAGCTTCTCCCCGTCATGCAGGAGCAGGACCTTATCCAATTCAACCGTTTTACCGCGCTCGGTATCCAGACGCTCCACCTTAAGCAAAGCTCCTTTATCCGCTCTATACTGTTTTCCACCGGTTTCAATCACTGCATACATAATTACTCTCCTCAAAACCCGGACAGGTCATCCCGAACTAGCCTGATCCGTTCTGTGGGCACATATTTTACTCTCCCAAAAATAGAAAAGGTAATATACTTTAAATATCCTGGTTAGTCAAGCCTGAAGACCGCTTTTTTCTGCTTTTTTCTGTCTTTTATCCTTGCTGTCCAAATTAAGATTTTAGAAACACAGAATTTAGTAAGTTTGTCATTCCGAATCCTTCGCATGTCATCCCGAGCCGCAGATGAGGGATATCCACGAAAACGCCTTAATTATCAGGTCTCCGGGAGATTCTTCGCCTTCGGCTCAGAATGACAGAACGCAGGGAGTCCGCCAAAAATAGCTTTCCGTAACAGAAACTATTAAGTTGTTTTCTCTCTGGTTTCCGGCTAAAATCATGCCGGAATGACACCCGTTTCCAGCCCTTACAGCCGAGGTCCTTGCTCACTGACACTTTTTATTCCCTGCGGTGTCTTATCCAGCAGAAAGTCAAACCAAAGGAGTAAACATGCTGCTTAAAATATGCCTGCAATTACTGTTGCCTTTCTTTATCTTCACCGCCCCGGCGTGGGCCGCTATAGACGACACCTCCGAATTCTCCCTTTTCGCGCTTTTTAATCTGGGCGGACCCTTTATGTGGATCCTGCTGGTTTTCGCCATTATCTCCCTGGCTTATATTCTGGAACGCTTCTGGTATTTCTCGCAGCATAAATTCAAGATTGAGAAAGATGTCACCCATTTTATTGAAAACTTCAAAAACGACGAACGAAACGAACAGCTTGAGCATTGGGCCCAAAAGCACCCTAAAAATGATTTAATGCAAATCCTGGCATTTGCCAATTCCAAACGGCAGAGCGGAAGCGAGAAAGTCGAGAAAATCATCGCAGCCAAACTGGGAGTGGTCATCTCCCGGCTGGAGCGCGGGTTAAACGTGCTCTCCTCCATCGGGAGCCTGGCGCCGCTTACCGGGTTCCTGGGAACGGTTTCCGGCATGATTAACGCCTTTCGGACGATTGCCAATGCCGACCAGGTCAATGCCCGCATGGTGGCGGGCGGCATTTTTGAGGCTTTGATTACCACCGCCTTTGGCCTGATCATCGCGATCATCACCATCTCCGCTTACAATTACTTTGTGCATAAGATCGGCAACTTCACTAAAAACTGCGAGGAACTGTCAAATGCCTTCCTGGAAAACCTCGATTAATTCCGGGGAGATCATGCTCCTTCGCCGGATTAATCCGATCAGCATAAATACCGGCCAAGCGGCCCGGCCATGAAGATCAAGCGCCTGGCCCAAATATCATCGGAAATCCCGGTGGCTTCCATGTCCGATATTGCCTTTTTGCTTATTGTCTTTTTCATGATCGTGGCCGTATTCACCATCGAAGCGGGATTTTCGCTTAAACTGCCGGCCAAGGATAAATCGCCCTTAAAAGTTTCGGATCAAAAAATAATCGAACTACAAATTTCCAGGGATAATTCCCTAAAATTGAACGGGAAATTAATCCTCCTCAAAGAGTTGGGCGCTCACCTCCCGGAACCGGACGCCGATAATCGCCGGTTCGTATCCATCAAGGCTCATCCTAAAAGCCGGTATAAAACCGCGATCCTGGTGATCGAGCAATTCAAGCGAAACGGCTTGGAAAAAATATCCTTGAAAAAACTGAAACCATGAAACTCCAAAACGGGTATCGCATCACGAGTATCATTCCCGTGGCCAGCATGTCGGATATTGCTTTTTTGCTCCTTATCTTCATGCTCTTATCCTCAATCCTGGCTCCTGCGCCGCCCCTGCAAGTCGTGCCGCCTCAGGTGCCGAACACAGCCGAAATCAAGGAAAAAAAAGGCACGCGGATTTACCTGGATACTTCCGGACATATTGCCGTCAATGAGAAGCCGGGACGCCTGGAAGACCTGGCAGCCTTACTGGCCCCGATATCCTCTCCGGAAGATAAAATATTCCTCTATGCTGACGCCGAATGTGATTTCGAGAAAATCGACGAGGTGCTGACCGCTCTGAAAGCCCGGTCCTTTGAAAAAGTAACCTTGATCTGCCGGGAAACCCCGAAAGAGAAGCAGCATGACTAGGTGGAATTATGAAAATAAGCTGCGTATTACCCTGGCCATATCGGCAGTAATTCACATAAGTTTTCTCTTGGCTTTTAAAATGCAGACGCCCGGCAGCCGTCTCCGGCCTCTGCAAACCACCATTGAATTGATGAACCTTTCGGAAGATATCCCGGCGCCCCCTAAGCCCCGTGAAATCGTGAAAAAAACCAGTGATGAGCCGGCTGAAGAGATAGTTGAGCAAAAAGTCGCCCTCCCTCCGGCGCTGAAAAAACAAATATTCCTGCCTTTTTATAAAGTTGAACAGCTTCCGGTTTTTAAAACCCGCCTTATCCCCGCATATCCGGAGAAAGCACGGAAATTAGGCCGGACCAGCCGGGTAATCCTGGAAGCCTATATTGATGCCCAAGGTTTGGTGCGCCGGGTACGGGTTTTGAAAAGCGGCGGCGAGCATTTTGACCGGGCCGCTATGGCAGCTCTTAAAAAATCAAGCTTTAAACCGGCCAAAATAATGGGCCGGGCCGTACCGGTTAAAATTCGTATTCCTTATGTTTTTTCTCTGGAAAAATAAGCAAGGATGTGAGCCCCAACATGCGCCTGACTGCTTTAATGCTTTTGCTGCTCGGAGTGATCCCCTGGATTTCGGAATGAATCCGGCCGTACTTCTTCACCACGGACGTTAAATTGTCCCTGCCTTTCTTCGAGCTCAAGGGGTGGAGTTCCTACCTGCAGGTAAGCAACCTGTTCGACAAAAAAAATGTGGATTCTTATTATTACAACGAGGACTACTCGGAAAAGCGCGCGCTTTATCAACTGCCCCGCATGGTAATCGGCGGCCTGCGCTGGGAATTTTAAATCAAGGCCCAAACCTGGGGTATTGGAATAGCGGTCAGCAAAACTAATGCTGCCACCTCAGGGGAATTCATTCACCTGGTAAACCAAGAGGGAGCGGGCTATTTAGGGTTAGCATAATAAATCAATATTTTTGTAGGGGCGATTCGCGAATCGTCCAATAAATGTAGGGGTAGGCCCCTGTGCCTACCCAATGTACCTATAGGGGACGTGTTGATCGTCCCCGAATACACAATCCAACCAAAAATACCGCAACTGGAAGGATAAACTGTCGGATGCATGGACAAAGGCGAGAGCAGATAAAACCCGGATTGAAGGTCGCGATTGTAATGAAGCCGGATCAGCGCAGCGGGCGATTAACCGAGGGTGTGGTAAGCGGGTTGTTGACAAAATCAGCATTTCATCCGCATGGTATAAAGGTGCGATTAAACGGAGGGACAGGTTGGCCGGGTTCAAAAGATTCTGGAGTAGTTGTTTCCAACTCATTTTGTGCCATCCACTGTTATTAAAGTAATCTGCAATAATTAAAAAGGCGCTAGAAGAAAGCGCTTTGCTTTAACTGTGCCAATTAAAATATAATGATATTTGAAAAACATGCCGGAGATTACAATGATAAAAAAAATGGCCGCCATAGTACACAAGGAATGATTGAAGATCAGTACGAACCTGCTTCTGAAAAACGTGTTTTAAAAAACCTTTTCGGTATTTAAAAGATTAAAGATATGGATAAAGCAGAGAATTATGCGTTACTTACCGCACTTGTAAAGTGTGTAAATACCTATGGTGCTGCACACAGATTTACAGCTAAAGATATTGCTTTATTCATAAAATATGGTTGAAATCAATTTATGCGTGGGCGGGCAAGGCTCGCCTGGGCTAAATCTTTATTTCTAATATACTCCAGGCAATTGTCAAAACTATCCCTACCCCAATTAAGCAACCGCTCATCTTCCCCATAGAAGAACTTAAAGGAGTTCTCGCTTCTTCAATTCCATGCTTTCTTAAATATTCCGCCATTCTTCCTTCAAATAATCCTGCAAAGCCATCGGTGATTGAATCCCCAACTGCGCCTCCTACAATCGCGCTCAGTACTCTTGCAAAACTTGCTCCTATTAATGCTGCAATTCCTAACATGCCGGTATCAATTATTCCAAATATGATATCTGCACCGGTCGCTTTTATTGTTTTTCCAAAAATTCTCAATGGAATCCAGGGAATAAATCCCAACAGGACTATTATCGGGCCAATTAATTTTGTATTATATATGGTAAAAGAAAGAACGCTAACTATTACAATCGAAATTACTATTACACTCGTCAATGCCGGAATAAATCCTTGGCTTTTCATGTGTAGACCTCGAATTTTATTTATCATTCCTCTTACTTACCCTCCCAGAGCCTTTAATAGCGCTGTTATGCCTGCTTTGGCCCTGCTCGCAGGCTAGCGCTTTCCGGCGGAGAAAATCTAATTGACGCCAATCATATATCTCTTTCCCCTCTGCCAGCGCCGGTTTTTCACCAAATTGGGGCCGTGGTTGCAAAATTCTCAAAGGTGATAAATTTAATCTGGCAGGAATTATACTGAATATCGGCTGTAAGATTTTCATTAAGCACATAGGCATTTTCTGTGTTCCGGTATCTATCCAAAAACCGTTTGAGCCCTTTAGGTATATCAGGTTTCGTCATTATACTTTTTACCTCCAGGGGAATAGGTTTGCGATTTTTCAAGACGATGAAATCCACTTCATCCCCTTCTTTAGTTCTCCAGAATTTAATTTCCATATTTGGAGACAACATGGTTTTTAGTTTTAGAAAAACCAGACTTTCCCATAATACTCCTTTATCGGAACGGGCAGCGGGCAGCGAAAAATCCTTTAAAATTATATTTCTGACTCCTAAATCATATAAATATGTCTTGCAGGATTTTTTTAGTTCGTTTCCCAGGTTATTCGAAAAACTGTATATCCTGAAATTAACGTAGGTCGCCTCTAAAATATCCAAATACCTTCCTATCGCCTTGGAACTTAAATTCACTTGATTAGCCAGAGAATGAATTGAGATAGTCGACCCCTGACGTTCGGCCAAGAGATAGAGGAGATGATTAAACGCCCGGAGGTTTTCTTCCTTCACCAGCGATTTGACATCTTTCAGGATATAACTGCCAAGAAATTCATCCAAAAGGTGTTGCTTTCTTTCTTCAGAATTCGTGTGGGTTAAACCCGGCATACCTCCATAACTAAGATAACTATTAAGTGAATATTTCTTATACTTTGATTTAATTTCAGAATACTGCAAGGGATATATCCGAAATAAAAACCTTCTCCCGGCCAGGCTTTCTTTTAGATGTTTGTGGATTTCGAGTGAGGACGAACCGGAGCAAATGATTTTCAGCTTTAAATCCGAGTCGTAAACCGCTTTAAATATTTTTGAAATATTTTGAATGTATTGAAATTCATCGATAAATATAATCTGACCGTTTTTTTTAATTTTCTCCAATATTTCTGCGTCGGAAACATTGAATTCCGCCAGTACTTGAGGTTGCTCCAAATCAAAAAAGTCGGTTGCGTAACCCAATTGGTCTGCATGTTTTTGCAGTTGTTTCAAAAGCGTTGTTTTGCCCACTTGTCTGGGGCCTAATAGAATATTGATTTCCGGTTGTGTGATTTCTTCTATTAATTTGTTTAAAATCAACCTTTTTATCATCATGCCGACTATTTTAACCCAAAGGGTCAAAATAGTCAATCTAATAGAACTGTGAATGGGGAAGATCACACCGGCCCCCAATAGGATGCAACGTCGGGCGTCTCTGCGGTTTGTCTCACCGCACGATGGCAATTTTTTGACTGCCTAGATCTTTGTCCTTGCCGTTTATCGTAATGCGTACTCGGCAAATATATATCCCCGGTGCGGTTTCACTGGTCTCCCACACCACTGTCTGGCCGGGCTGGGTTCGACGGATATGCGCGATGTGTCTGCCGCTCACATTGTAGATCTCGATCCACACCTCATCTGCATCAACTTCTTGCAAAGCAAATGTCACCTTATCCTGGGCCGAATTGGGGTAGGCGAGTACTTCGCGCCCAAAGGTGTTGATTATATCGGGAGTGCTGGTTGGAGTTGAAGTTGAAGTTGAAGTTGGGGAAATAGTCGAGGCAGGTGTTGGTGCTACGTATCCACCATCTGTAATCGTCCAATTATAGGCGTTGATCATATTCGCTCTGGCAATCACAGCTGCACTGCTAGAATAGATGCTGTTTCCTCCGTCAAAAGTCACATTGCTTTTCAGCATTTGAGAATTCCAACCCACCAACAACGCATCATAGTTGATGCTAGCAGCCTGTCGGACTTTGTTGTTGACTTATGATATAATGACAGCAGTTTC
>CBDUZI010000097.1:0-11513 GCA_965371665.1 uncultured bacterium
AGGGGGAAGAGTGCTCAAAATCCGATTTTGTGCCTAAGTCCGACAGGCTCCTAGTTAAAGTCCTCCCCCTAAAGATCAGTTTATATCCGTTGGTAAATACGCTCGCGAATATTCAGGGTTTGATATTTATCCCGCATCTCGCCTAAAAGCGTCTCGGTCTTTCCCAGAATTAAAAACCCGCCCGGCGCCAAACACCGGTGAAATTCCCTAAACAACCGTTCCTGCAAAGCGCGCACAAAATAAATCAGCACGTTACGGCAAATCACCATATCAAAGGGCCCGCCGGGAAGCTTACCGGTCAAATCATGCCTTTGAAAGTCTATCCGGCGCTGGAGTTCCGGTTTTATCATCCAGGTATCATTTTGCTGCCGGAAATAACGAAGTTTAAAACCCAGCGGAAGAGTTTTTAACGCCGGGGCCGTATAAACTCCCATACGCGCCCGCTCTAAGCACGCGGGATCAATATCCGTTGCTAAAACTCTGGCCCGGCAAAAATTAGGCAGTTCCTCCCTCAGCAACATTGCCAGGGAATAAGGTTCTTCGCCGTTGGCGCAGCCGGCGCTCCAGATACTCACGCCTGAACATTGATGCCAGGCCGGCAGCACTAACTGCTTTATTTGCTGATACACGCTGGGATCCCGGTAAAACTGGGATACATTTATGGTTAAACGATCCAGCAGCCGGTCATATTCTTCCATATCCTGCTCCAACAATTTCCGATAGGCTTGATAGGTAGTTTGCTGCGTGGCACGCATGCGAACCTTTATTCGCCGTTTAAGATAACTAATTTTGTACTGCCGGCAGTCCAGACCTTTTTCTTTCTGCACCATTTGCAGCAAAGCTTCAAATTGATGTTGGCTTTCATATATCATGGATAATTACTCAAGTAAACCCAGTCTCCCTTTTTAATAACATCATGCGCCGCTATCACCCGCGCTATACTTAATTGATTATTAATCTCAAGAATTTTAAGTTTCCCGACTTTCTCAAACCAGGTTAACGGCTTAGCTCCTATTCCGGAAAAACGTTTCTCCATCTTCTTGTAGATAAAATATTTTTCCTCCGGCCGGATAGTTTTAAAGGCCGGGGTAGGTAAAAAAACGACATCCCCAACCGTAATCAGAAGGTGGTCCTCACGCTGACGGGATATTTTTATGGAATTATTGATAATCTGCTCGGACTTGACCAGCTTCCCCTGACTTCCGGCGGCAACTGGAGCAAAGGCTTCCATTTCCACTACTTCCGGCTCTTCCTCCGGAGGGGCCTCCAATTCCGAAACTTCCGCTTCCGGATATTCTTCCACCGGCGGCTCTGATATCCCGGCAGCTAACTCCCTAGGTTCCGGTTCAGTCGTGGTTATGCTTTCCGTGCTTTCGAACATAGCTTCATCGGCTGCTGTTGTAACCGGTTCCTCCTGGGCTAGGGGCGGCGTGATTTCCCCCTCAGGTTCCGGTTCAGCTTGGAAATCTACGTCTTCAGCTCCTGCAAGCGCCGAAGTCTCCGATTCTGCTGCGTATCCTTCCCAAGCCCTTGGTTGCCGCCCATTCATGGCATCTCCTGTGAAAGCCGGAACCCCCCACTCACCCGCGGCAACTCCTCCCAATACCTTAGGTTCAATACCCGCAGCCTCCGCCTCCAACTCCGGCGGTTCCATGCTCGCGGTCTCCGCTTCCAACTCCGGCGGTTCCGCAGTTGCGGCCATTTCTCCCAATGCTTCAGGTTCCAGAGGCTCAGCTACTGTCTCGGCCGCCTGTGCTTCCTGCTCAATATATGGTTCAACGGCTGCCGGTTCCGCTTCCAGCGGTATTCCGGCCGAACCTGCCACGGCCGAAGGAGCGCTCGTCATGGCGCTTTCTTCGAGCGCCTCTTCGGCCGCTGTCTCCGGCACTATCTCAGCCGTAGTTTCAGCCGGTGTCACGCTTTTCTGCGTCTCTTTGGCAGTGGTTTTCTTAACCTGATCCGGCGCTTGCTCTTCTCCCATCTGTCCTATCAGCTCATCCAGAATCGAATTCATAGAATCTTCATCCAGCGCTAAAAGCTCCTCTTCCGCTTTATCCTGGGCTGGTGTGTTTAAAGGCATACCGGTGATTAATCCTGCCATCAGCAGAAGCAAACCCATTTTTTTCATCATGGCTTTTTCCCCACCTTTCTCGGATTTTCCGGCAAGTTATCCGTCTCATGCGATTGTCGCTAGCTGTGACATGCCACCCCTACGACTGCTACGCTTCTTCCGAATAATACCCACGGAACGTAGGGGCGTTTAATTAAACGCCCCTACATCTGCCGGGAATGTCTTAACTAACGGTTAATATATCAATTCAGTCGCTGCGAATAACAAACTAACAGCCCTAACCACTCCTAGCGTTTACACCAGATATTAATATGCGCCATTATGTCATCCCGGGCCGATACTACCTTAATTTGAATATCCTCTTTGGGTATGGCCAGCTTATCAATGATGAATTTTCTCGCCGTTTCGCCCTGCCCCTGACCCAACTTGGGATTCATAGCATGGACGGTTATATAAGTCATGCGTCCTATATCCTTGATTATATAATCACAGCTTTCGTTCATTAGGGACACCCCGACATTCGATAAATTCGATCGCATCTTTTTATCAAACAGCACGGAAGACAATATATCGATATGCAGATTGTTTTTTTCGTAATAAGCCAGACTGTTTAGCTTTTTAGGTTTGGAACTGGTAAACAATGGATTATCAGCTTTGTCAACCATGGTGACCGAATAATAAAAGCTTTCCCCCACGCCTACCAGGCTGCCGTCCCGGCAGCGGCCGTCCCAAATAAAGTGTCCCGGCAGCCGGCTTCCGCCTTTTTTTATATATAAAATATTGCCGGTCTCATCGGTAATTACAAATTTCCAGGATTTAATTCCCAACTCGCGTTTTTTAGCCTTTATCACCAGGACCGGCTGTTTGGTAATCAGGGTCAACCAGGGCGAAAAGGTCATACGGCTTGCACTGATCATGCCGGCCTTCTCGGAAAGAGCGATTTCTTTCTCCGGCAGAATTCGCTGGGATAACTCAGAGGATTCCATCATCAATTTTCGGATGGGTTTGTCAACATCGACAAATAGCAGGCGCAAAAGCTTATCGGAACGGACCTTAAGCTTATCCTCGCCGGAAACTACGAAATCCTTCCTCGCCTGCCCGGTTTCCGCTTTTTCCCCGGCCGCGGATTTTGGCGGGGAAGACTTATCCGGCCTCGCCCAACCCGGCCGAACCGGGATCAATAACAGGCACCCCAGGCTCAAGCATAATATTATTATTTCTATTTTTTTTGGGACTATGGACATATCAACCTCCTCAAGACTTGAAACACACCGCATCGGACTTCATCGTTTTAATCGGAAGGCAAAGCGAATGCTTCCGTATTGGATCATTGGTTTCTTTTTTGACGAGAGCGGAGCCCACACCGCTTGGGCGACGGATTGAACCGCGAGCTTATCCAATTGCGGATACCCGCTGGTAGATTCTATGTAAATGCTGCTCTCTTCCACTAGTCCGTCCGCAAAAATCCCTACTCGAATCGTCACGGTTGCTTCAATGCCCTGTTCCTCGGCCCAGGCGGGATAACGGGGCATTTTCATCCGTAGAATCTTCCGGTTCTTGATCTCCCCAAAAACCGCGAAGGCATCGCGAAAGCCTCCCAGGTTGGCTCCTGATCCGCCGCCCCGGCCGGTGGCTGCCAAGCGCGCACGTTTCCCGCGGCTTACTCCGGCGATGATTCCTCTAACGTCGCCGCTTTTATGCATACTTAAGGTTCCCCGCTTACCTTTCAGGGAAGCCGCAATATCCGCATCCACCACGCCTCTTCTTTGCGACTGAGGCAGGGCCATGGACATTGCTAAATTTAACCGGCGGCCGCCGCCGCCCGTCCGCGCCCCTGGCCCTTTTTCCCACTTGGGAGTACCGGTGCTAATGCCGCGTCCGATGGACTTTTTGGAAATCATGGGTTCAGAAACCGCTTTGCCGCTCATCCGGCTGCCGGACAGCATTTTTTTTGAAATCAAAGGCGCTCCCCCCATATATCTCCTTTTCGGCGGCGCCGGTTTGGGGGCCGCCGGGGCCGAAGGAGCTTTTTTAGGAGTTCGTACGCTGGGCCGTTGCTTTACCGGTATCACTCTTTTCACCATCTGCAGGAGACTTTTAGGCTGTGGTTCTGCTATCTCCTCCCTCAAGGGAATCTCCTCCATCTCCACGAAATCTATCTCGGTCAACTGCAGCATAGGGGCCCGCTGCATTGCTTGTCCGAAAAAAAAAGCCAGCAAAAATACCAGCACATGGATTACCGTCGAAATGGTAAACGCTTGGCGCAGAACTCTATCCTCTCCTAATCCCGCAAAATCCAGTTTCATGTTTTATCCTTTAAGCCCTTAAAAATCTAGTTATTCCACCCGCGGGTTGTTTTTTCAATCCCTCAAACGCTGATATTTTCCACCCACGGGTTGTAGGGGCGTTTAATTAAACGCCCCTACATCTGCCAGCGATGCCATAATGACTAGGAGACTGAGCAATTAGTGCATTTTGTCATTCCGGCATGCTTTTAGCCGGAATCCAGTGACTTCTAATTTCTTTAAAATCAAAGCCTCTGGATTCCCGATTAAAACATTCGGGAATGACAACCTGAAAATTCGACTAATTGCTCAAGCTCCCAGCATATTATTCCTTTAAATCTCTTTTTTTATATTCCGTGGCGAAATAGAGCTTTTCCGCTCCGGCTTTCTTGGCAATCGCCATCAGTCGCGTAATCCGATTATAGGCCAAACGCTCGTCCGCCCGGATGATTACCACCTTGTCCCGGCTCTTAATCAGTTTTACCCGCAGCCTTTCGTTCAGGGTTCTAAAATTAACATTGTCGCTGTCCAGCATGAGACGTTTCTCTTTGGTCACAGTAATATAAATTACCTGCCGGTTTTGATCTGATCCGGTATACGCCTTGGGCATTATGATATCTGCCAGGGGTTGAAAAAGCATGGGCACGGTAACCATAAAAATAATCACCAATACCAGGCAAACATCCACCAGGGGCGTTACATTGATCTCGCTGATGCTTTTATAAGCCGCTTTTGAGGTCGGACGAAACATTGCGCCTTACCTCCGCTTTTTCCGGAAAACGAGTGTGCGCTCTAATAATCCTTCCTGATCATTCAGCATGGCCAGGCGCCGCGCGCCGCTTTGCCGGGTGATGTCCAGGATATCCACCACCCGGCCGTATCGGACCTTTCCCACGGCATTAATATAAACCGTTTTTTCCTGGTTGAATTCCAGCAGTTCCTGGAGCTTAAGGGACAAATTCCGAAGCTTGATGGTACTGCCATTAAGTTCTATCGCTTTATCGGAAACCTTAAGGTAAATGGTTTCCACTTCCGGTTGGGATGATGCCCCGCCTTGATCGCCCACCTCTTTTTTTATGGAGTTGACCAGAATCGCATTTTGGGCGATTAAGGGAGCGGTCACCATAAAAATAATCACCAACACCAGGCATACATCCACTAAAGGTGCTACATTAATCGCGGTAATAGGGGACGATCCTTTGCCTTTGACGCTACCTATGCCCATCGCCGGCGCGCTCCTTGGCGTAAAGCATTAGAATCAGATTGCGGGCGGCAACTTCCATATGGGTGTTAACCCCCTTGACCTTATTGGTATAATAATTAAAAAACATCAGCGCCGGAATCGCCACTACTAATCCCCCGGCCGTAGCCACCAAGGCCTCGGCAATGCCCTCGGCCACTACACTGGGACCGCCTCCGGAAGCAGCCGCCAAATCATGGAAAGCCCGAACAATGCCCAGAACCGTACCTAACAACCCGATAAATGGCGTCAAACTCCCCAGCGTCCCTAAAATGTTCAGGCGTTTCTCCAGCTTTAAATTTTCGTCGCTGATTATATTGGTAAGAAAATCTTCCATATCCGGACGGGAGAGAGTGCGTTTCTGCAGCCCTTCACGGTAAATTAAGGATACCGAACTCTTCTGTTTGGAAAGAAAGGTGACCGCCTCCTGAAACCGGCTCTCCATAACATAACGCCGAATGCGTTTAATCAGCCACTGCATATCAACCGAATTACTCCGGAAGAACCACCAACGCTCCAGAATAACCGTCAAGGCCACAATGGAGCAGATAAACAAGACCACCAGAGTGGCGCTGCTCCTAAAAACCTGCATTACATCAATTTCTATACCCATGTCAACCTCCGATTTTTTTGAAAAAACTATTTATTTAAATATAACACCATTTACCCTCTCTACGGCTGGGAGAGCAATTTGACTCGTTTTGCGGCCTCTTGCCGCCATTCCGCCTTGGCGGCATTCCGGGCGATATCGCGGTACACCTTGATCGCCCGGGACCAGCGCTGCTGCCGTTCATAAACCGCGGCCAACTGGGACATCGCGGTAATCCTGTAAATATTACGCTTGGGCAGCAGGGGGATGGTCGCCACGTAGAATTTAACAGCCTGGCTGGTATTATTCATATTCTCATAACAATCACCGATGCGAAAATTAATCTCCGCCAAGTGTTTGGTCTTCTTTTTTAGAGCTTTTCGAAAAGCCGCGATGGCCAGATCCCAGAGCTGCTGATCCTGATAATAAATTCCGATTTGAATCCGGGCCTCCACTGTCCGGGAATTATTGGGATAACGCTCCGCAAAGTCCATGTACATGGCCATGGCCTCGCTGGATTTTTTCATTTTTTCATAACATACTGCAATATTGTAGAGCGCATCCTGAATATAGGGCTTGACCGGAAATTTATCCAGTATCTGGCGATAACTAATAATCGCCTCCTCAAAATTCTTAAGCATAAAATGGACCGCTCCCAGACGGCTGAGTACTTCCGGCATTAAGTCATTTTTGGGATAAGTCTCGGCAAACAGTGAGTAAGCCGATATGGCATCCGCATATTTCTTAAGCTGGTCATAACTGTCTCCCAGATAAAACATGCTGTTGGGTATGGCTTCACTCCCCGGGTAATTCAGAATCAGCTTATTGAATTCCCGGATGGCGGTGCCGTATTCCTTCCGTTTGTAAAACGTCTCCGCCACTTGATACTGCACCTGGTTGGCGAATTTGCTTTTAGAATAGCGGGCTAAAAAATTCCTGAGATTGGTTAAGCCGGGATTTTTTTTCATCTGCCGGAAAGCCGTATTCTCAATGCCGTCCTGGGCCAGGGCAGCGCTCTCATGGTTGGGAAAACGCTGGATAAACTGCTGATACGCCATAATGGCTTTTTGATCACTGCCCTGGTTGTAGTAAGTTTGGGCAACTCGAAGATGGGCCATCGGCACGGAGGTATGTTTCGGATAGCGCTGGATAAATAATTTATACCGGGCCCGGGCCCGCTGGTAATCGCCGCCCCGGAACATAGTATCCGCTACTTTTAATAACGCGTCCCGGCTGAACTTGTTCCCCTTGGGCTGGGCAATAACTTTTTCCCAAATCTGCAGGGCGCTTTTAAAGGCTTTCAAGCGGTAATAAGCAAGCCCCATAAGATATTGCACATTGATACGCTCCGGGGCCTTGGGATTTTGCTCCAGCCAGAGCTTATACGCGATCAGAGCTTTTTTGTATTGTTTACGGTTGAAGAGGCAATGCCCTTTTACCAGTATCATATTCGAACGGATGCTCTTAGAGAGCCGCCGGTCTTTGATTACTTTTTCCGCCTCCTGTAAAGCTTCGGTAAATTGATTCATCTCAAACAGGGCCCATACCAAGCTCTCCTTGGAATATGCGTAAGCGGTGGTATCCCAGTACTTGGCCACAATTTTCTCATGCAGTTTAATGGCCTCGGAGGCGCGTTTTTGCCGATAATATGCCTCCCCCAGGAAATAGAGTCCCATGGCCCGGTAATTTCGATTGTCCGGTTTAAAATGCTCCTCCATTTTTTTCAGAAAAGAAGACGTCCGGGAAATAATCTGATCCCACTGATTCATTTTTAAATAAGTAATCTGCATCTGCACCAGAGCGATCTCTAAAAGCATGGAATACTCAAATCGCGAAAGGATATTCCGGTATGCACGTACTGCCTGGGTATAATTACGCATAAAATAATGGCTGTTCGCAACAATGAAATTGGCGGAAACCGCCCGGGGATTGCCGCTGAAGTCTTGAATATACCGGTAAGCGGTCTTGATGGCCAGGGGATACTGCTTGTTTTTATACAGTACCCAGGCGTATTTTAAAAGACAAGTTTCCAGAATCTGCTCGGGCGGGGACCCGGTTAATATCTCGCGGAAAATAGCCGACGCCTGTCGAAAATGCTTCAAGCCTACATAAATTTCCGCCCGCAAGTATTTCACAAAAACCCCGGACAGGGGTTGCTGCTGATCCGCCAGCAAGCGGTTGATATTGGCCAGAGCTTCCTTGTAGCGTTTTTGCCGGAGCAAAACCGCCGCTAACTTATAGCGGGCGAAAAAGGCTATTTTGCCCCGCGGATACCTCTGAAGAAAACCCGTAAAAGCTTTCGCCGCGGCTTTGTGATTGCCCGCTTGAAAAAAGGCTTCCGCTTTCAAGTAGGCTGAGTTTTTAGCATAGGCATGGTTTTTATGAAATTTAACGATTTTATCAAAATACGTCGCGGCTTCCTGATAACGTTTCAGGGCGAAAAGACTTCGCCCTTTGAGATATAAAGCCTCCGGAATATCCAGCCGGGCCAGCCGCTTTAAGACCTCCGTGTACTTCTGATGGGCGAAATCAATCTGGGCCAGTCCCACTAGAATACTTTCGCGCTGCCGGTAATGGGGATAACGTGATAGCAGCGAACGATACCGTCCGGCGGCTTGCTGCATCTTCCCCTGCTTTAACAATATCTGGCATTGATTGGCTTCCACTTCGGCGCGCAAATGGGTTTTAGAATAGCGCCGGCCCATGGCGTTCCACATTTCTTCGGCCTTATCAATCTGCCCCAGATTAAAATAACATTCCCCCATGCGGAACATAGCGCTGTCCCCGAAGGCAATATGGTCCAGTTTGGTGGTTAGTTGCTTGTAATAAGCCAGCGCCTGGTCGTATTTCCCGCGTCTAAAATAAATCTCACCCAGCATATATTCCACTATTGGTTTACGGCTGCTGCGGGGATAATGATTCAGAAAGGTAATGGTCCGGCGCAAAGTATCTTCGGCGGCCGGTTTTAACTCTATCCCCTTAACCAGACCCACCCAAGCCTGCCGCTCACTGCCCTGGCCATTTGCTATCTGAACCGCGGTTAAACCGAGCAGGCCGGCTAAAAACAAATTAGCCAGCATTTTATATTTTCCGGTGCACCTTCGCATGTTAACACTCCCATTTTTAATTGTTTTCTTCTTTTCTCCCAAAAACCAAAACCCTATTTAACCTGTATAAACTCCGGACTTTGGCTGCTGACAACTTTAATTTCCACCGCATTGGATCTCAATTGATTCCCTTCGTAATCATAACCGTCCAAAACACAGTGGTATCGTCCGTCGGCTACTATCCGGCTTTTTTTATCCCGGCCTTCCCAGACGATTGACTCCGGTAATTTGTTCCGGCCGGCAAAAGATTTTACCATTTTTCCCTGGGAATCACGAATAATAAGCGCCCACTTTTTCAACAATACATTCCGGGTAAAATCAAAGGAAAATTTAACCCGCGGCTTCATACCCCCCTTGGTTAAATACCGGGAAGAACTGTTAAGCCCCACGTGGTATGCTCCGAATCTGAAATGCAGACCTATCCGATGGTGCCTCTCGCTGACTTGAAAATCCGAACGCCAGGCGTAATCCAGCCCCCAACCTTCGGCGTGGTAGCCGGTTCCGGCATAAAAAGCTTCGGTATCCGCACCGCCCCGGATAAACCACTGCCGGGAAAAATCACTCTCCAGTCCAAGCGCGGCCCGATACGTCATTTCTTTCTCCAGTTCCTGGGTGAACTCCAGCCCGGCTTTGATAATATTCTCCCAAACAGCACCCAGAGTCAATTGCAACTTTCGGGGATAAGCCACCTCTACCAGCGAGGTTCGTATCTGAGGCTGCAGAATATTATAGGCCGTGAGGCCCCCCCAAACAACCGGGGTAAACTTCAGGCGGAGTCCCAAATCAATACTCTCGCCCGCGCTGGCCCGCCCATCATGCTCCACGCGCAGGGCCCGAATCCGCAAGCCGGCAAAAAAGCCGGGCATAATGGCGCGGCTATAGCCTAATAAAACAGCCTGTTCCCGCATTGCCAGGGAAGTTGCAAACTCATCCGAATCCGTCTCCCCGTCCGGCATTAGCAGGGACATTCCCAGCCCGAACTTACCGATGCCCGGCAGAGGCTGGGCATAGCTAAAGGTGGCAGCCAAACCACCTTGCGGAAATACACCCAGACCCGCCTTTACATCGGTATGCCGGAGTGTTTGCAAATTGGCCACATTTCCAAAGATCGCGTCCGCTCCCTCCTGGGTGCCCTGCAGGGCCCCAGCTCCCAGACTGCCGGCGGAAAGGCGGGGATTGAAATATAAATCAGCATAGCGATCATAAGCACGTCCGGCCGAAACCCATATTAAAATCAAACCCAGACCGGCCAGCAAGCGCAAAACTTTAACTGATATTTTTTTTGATTTCATAATCATACTCCTTTATTGCTTTTGGGACTGTTTCCCATAAGCTTTTTCTTCCCAAAATGTCATTTCGAGCGAAGCGAGAAATCTCTAAAAACCCTAGGAGCCTGTCGGACTTTAGTCATTCTCCCCCTTTTGTAAAGGGGGAAGAGTGCTCAAACTTCGATTTTGTGCCTAAGTCCGACAGGCTCCTAGTTTTCGAAGAGATTCCTCGGTCGCTTCGCTTCCTCGAAAATGAATTCTCCCCGCAGCAAGCTACAGGGCATCTAACCTGATTTATTATTTGTAAAATCCCCCTAGCCCCCTTTTCCAAAGGGGGAACTCAATGAAGGATTTTAATCCAATTTAAAGGGCACACTCTCTGATTTTTTTACCCGGCGCGGCTGCGCGCCGGCCGCCTTTTTTCCTGGCTTCTCCCTTTTTTTATTACTCCCGGATTGAAGCCTCATCACCCGATCACGAATACTGCTTATCATATTATTAAATTCGTTTTTCAAATCCTGCAATTCATCATTCTCACGAAACTTTATCAGCACGGACAAATCACCGGAACCCGCCTGCTGCATGCTTTGCTTCAGGCGGTAGATCGGTCCGGCAATGCGATGGGATAACCATACCGCCAGATAAATATTTAAAACCGTTATCCCGGCCAGCACCAGAGCGATCACCATTACAAATTTATAAAATACCACGATATGATCCCCGGCGGGAATCCAGATACTGGTCATGGCCACGGACATCATAATTACGCAGGCGATCAATACCTCGGAAGCCACAATAATGCTTCCTACCAAAGCCACTTTCATCTGGAACGGCGGTTCGATTAATATTCTGCGGCGCTGGTTTTTTTTCGGTGCTTTCATGGAAATTCCTTTCTGCTCTAGGAGTCTGTCGGACTTAGGCATTCTCCCCCTTTTGTAAAGGGGCAGGGGGAT
>CBDUZI010000098.1:0-11426 GCA_965371665.1 uncultured bacterium
ACACCTCCGAACTACAACATATGGGGGGTACCCACACTAAACCCGGAAGCGGCATATTTGTATTTATTAATACATTTTTTCCTGTTGGTGAATAACCGGTAATGGCAGGTGGAGTATTCGTCTCCTTCTCCGGCCATGTCTTCAGTATAATATATGAATCCCACAATTCTTGATATGTTATCTCACAAATAAACGAGCAAGCATCTCCTCCGCCATGCTTAAATAAATAATATTTATCTGAAACTTTACCGGCAATGAATATTTCTCCAGTTGACTTCTTCTCAACCAAGAAAACATCCGTCATATAGGTTCCCACATCATTACTTTGCCAGGTTTTTTCATAATTGTTTAAGGTTGTCATCTCGTATACATAAATCCAGCCATAAGATTTTCCCACACTATAGTCATAGAGTTGAACCCCGATATAGAGTTCGGGTTTTCCATCCATATCTAAATCTGCTACCGCCACATCATTGGGATAATAATATCCTTTCTTTTCACCGGGATCAGTGTCAATATTATCATTCTAGACTTCTATCCAACTATTGTTTGCAGGAGAGCTGTAGATTCTAACATAATGATAGCCACCGTAAGCATGCGTTACGATTAGCTCATCCACCCCATCTGCATTGGCATCGATAATGTTGAGGTATCTCACACCGGAAGAATTTGCATATGGTCCAATTAGTCCTACCGGGACGAAATCATTGCCACTCGTATGCTCATATAGGTAAACACGCTGGCCATTATCAGAGGATTGTCTTGTACCATATATGATCTCTTTTTTTCCGTCACCATCCGTATCCCCTATTGCAATATCACTTACTAATGCAGTTCCGGTAGGATCAATATACTTTATCTGTCTCCATACCCCGCTATCATTCTCTTCATAAACCGCCATTCCTTCATCTCTGGTTACTACGACATTTTCCTTCCCGTTGTTGTTCACATCTCCAAACACCCTGAGATGAGGCGGATTCCCAATCGGCAGCCAAATCTCACCCCTGTCAGGCAATTGGTCTTTAGCCCACCCCCATTCCTTCCCTTCAGCACCCCATCCTAACAGGAGACTTCCCATGGCCGTGTATGTGTCGTGATTCTGGCCAGCACCATAAACCCGAACGCCGTCGGCTCCTTCATGCGCCACGGTTAATTTCAACTCTGCATCCTCAACATAATGCGAGACAGGGGCATGTTGTTGGCCCGGATAAGATACTCCCCAACCTTCATACCACCACCCATTGTAGCAATTGTAAAATCCTACTATGACAGCTTTTCCACCCGCTGTGTCCGCTTGCTTACGTACTTCATTAACTTCATAACGCATGCAGTGTCGGTAATGGTCAAAGTTGGCAGGATCATAACCAGGGATATAGGTCGACGGATTCGATCCGCAGCGGAAGTGAAAGACCACACCATCAATGCTATCACCATACCTGTCAAATACCTGCAGGGCACCAGAATAATACATTAGCGGCAGAAAAACAAAGTCAGGGGCAATGGCCCGGGTGGCACTGGACATCTGCGTCACAAAATCTTTTGTAAATAAATTGTAATTATAAACAAAGTCGTCACAAGTATAGCCAATAAAGCTGGAATGGCCGTTGGCAATCTGAGCAAAGCGTTGCACAGTGTTCAAGTAGTGGGCCTCTTGTTCCGCTGGGCTCAGATTGGCTATGGCAGCACACCCGCTTGGCCCTATAAGTGTTGCCCAGACCTGGAATTCCTCCTCATTGGCTACCATGCAAAAATTCTCCAACGCCAGAAAATCTGCTTCCTCCCACATGTAAACCTCACTACCCAATTTACTCAGCCAATCATAAGCCGTTATCCCTTTTTCCTGGAGCAGCTGGATATAAGGACGGTGGGTTGAATAATCCTGCGGGAAGCCGCTGGGAGCATCCTGATCAAAAGTAAACTTGATAACACTGCCTTTAAGGTTCACTTCAGCAAAAAGATAACCGTATTACCGAACAACGTCCCCCACAATACATTCCTTGTGCGCTTCTTCATTCTGCGCGTTCCAGACCCGGCAGTGAATTTCCCATATCCCATTCTCGCCCGGCACGCTCCAGGCAAAAACATTTGAAACAGCCGAACTCTCCGGGGACTTGTTTACCTGCCATTCATAATCCACTGCCTGATCAACCGTTACCGTAAAAATCAGACTTTTGTCCGGCTCCACCAGATACATAATATCCTGCGCATCATCCTTATTGACCGGATTTCCTCCGGTTGAACTCCATCCGGTTATGATGGGCGCCGCGCCCCATGCATCGCTCTTTATCAACATAATTATTCCTACAGCCAATAAAATTCTCGCTCGCATGCTGACTTGTCCCTTTCTGCCCGCGGCCTCAAAATAGCTGGAAATCCCGGCTGAGGCCCTGCATAAAGTCATGCCGGACGGACGGAAATATTTATTTGATAATGCTGATTTTACCCCGTTTTTTGCTTCCCGGCGAATCTATATAATATAAATAAATCCCGCCGGCCATGCCGGAGATATTCCATTCCTTCCTGGCAGCCCCCTTATACTCCAGGGTAGTGATCAAATCTCCATTAAGGGTGTAAATGCGTATACAGGAATTTTCCTCCAGGACGTCAAAATAAACGAGGCCTTGCGCGCTTTGGCCGCTAATGTACGGATTAGGATAGACCACGGATTTCCCTTTGTCCGGAGCCACGGCCAGAATAAAATCCACGGTAAGTCCTTGTTCGGTCAGAATAATAATTTTCCGGCTGCTGATGTATCCCGGCGCCGAGGCGGTCACTTCGTACTCGCCAATGGGCTGGCTCTCCAGCGCGTAGCCGCCATTATTATCGGCGAAAACATCGTGCTCTCCGTTGGAAATCCCGGCCCCTGCGATCGGCAGTCCCTGCCGGTTGGCTACCCGCCCGCTTATCCTGCCGGTTACCAGAGCATCCGTCTCAGACAAGGTGAATTTGCACAGGGCGGAGAGGTAATTAAAGAATTTTATCTCCTGGCCGCTGCCGGTCGCCCGGGAAGCGAACAACTGATCATCCTTGAAAATATTGTAATAGCTGTTTGACTTCAGCGCCTTGAGAACAAAGTCGACCCGTTCGGCCGCGGTAATGGTAAACTCAACCGCGGTTTCGCCCTGGTCTACGGCCGGGTCATACACGGATACCCCGCCCTGGGCTGAGCCGGCCACCGTCCGGATAGTCATGGGATACGGGATTATACTCAGCAAGATTCCGCTTTCTCCGGCAGTTGAACTCATAGTAGTATAACTTTTTTCCGGCGTCCAGAACCGGCCGGAAAGAGTTAGGTATCATGGATGTTAAAATCATAAATTTCAATATCCGTGAAATTGGATCCTCCGCCATAAGACAGCGCAGTATCTCCTCCGTCGATTCCGGTCTCATATGTTTCAAACTGCGAGAAAGTTATGCGGGAAATTGGTCCGGAACCGCTGAAAGTGATGCCGGCTCTCTGGGTATTTTCCACGATGAAATCGCTGATCTTGATATCGCTTAACTCATCCTGGAAATACATGGCATTGGAATAATTTTTCACCTGCACTCTGGAAATACGGACATGGGATTTCCCCCTCAGGCGTATCCCGAACCCGGTCTTATCCAGACCGTCCAGCACGGACATTCCGCCGTCGCAGGTAGTCAGGATAATCGGCGCCGCCTCCAGTCCGGAATGAGAGAAATCCAAATGCTCGTCGCTCCAGGTGCCGGCTATGAGATAAACAGTATCGCCGGCCTCGGCCTGCTGCGCCGCGTAAGCCGGAGACTGCCAGGCATTTTCCCGGCTCAAGCCGTCCGCCGAATCACTGCCATCCTCCTTGACATAATAGGTCTTGGGCAGATCGCCTTGACTGCGGGCCGCTTTAATGAAGTCTTCCAGAGCGCTGGTGCTTAGGGTCGTAAAAGTATTGTCTTCCGATGACCGGGAACTACCATAGGTGTCCCGGCTGGAGATGCGAAAATGGTAGGTAGTATTGGGAGTCAGCCCGGATAACACTATTTCGTGATACATCCTGAGATCCTTAACCGCTGTTTCCCCGGCCGCCGTCTGACCATATGCCGGGGTTAACCCATACTCCACCCGGCTGTAGGCAGAATCGCTGGTATTCCAGGTTATTGCGGCAGAAGTATCCCTTAAGGCGCGGACCGTAATATTTAAAAGCTTGGCCAACGTTATAAGTTTGGCTTGCATAATCCCGTCCCCGTCCAGATCCGCCTCCAGACGGGCCGTGGCCTGGTCCTCCAAATGGAGATTTTTAACAATTCTATAGCATATTCCCAGAGGTTAGTCCACGCTCTCAGCTTGAGTGGGACTTAAAGTCAGCTTAGTGGTTACCATGAACATTCCGGTAAATATGCCGTCATTGGCAATCAGGTCATAATGCGCCCCATCATCGGAGACTTCCACTGTCACACTCTCCGGCGGGTCCGCCTGGTTGGTTACTGCCAGGGTTTTCGCGCCTCCCTGACTAATGGTATTACTTACCGCGAGGTAGACCTTGCCTCCATCAGGAAAAACGTTCGTCTTTTCACTCAACCGGCTGTCTTGGTAGGTCTCAATAACGTCCACTGCGGCCAGGGCAGGCCAAGGCAGGAAGCAAATCATTAAAAGTGGTAAAATATTCCGGCCACACATCAGCTTTTTCATCTCACCTCCGGCAGAGCTGACAGCATGCCCTGTAATCTTGATTACGCGAAAAACTATATACCGCTTGTTTATGCCCCACCCCCGGCAGAAACCAGGGCCGCCCCGGCTACCGGACCAGAACCAGCTTGCCGCGAGCTTGATGCCCCTGGGCCTCAAAATATACCAGGTAGGTTCCGGAGCCGGCGTTCCCTCCGTTCCAGAGAATCTCATGGGACCCGGCCAATAAAGAACCGTCCAAGAGCGTGGTAATTCTTCGCCCGGTGATATCGTAAACTCGCAGACGGACATAGCCGGCGCAGGGAAGTTTAACCAGCATTTTGGCGCTCTCTCCGCGAGAGCTCCGAATCAGTCCATGGATAACCTGAAAAGAATATCCCAAATCCGGCGGTTTTGTGCGAATTTCAAATTGTTGTTTGCCCTGTCCCTATGGGCTATACAAGGATATTCATCATAACCAAATGCTAAAGAGGAATATTGGCCTACATCGTCCGCACCGTCTGCCACTTCAATATTCCAGCTTGAACCGTTCCATTTAGCATATTTCAGATTAAAATTATTATTATCATAGTAACTAATATGGGGATAATCATTGCTATCTACTTTTATGGAGGTGGCATTGCCGTCATCCAAATCCACAGTTTCTATAATCCAATTAAAAGTCTGCGAGAAACCGATCCTGGCATTTACCAGAATTGATATAACCACCAAAATAATTATCTTTATATTTATTTTTATTTATTTCCTCCCGGCTTATCGCTGCTTTAAACCCGAGAGTGCTGAGGTGGTTTATTTGCCGAATGCCCGCGGCTTGCCGCCGGGGCTCCGGCAAATAAACTCTTTTTTGGAGATAGCGTGGCGAATCGGATATAACTGCACAAAATTTTTACAATAATAAATTACCTTACAATTAAAGTATAACAAAAATCAGGGCAGTTCGTCAAGTAGGAGAAAAACAACCGGTCAACCGGCAGGACGGATTTTAAAATTTATAGCCCACCGATACGCTGGTATTTAAGCTCGGGGTTCTGCCCCCAATCACATTCGGGCCGTCAAATAAGAGCAGCTTGGATATTACGCCTTCGATAATAAAATCATCGACATTGATGGTAGTGCCTAAAGCGGTGCTTACCGTGGAGACCGCCTTGGATTTGGAGTCGTAGCTGATTCCGCCCACTTCCCTATCCGCGGAGGTTTTTTTAGTCTCATAAAACATGGAAGCCCGCAAGCACAGCCATGTGGCCATGTTTTTTTCGACCACAAATTGAAGTGTCGGGAAATACAGGGAGGCAGGATTATTTTTGGCATCAAAGCCGGCGGTCTCGTATTTTTGCTCATCCTGGTATGCTTGATTGACAAACCCCAGGGCCAGGCCGGCCAAACCGGTTTCATCCTGCCATAATCCCCCCAGGGCGATGTAAACATCATTGCGGGTCATGGTAAGCGTGGCCGCGTCGTCGGCGGTTAGGGTATCAGGATCGATATCCACTTTGCCCCCGAAATTGGCATATCCGGCCAACCCAATAATATCAAAGTTTTGGTTCAAGGCATAGGCCAGTCTAAAGTTGGCATCTATATTCAAGCTGCTAAAAGATGCTTCCTGGCTCAGGGTGGAGGAACTGTAGGTAAAATCATAGGCCGGCAGTCCCATTCCTAAATCCAGGGCGATGGTAAACATGTCCCACAGCTGATATTCACCGCCCAACCGGGCCTCGATATCACTTAGGGATTTGCTGATATCCGCGGAGAGGGGAAGGCCTACGGCTTCCTTGCCTTCCACGCCGTTGCCAATATAATTAAATGCCAGGCCGGCTTTCGCAACCTCCCCCAGCGGCAGGCCATAGATAACCCCAAAAGATTCCACATCATTTAAATCAGTCAGGGAATTACCATCTATAGTGGCGTTTACGTTCATAGTAGGAGAGGTCGCGAGAATCTCGGCATTTAAATTATTAATATTCCTGGGAGCATCGCTCAGCGCCCCTTCTTTCAGCAGGCCGAAATTACGCGCCACTTGAATTCCCAGGCTGCCGGGCAGCCCGATCTTGGCCAGTTCAATAAAAACAAACCCGGTATAAAAATCATTCGCCGCAGATGTCCCTTCTATTCCGAGAAGGATGTTGTAATCCACGATATAAGCCGGGTTGACAAAACTGTCAGCAGAATCCAGAGCAACGCCGGCCGGCGCATTCTCCGCTATACTTACCCCGCCCAAAACCTCTTTCCGGGCATCCATGGCGAAGGCCGGAGAAACCGCCCAGGTACTGATTAATCCCAATAGAATACATTTTTTAAAAGACATAATTTCCATCTCCTTTATAGTCTATAGTTACCGCCTGACCGGCTTTTTCCTCTCCGCCACGGTCTTTTTTCTACCCCGCTTTCCGAATATCCTGCCGGAATTAATTTAGAAAAAATTGCTTTTCAAAAGAAGTTTAACAAAAATAAGAATAGTACGTCAACGACAAATTCAGGCAAACCATTTTTGGCTGGTGAATGTTTTTAGCAGGAAGCATTCCCTTCCGCTTTCCCTTAGTACGGCTAATTCAGGGTCTGCCGGAAACGCTTGAAACTTACAGCCACTATGACCAGGGCCATCAATACCATTACTCCCAGGTTGATCCAGAATACCTGGTCATTCCCGCCCTTGAGCATGATATTGCGCAGCAGGGTGAGGAAATATTTCAGGGGGTTGAGGTAGGCAATACCAATGAGCGTAGGCGGCATATTCTCGATGGGAAACATCATGCCGGAGAGCAGAATGCCGGGGAACAGAAAGAGAAAGCTCCCCATCATGGCTTGCTGCTGGTTTCGGGCCAGGGTGGATATCAAGGTGCCGATCGAGACCGTGGTGCAGACAAATATAAAAGACGACAGGATGAATTTCCAGAACGCGCCTCGCAGGGGCAGACCGAAAATCAGCATGGCCGCCCCTAAAATAATCAGTACCAGAATCATGCCCAGAATCAGGAACGGCAGGGTCTTGCCCAAAAGTATTTCCCAATTTCTAATAGGCGCTGAGACCAGGGTCTCAAAGGTTCCGACCTCCTTCTCCCGGGCCAAAGACATGCTTGTCATAAGGATAGTCAGAATGCATACCAGCATGACCATTACTCCGGGAACCATGAAAAAAGCGGTCTGCATACCGGGATTGTACAGCACGCGCAGATCCATGCGGAGCATGGATCTTTGATCCTTTCCGGGATAAGCTTCCTTGATTACTTGCTGTATAACCAACTGAATATAACGCTCTATGCCACGCGCCCGAATCATATTAGTGGTATCTACCAGCAGTTGCAGCCGGCCCTCGTTTCTCCCCATGGCCCGGGTTAATCCGCCCGGCGGCGCGATTAACACCGCCTCGGCCCGGCCGGATTGAATCCTGCGATATGGATCCTCGCCCGGCCCCCTGGCCGGCACAAACCAGCCCGAGGCCAGGCAGCGTTCCTCAATCCTTTGGGCCAGAGTATCCCCGGGCGAGAAGTACACCCCCAGCCGGATATTGCGCACCTCGGTGGATATGGCATAGCCAAAAATCAGGAGTTGCACCACTGGCGCGACAAATAGCAAAATCCGCATGCGCGGATCGCGCAGGGTCTGGGAAAATTCCTTGCGGAGAAAGCCCTTGATGGTCAGGTTCATGGTTCCAGATCCTTTTTAAAGCGCTTTAAAGCCAAGCCCACTAAAATAAAATTCAAGAGCAGAAGCATGAGCAGCGGCTGGGCCAATTCCAGCATCCCCGCGCCCTTAAGAAAGAGACCGCGGCTTATTACCATGAACCAGCGCGGAGCCAGAATAAAGGTGAGGTATTGAAAAAAAGGCGGCATGCTCTCCACCGGAAAAATAAATCCTGAAAGCAGCAGGGTGGGCAAAAGCCCTGAAATAAAAGCCAACTGCATTGCCAATTGCTGCTGCCGGGTAATTACGGAGATTAGTAATCCCTGGGCCAGGCAGAGAGTAAGAAACAATAATATCCCGGCCAGGAAAAGCAGGTGGCTTCCCCGGAAAGGCAGTCCGAATTGAAAGCGGGCGATAAGGTATACCATGCCGACGCTGAGCAGTACCAGGCCCAGATAGGGCGCCAACTTGCCGAAAATGATTTCCAGTGGACGCACCGGCGTGGATAGCAGCAGTTCCATGGATCCGGTCTCCCATTCCCGGGCCACGGTTAGGGCGGTTAACAGAATAGATAGTACTCCAATTACCACTACTACCAAGCCGGGCACCACGAACCAGCGGCTGTTCTGTTCCTGGTTGAACAGAAACCGGGTCTGCAGGCGTAGCGGCTGAATCAGGGGTCCCGGGCTGAATTTTTTCCAGGCCGCCTGCTGAATCCCGGTCAAATATCCGCTGATAATACCGGTTGTGGAATTGTCAGCTCCGTCCAGCAGTACTTGTACTCCGGCCGGGCGGCCGGCTCCCAGGTTATTGCTAAACCCCGGTTCAATTATTATTACGCCTTTGGCCTGCTCTGTATCCAGAGCGCTCTGCGGGGCCTGGCCCGGAGCAGCCGATTCGAGCTTAAAGAACCGCGAACTCGTAAAAATCTTTAAAAATTCGCGCGACTCCCGGGTATTATCCCTATCCGCCGCGATCATATGGATATCCTTTACATTAAAATCAATAGCATAACCGAAAAAGACTACCAGCAGTATAGGCAGACCCAGGGCAGTTGCCAGGGTGAATGGATCCCGGCGTACATGCCGGATTTCTTTTCGCGCCATGGACCAAGCCCGGCTGAAGCGGAATCCCGCACTCATGCCTCCCCGCCTTCCACCAGGCGGATAAAAACATCCTCCAGTGACGGCTGGATACTCCTGGTTTTAAAATTTTTGGGCATAGTCCGCGCGATTTTCTCCCAGGCAGCCTGGTTCTGAATTAATACATGATAACGCCGGCCGTAAGGCTGGAGGCAGCCGATCCGGGGATCGAGCTTTAATTTCTCCACCCATTGCCGCGAACTCCCTAATTCCGGGTTAATCTCGATAAGCGGTTCCGGAAAAGTCTGGGCCTTAAGTCTAGCGGGGGTGTCCAGGGCTATTATTCGTCCTTCCCGCATCAATGCGATCCGGTTGCACTGCTCAGCCTCTTCCAGATAATGCGTGGTTACAAACATGGTCTTTCCCGCCCTGGCCAGTTTACGGATCAGCGCCCAGAACTTGTCCCGCACCACGGGCGAGACGCCGGCCGTGGGCTCATCCAGGAACACGCTCTCCGGATCATGCAGCAAGGCCGCGGCCAGGGAGAGCTGCTGCTTGATTCCGCCGGGTAAATCCTTGACCAGAGTTTTGACCGGGTAATCAAATTTTACAAATTCAAAGAGTTCTCTGGTCCGGCTCTGCAGCACGCCGGGTTTGAGTTTTCTCAGGCTGGCGGCAAAGGCCATATTCTCGGAGACGGTTAAATCATTATATAAGGTAAACCGCTGGGACATGTATCCCACCTTGGATTTAAGCGCCTGAACCCCGGATTTGAAATCCCGGCCGGCAACGCGCGCACTGCCCGAGGTTGGCACCAGAAGACCGCAAAGCGCGCGGATAGTCGTAGTCTTGCCCGCGCCGTTGGCGCCTAAAAAACCGAATATCTCTCCCGGCTTAACTGTAAAGGAAATATTATCCACGGCAATAAAATCGCCAAAGCGGATGGTGAGATCCTTAACCTCCACGGCCCAGGCTTGCTTTCTCATCGGCGTCCTGCCTTTTGGCGTTTTAAAAATAATTCCTCAAAATTCGCGGCTTTTTCCTGCCGCAACACGCTGAGCGGCTCGCCTGCGGCCATAATTTTTCCCTCGTCGAGCACCAGTACCCGGCTGCAGCGTTCTGCCTCGTCCATATAGGCCGTGGACATAATAACCAGAATTTTTTGCCTGACCAGACGGTAAAGCAAATCCCAGAACTCCCGGCGGCTGATGGGATCCACTCCATTAGTCGGTTCATCCAGCAGCACCACATCCGGCGACTGCAATAGCGCGCACATCAATCCCAGTTTTTTATACATTCCGCCCGAGAGTTTTCCGGCCGGCCTATCCTGAAATGGTTCCATACGGGTCAGATGCAGTAGTTCCGCTCTGCGCTTCTGGAAAACTTTTTCGGAAATCAGGTAGAGGTCGCGGAAAAATTCCAAGTGCTCGGCTACGGAGAGATCCGGATAGAGGCTCTGCTGCTGGGGCATGTAGGCTATGCCGGGCCGCACCCGCTCAAAGGCTATGGGTTGTTGATTGTCCCGATAAATACACTCCCCGGAATCTGGGAAGAGCAGTCCCATTAAAATGCGTATCAGGGTGGTTTTTCCGGCCCCGTCCGGCCCTATCAAGCCGTAGAGCAGCGCGGACTCAAAACCGGCGGTCACGCCGGCCAGGGCCTGGTTGGGACCCAGACGTTTGCTGAGGTTTTTTATCCGGATGCTGATGTGGGCCATGTTTTAATCCCTGCTGGGGGCGGGCACGGAGGCCCGCCCCTACGGTATTTTAAATCATCGGGTCGCAAGGGGCGGGCACAGGGGCCTGCCCCCTACATCTGCGTTTCCGTTAATTTTACCTCAATGGTCATTCCGGGTTTTAATGTTTCTTCGGGATTGGGAAATAATATTTTTACTCCATATACCAGACGAGCGCGTTCATTCCGGGTCTGGACATTCTTAGGCGTGAATTCCGCTTCCTTGCGGATCATGGCTATCCGGCCTGGAAAAAACCGGCCCGGCATCTCCGGCAGCATACCCTTCACTTCCTGCCCTAGGAGCCTGTCGGACTTTAGTCATTCTCCCCCTTTTGTAAAGGGGGCAG
>CBDUZI010000099.1:0-11342 GCA_965371665.1 uncultured bacterium
AACCTGTCCCATTTAATCAGAGAATTTTAGTCAATTTATTGTGGGAACCTACACCACCTCTCCCACTGAACAAAATCTAACGGTCAAAACATAACATAGGTGGCCGTCATGAAGCGAGAGAGGCGGGCATGCATGAGGCAGCCTGGGATGGCCGCAATGCGAACGGCCTTTGGGCAGTGAGCGGGATATATCTCCTGCGGATTGAGGTTCGCTATACAGACGGGTCCAAAGAGCGCCTGATGCGAAAGGTAGCCGTAATCAGGTGAGATGGAAGGATGGGAAATCCTGACCATGATATTCCTGGCGCTTATCGGCTTCCGGCCCCTGTGCGGGTGCCGGCGGTTCCAGGCTGAAATAGAAAAAATATTTATTCTGATTCTTTTATAGTTGACAAGAAAGAGATATTTTGATAACTATATATTGTATTCGGTTTAATTCAGTACCCACTATATAGAAAAGGGGGGATTAACGCCAATGGCTACGAAGAAGAAGGTTGTGAAGAAGGCAATCAAGAAGACCGCTAAGAAAAAGAAATAATAAGCTGGTAATAGTTTTAATAAAACAACGTAGGATGCAAAAAAACATTCTACGTTGTTTTATTAGTGGTTAAATACCCGTTCGGCCCAAGACAGCGTTCTGGGGGGTCGGCCGGGTTTTTTATTTGGCTTCTGGAGGATCATTTTGATATAATACTCAATGCTGCATTTGTATGTTTCGGTAGGGGCGGGTTTTAAACCCGCCCCTACAATTAACTCTTTGAAAATCAAAGCCGCTGGATTCCTGCTATAGCCATGCGGGAATGATATGACTCCGGTAATAAGAAAATAGCTTTTTGCAACAGAAACTAACTTTACTTATTACGTGATTTTTTATCGCAAATCAAGATGGGAGATAGTGTTGAAAGAGGAAACGACTTGCGCGTTAATCCCCTTAGGTGGACTTAGTGAAATTGGAAAAAATATGCTGGCCCTGGATTGCGGGGGCCGGATATTGGTGGTGGATGCGGGTTTGTCTTTCCCCACCGAGGATCAACCGGGAATTGATTTTATTATTCCGGATATTTCCTTTTTACTGGAAAACCGTGACCGGGTATTGGGGATTATTCTCACGCATGGCCACGAAGATCATGTCGGGGCGCTGCCATATGTCCTCCGGCAATTATTAGTGCCGGTTTATGGTACGCGTATGACCCTGGGTATGGTGCGAAATAAACTGGAAGAGCATAATTTGCCGGGTGATGTCTCATTGCATGAAATTAAGGCCGGCGGGAGCTTGACCTTGGGGCCGTTTCAACTGGAATTCATACCGGTAGCCCATTCCATTGTGGATGGGATCGGTTTGGGAATAACCACGCCCGCGGGACTGATAGTCCATACCGGCGATTTTAAACTTGATCCCACGCCGCTGCACGGCGAATTCACGGATCTGGGCAAGTTCGGCGAACTAGGCCGGCGCGGAGTGGATCTCTTATTGGCGGATTCCACCAATGTAGAACGCCAAGGGTATACGCTCTCGGAACGGGAAGTCGGAGTGGCTTTTGATGAAATTATCCGGGACGCTCCGCAGCGGGTGGTAATCGCGTGTTTTTCCAGTAATATCCATCGTTTTCAGCAGGTGGCCAATACCACGGTGCGCTACCAGCGCTCTTTGGGAGTATTGGGCCGGAGTATGGTAAAAAACATGCGTACCGCGCAGGAACTGGGGTATCTTCGGATACCGGAAAATCTTTGGCGGACATGGAGTGATCTGCTGAAACTTCCTCCGGAGAAAAGCGTGGTAATGACTACCGGCAGCCAGGGCGAGCCAAAATCAGCATTAGCCCGGGCCGCGGTCGGTGAGAACCGGGACCTCAAATTTAAGGCTGGGGATACCGTGATTATCTCGGCCCGGACGATACCCGGTAATGAACGCCGTATAGGAAACATGATCAACCGTTTATTTCGTTTAGGTTGCCGGGTGCATTATGAGCGGGTAAGTGAAATTCATGTTTCCGGGCACGCCGCGCGGGAAGAACTGAAAATCATGCATAATATTATCCGCCCCCGGCATTTTATTCCGGTCCATGGAGAAGCCCGCCATCTCTATCATCACGCCGAGCTGGCACGCGAACTGGGAATGCCGGAAGATAAGATATTAATTCTGGAAAACGGCGACCGGGTGGAGCTGACCCGTGAAAGTTTGCAACGGACCGGAAAGGTGAGCGCCGGAAATGTTCTGGTAGACGGCAAAAGTGTAGGCGATGTCGGTCACATAGTCCTTCGGGATCGTCAGCATCTGTCAGAGGATGGCATGGTGGTGGCAATACTGGGTCTGGACCGGCAGACCGGAGCTGTATTGTCCGGGCCGGACTTGATCATGCGGGGCATTGCGGACCAGCATAAGACGGAGCGTCTGACTGAGGGAGCGGTGACGATCTTACAGGAAGTAATCAGCCAGGAAACTATGGAAGGTGTTGTGGATATTCCGGTGCTGCAGGATCAGGTGCGCAGCGCTTTAAAAAGATACTTTAAGAAAGAAATAATGCGATTTCCCATGATCATTCCGGTGATTATGGAGGTCTAAGTATATACAATTTCCCCGCTCTGAAGAGCGGGGAATTGGATATGATCTGTAGAAAACCATTATTACTGTCCCGCTTCATCCCCGGCTTGAAAGCCGGGGAATTCGCGGTTAACATATTAAGCAGCAAGTTAAAGCAATATATTAGTTGCGGGTTAATTATGAGGTCTAGGAACTTGAGCAATTAGTTGCTCAGGCTCCTAGGTTGTTTGTGAGGCGATATTATTCTGCGGGTGGTTTAATTATGCGGGTTCTATTTGCGCGTATCAGGAAAAAAAAGGAAGCAAAAAAGAGCGTGTCCGACCGGGTTACTTTGCGGGAAATATTTTCCGGCCGGCGCCGCAATGAGATCAAAGGCATTGCCTGGTGGGCGCTGAGCCTTTTACTGACCGCCGCCATCTGGCCGCACTCTGCCGGGCAGAACGCTCTCGGCCCCAGTGGCGAAATTATATTTAGAATAGGTTTTGCCTTGATGGGCGTATTGATTTACCTGCTCCCGGTGGGAACTCTGGTTTATGGATTTCTGGTATTTAAAGCCAGCCGGCTCGAAAGGGCGCCCTTTAAAGTGCTGGGCATAATCCTGGCGGTACTGGCGTTGGGGATTTTGGTTGAACTTATCCATGCCCGGACTATTCACCTGGGCATGGTTAAACAATTTTATGCCTGGGAAGGCGCCGGGGTTTTCTGGAAAAGTCTTCCCAAGATTTTCAGAGTGTGGGGTGAGGTTTCAATACCCGCCGGGGGCTTGATAGCCGACCGCCTGGAGAGTTTGACGGTTACCATATTCTCCACGGTGGGAGTTTACATTATCTGCGGAACCGTATTGGTTATATCTCTCTACCTGCTGGAAGCAGAGCCATATATGGTCAAAGTATTACGGCGCGGGACAGATTGTATACTTGCAGTGATGAAAAAAACTCATCAAGCTTCCCGGTCTCGATTTGATTATGCTAAGCGCCATCAACCTGCCCGAACACAGGATGCCAGGAAAGCTTTATCATCCAGCCGGGTTGAAGCCGGCCGGCTCGCGCCGGAAATTGAGCCGGCCGACGACATGATAAAGGAACGTTCGCCGATTAAAATTAGGGCGGCCGGTACTGGTATGCCAATTTCCCAGTCTGGGAAAAAAATCGACCCCTGCCGGGAAAATAAAAATTACTCCCTGCCCGGGGTGGACCTGCTTAAAGATCCCCAAGAGAACTCTGAGGTTTCGGAGGAATATTTCCGAAGTATGAGCCAGACGCTGGAAAGGGCGCTCAGTCAGTTTGGAGTGGAGGCCAGAGTGGTGGAAGTTTGTCCCGGGCCGGTGGTTACGCGGTATGAATTGCAGCCTTCCCCGGGCGTAAAAGTCAACCGGATCATTTCTTTGGGAGATGATATTGCCCTGGCTATGCGGGCCGAGCATGTGCGGATTGAGGCGCCCATACCGGGTAAAGGCGCGGTAGGGATTGAAATTCCCAATCAGCAGAAGCAAGTGGTGGTTCTAAAGGAAATGCTGGCTACCGAAGGATTCACCAATTCCGATTCGATTCTAACCTTTGCAGTCGGAAAAGATATCGGGGGCCAACATATTCTGGCGCAGCTTGAGAGTATGCCTCATCTGCTTATCGCCGGCGCTACCGGTTCAGGCAAGAGTGCGTGTATTAATGCCATTATCAGTAGTTTGCTCTATCGGGCCACGCCGGAGCAGGTGAAGTTTCTTATGATTGATCCCAAGCGGGTGGAATTAACCAATTACAACGGTATTCCGCATTTAAAGAGTCCGGTGATTACCGACAGCCGGGAAGCGGGTATGGCCTTGAAGCTTCTGGTCCGGGAAATGGAGGAACGCTACAAGCTTTTCGCTGCCCAGAGGGTTCGGAGCATTGTTGATTATAACCGGCAGGCAGCGGAGGAGACGGTGGAACGCCAAATCATGGAACCGGAAGAACGCGCGGTCTTGGGGCCGGCGTCTTCGCATATGCCTTATATCGTGGTATTTATCGATGAACTTGCGGATTTAATGCTGGTGTCTGCCAATGAAGTTGAAAGCACGATTACCCGTCTGGCGCAAATGGCCCGGGGAGTGGGCATACATATGGTATTGGCTACTCAGCGTCCCTCAGTGGATGTAATTACCGGTGTGATCAAAGCTAATTTTCCATCGCGCATAGCTTTTCAAGTCTCATCCAAGGTGGACTCCCGGACTATCCTGGATGCCAATGGCGCGGATACTTTGCTGGGCCGCGGAGATATGTTGTATGCTCCGGCTTCCGCCGGCAAGCCGCTGCGGGTCCAGGGAGTTTTTGTCTCTACGGCGGAGGTTGATAGGATTGTGGATTTCTGGAAAGAACAAGGGACCCCGGTCTTTGATCCGGAATTTTCCAGTGAAAGACTGAAAACCGGAAGTGACGGCCATGAAAGAAATGAGGCGGAGGATGATCTTTATGAACAGGCCGTAGCCTGGGTGGTACGCGCCAAACAGGCCAGTACCTCTATGTTGCAGCGCCGTCTCAAGGTTGGTTATTCCCGGGCCGCCCGCCTGCTGGATAAGATGGAAGAAAATGGAATTGTCGGACCTCCGGAAGGGAGTCGTCCCCGTCGGGTATTTGTCGAGCCGGGGGAAGCGGAAATGCGGTCCGGAGATGCCAAGGTGGAAGCATGATTGCCAAGCAGGTGTGGGGCGTGGCAGTACTGGGTTTATTGCTGATGGGGACAGGCGCGGGCCGAAAACCCGGGCTTACTCCCGCCAGGCCGAAAGCTCCGGAGCGGTCTGAACAGAGCCATTCCACGATAGCGCCGGCGGCGCCGGCAGTCACGGTCGCTCCCCGGCAACATCAGCCGGCCGGGCCGGCGGTTAAGCCGAGCCAAGCGGCTGAGGAGATAAACGCAGCTCAGCGGGCGATTAAGGATTTATCCGCTGATTTTTCTTTTAAAATTATTGGCGCTGCCCGGCAGGGACAGGATTTTGCGGCTCAGGGCAAAGTTTGGATGGCTTCCGGCCGCCGCTACCGCGTACAGTACGAGCAGCCGGAACGCCAGCTCTTGGTTTCCGATGGGACCAAGCGCTGGCTTTACCTCGAAAAAATCAACCAGGTTCAGATACAGGCGCTGCCCTTGGCCCCGGATCCTAATGATATTTTTCTGGAGCTGGGCGGCGGTTTGCCGAAACTTATTTTACAATGCCGGGTAAAGCGTCTGGCAACGGATGCGCCCGAAAAAAAAGGAATCCGGCAATATGAGCTGATTCCCAGGGAGGGAGAGGACTTGGGGTTTACCCGGGTACTTCTTTGGCTGGAAGGAAAAAATTTATTGCCCCGTCGCGTGGAGATTGAGGCCGCGCGATATGTCCAGGTGGAGTTTAAAAATGTGAAGATTAATCATAAGCCCACGCCTGTTTCCTTGTTTAATTTTACTCCGCCCGCCAAGGCGGAAGTAATTGAAATGTTCTGGCCGTCAAAATAATCAGGGGGTTAAACCAAATGAATAAACATATCCAGCGAGTTGAAGCGGATGGATGTCAAAACGTGAGTCCGCCCGCCCGGGAGCAGGTGGAAATCGGAGAGCAGCTTCGAAAACAGCGCAAGGCGCGGGGGATATCGATCATAGAAGTATCGGAACATACCAAAATAGGCAAAAAATACCTGGAAGGACTGGAGGAAGGACGATTCGAAATTATCTCTTGTGATACTTACATGCTGGGGTTCCTGAAAGCCTATGCCAAATATCTTGAAATGGATGAGGAAGAGATAGTAAATCAATACAAGAAACTGAGGAGGTTGCAGACGAAAACAGAGGAGGCGCCCCCGGAGGGTACGGAAGAGGTGCGCGAAAGCAATCAATCCATCTGGCTGCCATTACTCTTTATGTTAATTTTAGCGGGGTTGGGTGCCGGACTTTTTTTACTTTGGCCCAAATCGGAAAATAAACCACCTTCTCCGAAAGTCCAGGATGAAACCGGCGTCGAATTCGGAGACCGGAATGTTTCGCAGCTTCCCGGGGTGCAGGATGAAATGACCTTGAAGATCAAGGCTAAGAAAGAAACCTGGATTACGATTATGGCCGATGGGCGCCAGGAACCGGATATTACTTTGAAGGTGGGCCAGGAACGGACCTGGCGGGCTAAGGAACGTTTTATACTTTGGACCGGTAATGCCGGCGGCATTGAAGTGACCTTTAACGACGAACTTCAGCCCCCTTTGGGCCGGTCAGGCGAAGTCCAAAAAGAAGTGGTTTTTGAACGGAAACAGCCGAAGGTTGCGCCGGAAGAAAAATTTTAGTCAGGAGTCATTATGTCGAAAGAACATTCCTTTGATATCGTATGCAAACTAGATCAGCCGGAAATCGTTAATGCCGTTCAGCAAACCGAGCGTGAAGTAGCGCAGCGTTACGATTTTAAAGGCTCTCAGGCTCGCGTGGAATTTGACCAAAAACAAATGATTCTGACGCTCACGGCAGAGAGCGATTTCCGCTTGAAGTCCCTGGCCGAGGTTTTGGAGACCCGGATGGCCAAGCGCCAGATTCCCCTGGCGGCTGTCATACGCGGAGAGATTGAACTGTCTTCCGGCGGCAGCGCCCGTCAGGAATATCGGCTTCAGAACGGAATACCGATTGAGAAAGCCCGGGAGATAATCAAAATAATTAAGCAACTAAAGTTGAAAGTTCAGGCCGCCATTCAAAGCGATCAAGTGCGTATTTCCAGCCGGGTACTGGATGATTTACAACTAGTTCAGCAAAAGCTCCGCGAGGCTGATCTGAAAATCCACGTGCAATTTGTAAATTACCGTTAAGGCAAGGCGTTTTGAAGACCTTGCCCCATAACCAGCCGCGTGTCTGCGTAATCAATCTGGGTTGTCCTAAAAATCAGGTGGATGCGGAAGAGTTATTAGGCGCGTTTAAACACCGGGGTTATAGGCCGGTGCATGATCCCGAAAATACGGATATTCTGATTGTTAATACCTGCGCTTTTATCCGGCCGGCGGAGGAGGAAGCACTCCAGGTTTTGGTGGAAGCCGCGGTTTTAAAGCGGCGGAGACGCGTTAAACTATTAATTGCGGCCAGTTGTCTGGTTTCCAGATATGGCGAGAAAAAGATACGGGCCGCTATTCCGGAACTGGATTATGCCTTTCCTCCCGGGAAACTTGATTGCCTGATAGAGGCCGTGGAAAAAGCGGCTCCCGGCCGGAGGTTTGTCAAACCCGGCTTTTGCGAAGAGAGCAATGAGCGCGTTCTGCTTTCCACTCCCGGGACCGCGTATTTAAAGATCGCGGAGGGTTGTTCCCGGAAATGCGCATTTTGCCTGATACCCGCATTAAGGGGCCCCTTGCATTCCCGGCCGATAGATGCTATTGTCAGAGAAGCCGAATCCATGGCAGCCGGAGGCGTGCGGGAATTAATTCTCATCGCCCAGGATATTACCAGTTATGGGCAAGATCTGGGCGGACGTCCCGGACTGACGGACCTGCTTGACCGGTTGGTGAGAATTCCTTCAGTACATTGGATCCGTTTGATGTACGTCTATCCGGACGGGATTTCCGAGGGACTTATTCAACGTTTAGCCGGCCAAAGCAAATTGTGTAAATATCTGGATATGCCGCTGCAGCATGCCAACCGGAAAATATTAAGACGCATGGGCCGCTCGGGAGATGGCGATAGGTTCCTGAAATTAATCGCCCAATTGCGCCAACAGGTGCCCGGGATTGCGTTACGTACCACGCTGCTCACCGGTTTTCCCGGCGAAAGCCGGACTGAGTACCAGGAGTTGGTGAGTTTTATACAGCAGGCGCGTTTCGACCGTTTGGGAGTATTTCCTTATTGGCGGGAAAAAGGCACTTCTGCGGCCAAGATGTCAGGCCAGATTCCAACGCCTGTGCGGAAGCGCCGGCAGCGCGAATTGATGGATATACAGGCCGGGATTAGCCGGCAGCGGTTGGCTTCCTGGGTGGGATCGCAGATGGAGTGCCTGGTGGAAGAACCTTCCGGTCAGAAGCATATTATTGCCCGTACTTTTAGGGATGCGCCGGAAGTGGACGGCGGAATTATAGTGATCGGCCGGGCCCGGCCAGGTGAAATCATCCAGGTTCGCGTAACCGGATCAACGGATCATGACTTGACAGGAGTTTTGCTTTGAGCGGATGGTCGAGTTTCCGACAGCTGAATTTACCCAATAAGCTTACCTTGGCACGCATAGCGGCGGTGCCGATTTTAATGGTTTGTATCCTCGCGGATACCTTAGCCGGCGCTTACCTGGCCTTGGTGATTTTTGGTGCCGCGGCGCTGACGGATTATTGGGACGGCCGGTTGGCCAGGGAACGTAACCTGGTTACCAACTTCGGCCGGATCATGGATCCGCTGGCGGATAAATTATTAATCGCCACGGTTTTTGTTTCTTTTGTGCAACTGGGCTTGGCGCCGGCGTGGATGGTGATACTGATCATCGGCCGTGAATTCGCCATAACCGGGATGCGGGTATTGGCGGCAGTGCAGGGTTGGGTAATCGCGGCCTCAGCTTCGGGCAAGCATAAGACTATCTCTCAGGTTGTAGCCATACTTATGATTATGGTAGTCAGTGTGCTGGTAAAATCCCTGGAGGCCTGGGCTTCTCCCTGGGAGCAGACCTTGCATGCGCTGGGCCTGGGAGGGGAAATTCTTTTATTTGTGGTTGCTTATGCGCCGTATGCCTGCCTGTTCGTAGCGGCGGTGCTGTCCTTGTATTCGGGCATGGAATACTTAATAAAAAATAAAGAACTCTTCCGGAATCCCAACGAATGAGAGGTTTTATTCTCTTAATCGCCACAGTGGGGGGAGCCGGCTATTTTCCCCTGGCCTCCGGGACATTAGCCTCCGGGCTGGCCATATTGCCGTATTTTCTTCTGCGGGACCATACGGGTCTTTATATTAGTATTACCGTAGCGCTCTTTGCGATAGGCGTTTGGTCTTCCCACCGCGCCGAACGGCTGTTGCAGCTCAAAGATCCCCACGCCGTAGTTATTGATGAAGTAACCGGCTATCTGATAGCCGCGGCCTGTCTTCCGCACCATTGGTTTTATCCCCTGGCAGCTTTCTTTCTTTTCCGTCTTTTTGATATCTGGAAACCCTTCCCCATTGACCGTTCGCAGAATCTGCCAGGCGGTTGGGGCATAATGGTAGATGATGTTCTGGCCGGACTTTATGCTAATCTGATTCTCCAAGCCGGGCGTTATTTTTTGCCTTTTTAATCACGCGCGTTGGAAAGAAAGAATCAGCCTAAAAAAAACCGGAAGGATTGAAATATGCTGCGGACTAAACAGGTATACACCTTGGGTCCGGCCACGGATCAGCCGGGGGTATTGGCCGGCCTGCTGCGCTCCGGCATGGACTGCGCGCGTTTTAATTTTTCCCATGGGTCGCACCAGGAACATGCCCGGCGCTTCAAGCTTTTAAAAAGCGAGGTCCAAAAGTCGGGGAAAATTGTGGCCGCAATGATGGATCTGACCGGGCCAAAACTGCGGGTAGGCCGGCTGCGCCACGGTCAAGTGAAATTAATTCCTTCCACGGAAGTCAGACTTACTGCCAAACCCCTGCTGGGGACCGATAAGATTATTCCCATAGGGTATCCCCGCCTGGCCGCAGATGTTCAGCCCGGGGATCGGATATTACTGGATGATGGGTTGTTAGAACTGAAAGTGCTTCGAGTTATCCAGCAGGAGGTTTTCTGCCGGGTGGTAACCGGCGGCCTGCTTAAAGATCACAAAGGGGTTAATTTACCCGGGATAGCCGTCAGCCTGCCGGCCTTGACCGCCAAAGACCGCGTTGATTTAAAATTTGGATTAAAACTAGGCATGGACTATGTAGCCTTATCTTTTGTCAGGCGTCCGGCGGAATTGATAAAACTCCGGAAGATAGTTCACCGGATGGGATCCACAGCCGGCATTATTGCCAAGATTGAGAAACCCCAAGCCATACCCTGTCTGGCGGAGATTATACAGGCCGCGGACGGTGTGATGATCGCCCGGGGGGACCTGGGAGTGGAAATGAGTCCGGAACAGGTTCCTACTTTGCAGAAGCACATCATCGCCCTGGCGAATCAATCAGGACGCTTGGTAATTACCGCTACTCAGATGCTTCAATCCATGATGCAAAAACCGACTCCGACCCGCGCGGAAGCCTCGGATGTAGCCAATGCGATATTTGACGGGACAGATGCGGTTATGCTTTCAGGGGAAACCGCGGCCGGACTTTACCCGCGTCCTTCCGCAGCAATGATGGCCAGAATTATAAAGGAAGCAGAGGCTTCGCCGGAGTATAATCGCCTGAACTCACATGTTCTCTTTAATGGTACGGAGGACGTAGTGGTTGCGGCGGGAGTGAATTTGGCCGAAAAAGCCGAGGCTCGGGCATTAGTGATATTTACCAACTCAGGACATACGGCCAAACTGGCTGCGCGGCAGCGACCCCGCGTACCGGTGATTGCTTTGGCACATGACCACGGGATTTGCCGGCAATTACAATTATATTGGGGGATGCAAGCAATAGTAATCAACCACCAGCCGGATATTGAAGCCGTGGTTCAGGAGGCGGAGAAATGTCTGCTTAAAAACCGGTTACTGCGCCGGGGAGAGAAGATAGTCGTGCTGGCCAGTTCGCCGGTTAAAAGCCGGGCTAATTTTTTAAAAATTCATGTCATGGGGCAAAGTAAATAGTTTCTGACAGTACGAAAAATACTGTGATAGAATTAATGAAAAAGTAGTAATCAGGGTCAATTCTGTTTTCCTAGCAGCCTGTCGGACTTTGTTGTTGACTTATGATATAATGACAGCAGTTTC
>CBDUZI010000100.1:0-11240 GCA_965371665.1 uncultured bacterium
CCCTGCCCCCTTTACAAAAGGGGGAGAATGACTTAAGTCCGACAGGCTCCTAGGAATGTAAGCTCTCATTTTTGTCTCTCAACCTTAAAATATTTGCTGTTTTCTTCTTTTTTACTTCCTAAGATAAATTTTTATGATATAAGGGTACATGTTTGAGTAATGCCGCTTGCGTTTACGCAGGCAATAATCAAAAGGGGGATTTCTGTGAAAAAGCTTTTCAGTCTTCTCATGGTTGCATTATTTGCAGGTTGCATGGTCGCAGCCAACAGCCTGGCATCTGAGACTAAAGCCGCAGAAGCTAAACCAGTAGCCGCCGGTAGTGAAGCCAAGCCAGCAGAAGCTAAACCAGTAGCAGCCGGTAGTGAAGCCAAGCCAGCAGAAGCTAAACCAGTAGCAGCCGGTAGTGAAGCCAAACCAGCAGAAGCTAAACCAGTAGCAACCGGTAGTGAAGCCAAACCAGCAGAAGCTCCGGCTCCCACCGATGCTTCTCTCGAAATCATTGAAATTGCTATTGCTAAAAATATTGAGAACCGCGAACCCCAGGAAGCGGCGGACACGTTTGTTTCTGATGTAGAACGCGTTTACTGCTACACCAAAATCACAGGCGGCAAAGAAGGCGATTTCCTTACCCATCGTTGGAAAAAAGGAGATCAGGTCATGGCAGAAGTTTCACTCAAAGTGAATGCTTCCCCCTGGCGCACCTACAGTTCCAAAGCCATCATGCAAGAATGGACCGGCTCCTGGTCTGTTGAAATCCTGCAAGGGGATGTTGTTTTGAAAACGAAAGAATTTACTGTTCAATAATTTTTGTTTACGCTTAAACCCCGCTGGTTTTTTGAAAACCAGCGGGGTTTTTATTTAACCGGAAAACCTTTATGTCGGCTCTGTTTAAGATAACCTTCCACTTCCCGGGGAAATGTCCGGGTATTAATCGGCTTGGTAATTACCCCGATACAGCCTGCGCGCTTGGCCTTTTTCTGGTCGTCGGGCATGACATAGGCAGTCATGGCTACAACCGGGAGCGCCTGCAATCTCTTATTCCGCCTGATTGCCCGCGCTAAAACGTAACCGCCGACTTTCGGCAGTTGCAGGTCTAACAGTATCAGATCCGGGATCTCGGTTTTTAATCGTTGCCAACACGTCTCGGCATCAATAGCTTCCTCTACTTGGTAACCATATGCTTGGAGCAGATCCCGCACTAACTCCATGTTCATGGGGTTATCTTCCACCACCAAAATTCGCGACGCTCTTTTTTCCGGCCCGTCCGCCCGCTTCATATCTGATTCTCCTCCTGGTCATCTTCCTCGGGTTTGCTGGCCTTCTCAGGCAATACTACAAAAACCGTGGTTCCCTGACCTTGCGCGCTTTGGATCCAAATTTGTCCTCCATGCAAATGCACCAGCTTCCGGGTAAGCGCCAATCCCAAACCGGTTCCTTCTTGGCTCCGCCGGCGGGTCTGCTCGGTCTGTTCGAATTCTTCAAATATCCGCGTCTGCTCCTCCGGCTTTATCCCAATACCGGTATCCCTCACTTGCAGCAAGAGGGAATCCTCGGAGACTACAAAAGCTTCGGTTCCCGGCCCGCCGTCAAAAGCGTGGCCCTTGGGTATTTCTCCCAGCGTAATGGTAACCCCGCCTTTTTCATCCGTGAATTTAATGGCATTGGAAAGTAAATTATACAGGATTTGCTTAACCTTGGCGGCATCGCCATGTATGATTACGTTAGGACAAAGCTGCGATTTTAATTCAATATTTTTTTTATACGCCAGCGTCTTAATCACGCTTTGCACTTCGTCAATAACCCGATTGATGGAATAAGGCTCAATCAACAGCTTCATTTTGCCCGCTTCCACCTTGCTAATATCCAGTATATTATTGATCAGCTGGAGCAAATGCCGTCCCGAAGCTAAAATGTTGGAAATATATTTTTCCTGGCGTTCATTCAAATCGCCGAACATTTTATCCTTGAGCACTTCCGCAAAACCGAGAATACTGTTCATGGGAGTTCTTAACTCGTGTGACATGCTGGCCAGAAACTCTGATTTCATCCGGGAGGTCTTCTCCAACTGCTCGTTCATGCCGATTAAACTTTCCTTTTGGAATTGCAGCTCTTCGGAAGTCTCATAAAGTCTAAGGTTCTTTTCCACCACTTCCCGGGTCCTTTCCTTTATAACATTCTCTTTCTGCCGGTTGAGTTCCTTAAGATCTTCGGCTAATTTTGATTTTTCCTGCGCTATTCTGCTTTTATCCTTAATAATCGTCTCCAGACTTTGGTAGGAATTCTCCAATTGTTTTACCATTACCCGGAACTCATCCGCCAATTGCTCAATTTCGTCGTTGGTCTGCACCCTTAACTCCAGATCACCGCCCCGGCGAAAGCGGCGGTCAGGGGGCAGCCCGCTCTTATCCCAGCTCTCATGTTCCCGGGCCACGGTTTTAACCGCCCGGGCCAGGCGCTGGATGGGCACCACTATAATCCGGGATAAATACAGGGCCAGCAGACTACCGGTAAATAGAAAAACGAGGACTAACCCTATAACCGTTCCCAGAGAATGCCTGACTTCCTGATAAAAAAGGACGCAAAATACCAGGGACATCATCAGTACCAGTAGGGTAATTCCTACTGTAAATTTTCGGGTTAAGCCGGTCTTAATCTGCGGAGGCTCAGACTGGTCGGCCCCCGGCCTCCGGCGTTCCTCAGGCTTTGGCTGGGCTGAGTTTTGATTCGTCACAACAGTATTAGCTCCCTTTTCGGCGGGCGAATGTACTTCTGGCCGATATCTATTATATTCTATACTATGGGCTTTTAAAAACCTTATATTACTGTTTTCCCCAAATACTCCCACCCGCCTTGATTATGGGCTTTTCTATACTTCCCATGGAAACTTCTATATATTTATCGCCTATGATGCCGGAACTTTCCAGATAGGCCGTTGAATCCGAACGAATCCGGGATTGGACGCTCTTTTTAATCCCCACCGTTACAATTAAATGATAATCATCTGTTTGGGGGGCGAATTTAATACTTTTAACATATCCCACCGGCACCCCGGCTAACTTGACAGGCGCTCCAAGATTAATCCCTTTGGCATTATAAAAAAGGATCTGCATGGTATATTTAGGTTCAAACAGACCGGTTTTTCCCCGTACCATAAAAAGACCAATTGCCAATAAGGCCATTATCCCCAGAAAAAACGCACCCACTCTTACGCTGATTGCATACCGTGATTGCAGTTCGAACATCTTCCCTCCTATTCTCCGGCCAGGCGCCGTGTCTTTTTCGTTCCCGGCCTTCTATTTAGTTCCTGTTGTGGAAAGACTTTTTTAACGGACTCCCCCCGCGTTTTGTCATTCTGAGCCGAAGGCGAAGAATCTCCAAGAGACCTGATATTTCAGACGTTGCCGTGGAGATTCCTCACTACGTTCGGAATGACGAACTTAAGAAAACACGCTACCGCAACGGAAACTATTTAGTTTCTGTTGCGAAAAGGCGAGTTTCGCTTTTCAGTTCTCCCCCTTAATAAACTTCTGTATAATTTCCGTATCCGCTTGCTGGAATTCATCTGCGGTCCCTTGGAAAACCACCCGGCCTTTATGTAAGAATGCGACAAAATCCGCAATTTTCAGAGCTGCTGCCAGATCGTGCGTAACGACGACAGAGGTCGTGCCTTGATGGCTTTGCAATGACTTGATTAATTTACAGATAGAATTGGTTTTTCCCGGATCAAGACCGGCGGTTGGTTCATCATACAATATTATTTGCGGTTCCATAGAGAGGGTGCGTGCCAAGGCCGCCCGTTTCTTCATTCCTCCGCTTAATTCATTGGGATATTTATTGATTTTTCCAGCTTCCAGATGAACCTCGGCCATCTTTTTTAGCGCCCGGGCATGGAAATCCGCCTCCGACAGACGGTTATGTTCATACAAAGGCAGCACGATATTTTCGCCCACCGTCATAAAATCAAATAAGGCGTTTTCCTGAAAAAGCATGCCGATTTTATCCCTGACCCGCCTAAGGTCCTTTTCCCGTAAATTAGTAATCTCCTCCTGGTTTATATAAACTCTCCCGGAATCCGGTTTCTCCAGCCCTATAATTTGCCGCAGCAGGACGCTTTTCCCCACCCCGCTCTCGCCTAAAACCACAAAAATTTTTCCCGTGGGAATGTGCAGGTTTATATCGCTTAAAACCATGGCTCCATCATAAGACTTGTATAATTCTTCTATCTTGATCAAAAAAACCTCCGTCTGATTACAAAACCAGAATAAACAGTTTGGTTAAAAAAAAGTCGGAAATTAAAATCAGAGTTGAAGCCGTTACTACGGAATTAGTCGTAAACCTTCCCACCCCTTCTGTTCCGCCGACTGTGGTCAAGCCCTTGAAACATCCCACTACCGCGATAATGACGGCAAAAACCTCGGCTTTTAAAAGACCGCTAAACAAGTCCTTTAACTCGAAAGCGTCCAGGGTGGCCGCAATATATGCGCTGGAGGAAATATTTTTATGAAATACCGCGATGCCATAACCGCCTAAAATCCCGGTAAAATCCGCGATCAACACCAAAGCCGGCAGGCAGATTGCCAGGGCCAATCCGCGCGGCACCACCAGAAAAGAGATGGGATTAATATTCAAAGCCCGCAAAGCGCGGATTTGCTCGGTTACCTGCATGGAGCCGATCTCCGCCGTAAAACGCGCGCCGATCCGGCCTACCATCATCAAGGAAGCAAAGATAGGCCCTAATTCCCGCAACATCGAAACACATACAATCTTTGCCACCAGGGACCGGGCTCCCAGCCTCCCCAGCTCATCCTGTATTTGCAAAGCCAGTACCATGCCGACAAACAGTGAAATTAAACCGACAATAGGGATGGAACCCACGCCGATATCCCTGATTTTCAAGAGCAGGGGATACTTTTTAAAAGAAAATGTAAAAATGTAAACCAGGCTTTCCGCCAATAAAATAAGGGCCTCGCCGGTATTAGAGATAAATCCGATTAATTTTTTATCGAGTTGCTTAATCCGGTTTTGTAACATTTCTACTCCTTTATCGGCACCTCCCAGGCGCTTGAGCAATTAGTCTCTTTTGTCATACCCGCATGTAGTAAGCGGGTATCCAGTGACTTATAATTCCTTTAAAATTAAAACCTCTGGATTCCCGATAAGAGCATTCGGGAATGACAACCTATAAAACCGACTAATTGCACAGACTCCTAGCAGCCTGTCGGATTTTAGTCATTCTCCCCCTTTTGTAAAGGGGGCAGGGGGGATTTAATCAATAAAACGCCCACTTTCATATGCAAAATCCCCCTTAATCCCCCTTTTTGAAAAGGGGGAAATTTTCATCATTATATCATAAGTCGACGATAAAGTCCGACAGGCTCCTGGCAGGGGTTAAATCCCGGTTTCAGCTATTAATTTATCATACTCGTGCGGCTTAACCGGGCTCCACCCTTCATACCTGAATATCATAAGCAATTGGCGCCCTTCCGCGCTAGCCGCCTGCTCCAGCATCTGTTCAGCCAGGATTTCCACCTGGTCCGGAGTGGTTTGACCCTTTAAATAGACAAAAGGATGAAACGGAAATTCCTCCGAGCGATATATTACTTTTAAATCCCGGCGCGCCGCCGGATTCAATCTGCACATGCTCGTAAAATCCTTGCCCCAGACCAGGGCGGCTGAGGATGTCTTGTGCATCACATCCATCATGGCGGAGTAGGCGTTCCTCGCATACACCAGCTGGTAAGCTTTTTGAATATCGACTTTTTCCCGAAAGACGGCCCAGGAATAAAACCGGTGTGTTCCGGCATATTGGCTGGTAAGGGAAACCTTCCGGTCCCACAGCTCCCGGGGCGTCCGGAAAGCACTGGTTTTTCGCGTGACCAGCACAATTTGATAAGTATCACGGTCATTCACAACCGGTTTCATAAATGGCACAAATTTATATTTTTTTCGCTGCTCTAAAAAAAAACTCATATCCAGCATGGCAAAACCCGTCCGGTGCGTGTCTAAAAACGTTTTTAGTTTTTCGGGATTTTTAAAAAAATGCGGGACCAGCTTGAAAGGCATTCTGGCATTAAGCCAATCAACAAAGGGCGTCAGGCCGCCGATGACCTCGTTTTTATCTTCTTCAATATCCGGCCCGAACATCACGAAATGTATTTCCTCCCCAGCCGGCAGGCGGCCGGGCAGGGCCAGACAGAAAAAGCACACAATAATTATAGGCCAAAATATATTTCTCATTGGGAACGCTGCCGGGCCGGTGGTTTTTCACCCACCACTTTTTTCAATTCCGCGAGTGCCAGCAGATATCCAAATATACTTTCTTTATGATTATACTGAATCTCCGCTTCCATAATTTGTGCCTCTAATACATCCGTAACTTCCTTGATGCCGATACGGTAGCCCTCAAAACAGAGCCGGTAATGCTCGACCGCATCATCCGCCGCCCGGGCGGTTTCCTGGATTGTATCTAGTTTTCCCTGGGCGGTTAAATGAGCTTTTTTAAGCTCCATTATTAACCCTTGCCGGACCCATTGCTGCTTGGCCTTTAGTTTTTCCAATTCTCCTTCGGCCTGCCTTACCTTGGCACCGGTAGTTTGGAAAAAATCGAAATGCTCATACGCCAAGCCGAGGGTAATCCGGTAGGTCGGCTGGGGATTCCCTTGCAGATAATAATCCGGCGTATCGGCCAAATACTGCATTTCGCCGGAAAGACCCAGCATGGGAAAGTAATCGCTGCGGGCTATTCGGATTTTAGCCTCCAAGGCTTTCACTCCCAGTTGTATCTGCTGCCATTCCGGACGGCCATGGTATATTTCTTTACTCAAGTGTTCCCATTGCAAATCCTGGGCCGTATACTGGAGGGAATCTTCCGCCAGGTGCAGTTCCTCCTCAGGAGAACGTCCCAGGTTAAAATTCAAAGCACAAATTGCCAATTGGGCGCTGTTGCGGGCTTCGATGAGTTTCTCCTTGGCCAGGTGTAAATAGATATTGGTTTTCAGTAAATCAATCGTAGTCACCCGGCTGGATCCTCTCTGCAAGAGGCTTTCCGTAATATCCCGGGTGGCTTGCAATTGGCCCACCGTCTTTTCGGCAATGCGGATTCCTTCCCGGGCCAGCAAAACTTGATAATATCTCTCGGAAACCGCGTAAATTACCTCGTTAATCTTCTTGTTTACCTCCTGCTCTGATATTTTTAACAGCATCTCGGCCGCCTGCTGATATCCGGATATTTTTCCAAAAGTGTAGATTGGCTGCAAAAGGGATATCCGGGTGGAAAAATACCGCTCTCCCAGGGAATTGAGGGTTGCAAAATCCTTGGCTAAATCATAACTGGAGGAATAAATCTTATCCCAGGAATAGGCGGCCAGGGGATATGCTTTTACACCGCTATAATCAAAATAGTATTCATCCCCCTTCCAGGTTATGGGATTGGCGTGATGTTCTGCAATATGCCCGCTCAACCCGTCATCGCTAATGGTAAGCGGCGTTCCGCTATCTCCCCGGTGGCGCAAGGGATTGACGTCGGGATCCGTGCTTTCCAGCATTTGCCGCGCCTGGTCCGCCGTAATATCATCCTCGGTTCCCAGCCGGCCGTCCGGACCCAGCATGACGGCTAAAATCGCCAGTCCTTCAACATCATTTATCATCTCACTGGCCAAGGTCATTCCCGCGCTCCTGGCAAACACCTGGATGAGATCATCGGATATTGCCATTTTCGGCGCCTGCCCGTAACTGTACCCGACATCCATTTTGAATTTGGGCCAGTATCCGGTCCGGGCTTCCATCAGCATGCCCTGCCCAATGGTTACGCTGCCGCGAGCCTCGGCTATTTCCTGATTGTTTTCCAGAGCTATTTGAATGGCATGCTGGAGATCGATTTTTTCTATGGCCTCTCCCTCTGCCAGGAAAGAACCTGCCAGCAAGGCAACCGCAGCAATAACACCCGTCAATTTAAATGATCTCATGTTTCCTCCGCTTCTGTAAGTTGGTAATTCGTTCTTGTTGCAGAAAGCAAAATCTCCCCATATTAAGAGACTGTGTCACAATTCGAATATTTTACAGTCAGTCGTCATACCGGCGAAACCGGCTGTGTCATAATAGCTTTTTAAGGTTGTCATCCCGGACTTGATCCGGGATCCAGGACACATACTGCTTATATTGCAATGGTTTTCTGGATTCCGGCTTTCGCCGGGATGACAAAATGTACTAATTGTTCAGATATCTAGTCATCACATTTTATCTTATTAAGCTTTCTTTACAATCACGGCGTTTGTCTCCCGCCATTCCCACTCCCGCATTTTATTCCCCCAACACCTTCTTATCCTCGCCCTATCCTCATTCTCCTTATCGCCCTTAAAATACATCTCTATCATCTCAATTTTGCCCTCATCCTCAAAATAAGCATAAATGACCCGCATTCCCGAACTCGCGCCGCGGCCTTTCAGCGCCCGGCAGGCAAATTTTCTGGCTTTATAAATTTCAGGACCCGTCAGGCCTAAATTGGAAATTGGAATAATCCCCTGATTGTCTTTTTTAAGTTTATGATAGAGTTGAAGTTGGGTATTAATAAAAATATTCAAATCCTCTTCCAGGATTTTAAACCGCTTTCGCAGTTTTTTTAAAATCTTTCTCAAACTCCGGCCGGCGGGTTATTTTATTGAATATCTTCATCGCTCTTTCTCACCGAATACGGGGCCGTCCGGTAAAAAACCGATTCATATTCTATCTTTTGGCCGTCTTCCGTTGTCATCCAGGGAACATCGTTATGCGAATACTCACTGATCTGGCTCGCATTTTTATCCGCCAGCCGGTGCAAAACATCATTAATTACTTCAATTTCATTAGCCCTCAATATTTTTAAGTCCGGTTCGCGCAAGGGTAGATATTTAGTCTGGGGATAATCAAAATATTTGCTCTTGATTTTATCCACCTCTTTTTTCTTTACCATATCATCAACGATCACTTTAAACTCTTTGGGCGTAGGCCCGTGATGATTTTTAATATAGGTGGCGCCAATCATTTGTTCCTCATATTTTTCATAAAAATCAAAATCCATGAAATAAAGGAGTTTATACATTACGGTTTCGCCAATATGGGGTCTGGCGCCGACTTTGTTTAAGATGTAAAGTAGAATCTCCTTGAATTTTCTTAAATTCCTTTGGGGAACATTGATACGGATATCAGCTGGAGTTTTACTTTTTATTTTTTGTTCACTGAGACTCACTTTCGGCATCTGGCTTAAATCCAGCATGTTCTCTAATGAAAGATTAAATATCTGGGATATTTTTTTTAACTCTTCAACCGAAACCGCCCGGCTGCCATTTTCCATCTGCGAGACCGTTGAGCGCAGTACGCCTAATAAATCCGCCAATCTCTGCTGGCTGATCTTTTGTTCTTTCCGCAGCGTTTTGATGTTTCTACCTATTTTTTTATTGAACTCACTCATTCTAATCTTCCCCCTATGGAACTACCCTCAGTAATTTTCAGAATATCCAGCTCACCAGAACCGCCGTATGCGGCAACCCTTGCTTTTGCTATATGGAACATTCTAACATATGTTATTATATCTGTCAATACAATGTTAGGATATCTAACACTCAGGTTTCCTGGCTATCCGTAATATATTAGTCATTCGCTTTTCTGCACGTGAATATTTCATGCTGTTTTTTCAAACCCTCAAAAGCCGGGGTATGCCACCCACAGGACGTAGGGGCGTTTAATTAAACGCCCCTACAACTGCCGGCAATGCCATAACAAATGGTTAGTACAGGACTCATATCTGCTCTCCCAGGTGCAGCCAATTCCGACGAATCTTCAGAGTCCCCAGCTTCACCCGTACCGGAAATCCCGAGAGTTTGAACAGGCAATTAAAATCCTCGAGCAGCGGCTGCGCTATCCACCCGGGCAGGGTAAGCCAACCGATCCGGACACGTTGGATCTTGAACCACAGGTTGTCCGATTCCCGTTCCTGTCGGTCGGGCGCTACTTTAAGCGAGGTTTGGATTTGGACCGGAATCCGGCCCAGCCTTTGGGCGTGAAGTTCCTGGTCGCTGAAAACCAGCCGCCATTTTCCAATCTCATCGTCTTGTTCGGCCAAGGTTTGGTTTAAAACGGGTTCATACAATTCCAGCGTGTTTACTTTAATTTCTTCCAGCGCCAGGGGTATAATTTCTCCTGCTGCCAGCCCGGTCAAATCCAGTATCAGATTGGATATCTCTACCTCCAGGCTTTGAAAAGGAACTCCGAAAGCTTTGTGCTTGAAATCTCCCAACCGGCCGTTCGCAGCTTTGATCCGGATTTTCCGAAACCTACCTAACCGAGTTTCTTCCGGCGACCAGGATTCTATGCTTATGGTTAAATCCGGTACGTCTTTCAAATAACTTGAGAGGAGCCGGTTAATTTCGCTGTGCAATCGCGCTTTAATCTCCTCGGCCGGCTCGGCCGACATGATTTCCTTTCGCCGGTATAAAAGCGCTTCGGACTTATCCGGCAGGGAATACTGCATGACCGGTTCAAATCGTTGGCCGTCCCGCGTAGTTGCATCCGCCAATGCCCGGGTAATGGCCTGGGGCCCAGGTTTCGGCCCAAGTGCTCTACGTCCGCCAGGACGGCGGCCAGCGGCCATTGTTGGGTGCTGGGAGAGAGCGAATTTATGATGGGAAATCCCAGCCACTGCTTCGAGCATAACCGGTACAGACCGCCGGCATTGAGACCGATATGCATATAAGTGAATTGCATAAGCAGGCCTACGGCTAAACCCATAGTAATCCGGCGGCGCCAAGGTTCGCGCTCCTCGCTTATCCAGCCGGCACCGGCCAGGCAAAGCAGGGGCAGGAGCGGCAGCGTGTAGCGGTAATCCTTGTTCCGGATTAAAGTAAGGATTAAATACGGGCTTCCCACCCAAACCAGCCAAAGCATCAAGGTAGCGCCGATATAAAAGACATCTATAAAGGCCGCTATATCCGGGGATGGCCCGGTCACCAGAAATACGCAGCCGGTTAACAATTCCTGCAGGGGCGGGTAAAAATCCGATTGATAGAGTATTTTCCACCAGGCCGGTACTCCGGCTTGCGAGAGGGTTTCATAATAGCCCACCGCACCCAGGTAGTGAATTGATTCATCCCAGGAGAACGGGAGGGTGTCCCACGCCAGCCAGATCAAATTCGCCAGCACTAGGAGCCTAAGAGGACTTAGGCACAAAATCGGATTTTGAGCACTCTTCCCCCTTTGAAAAAGGGGGA
>CBDUZI010000101.1:0-10741 GCA_965371665.1 uncultured bacterium
CCCTTTACAAAAGGGGGAGAATGACTAAAGTCCGACAGGCTCCTAGGAGCCTGAGCATTTAGTACATTTTGTCATTCCGGCATGTTTTTAGCCGGAATCCAGGGGTTTTTCAATGCTTATAAAATAATGCTTTTCTGGATTCCCGCCGGTCCTGGATGGTTTAGTCCAGGGATAAGAGCATTCGGGAATGACAACCTGAAAAGCCAACTAAATGCTCAGTCTCCTAGCTTTCCGTTTTCAATGAAGCTTGATCTGCCTTTCATCCGGCCCGGCGGCCACTTCCTTTATTTCTCCAAAATTTTGCTCGTAGCGGGCCACATTCTCTGTCAGAGCGCGGAGAAAACGCTTAGTATGCCCGGGAGAACTGATAACCCGGGCCCGTACCTTGGCCTTGGGCTGCTGGGGCTGGACAAAGATAAAATCCAGCACGAATTCCGTGGCATTATGCGCCACCAGGGCCAGATTGGCATACGTGCCCTGGGCCGTGGCGTCATCAACCTCTACTTGAAGCTGCATGCCTTGCGGCTGTTCCTGATCTTTAGGTTTTTGCATTATATCCTCCTTTTATAAATAATTACTCCCTCCTGCTCGTAAACTACATCCATAAAGCCGCGGAATTTTTCGAGGCTGAAGCGAGGATAAGCGCTGCGCTCATTTTTACCGACCAAGACATATCTGATGCGGTATTGCTCGATTAATTGGCGGGCCTGCTTAATATTCTGCGTTTTATAAATCAAATCCGCGTCCCGGGTACGGCTGCCGGTCAATTCAGAATTATAGCGCATTTGCTCTTCCTGTCCGATCCAGCCAATCAAGGTCGGCTGGCCGGTAAAAATGGCCGACCGGGTATCAAAACAGTTATAACCTCTCCGCCCCGGCGCCTCCAGCACAATATCCGTATGTTTTATATTCCGGTTAATCCAGGCCAGGGCCTTGGCCTCCTTAGGCCGCAGCTTATTTAGATATTCCATACCATTGAGCGTGGGATTTTGAAACTCGGAACAAAGACGCATCCGGTTGTAGAGCGAGAGGGGCGGATAAAGCGCGACGGAAAATAAAATAGCTCCCAGCATAGCGGCCCATGCCAGCCGAAGTTCTCCGGATTTTGGCCGCGCAACCCAGATCCAGGGCAGCACCAAAATTCCGAGACCCAGCGCCAGCGTCAGCCAGGGCGCGCCATTAATTTTCTGGAAGTAATCAGCCAATACCCAGAGCATGAGCATAACCAAAATGGCCGCCCCTAGTCTCCATTTTCGCGCTCCTGCCAGCAAGCCGGACCAGGCTTTTCGTTCCTCGCGCCGGCCGGAAAATATTTGCGCCCCGGCGGCGGCAGCGGCCAGGGCAAAATAAATCCAAACCACCATGTAAAATTTAAAAACCGTATTCATGCGGCTCATATCGCCGCCTACACCCATAAAATCCCGGACATGTACAATTTCACATCCTAAAACCACGGCCAGTCCCAGCATGGCCAGCAGCATGGCCATGCGCATCTGGGCAGTGAGCGGCTGCCATCCCAGAACCCACGCCCCGGCAATAAGCATTAACAGCAATCCAGCCAGCAGAACCTGCGAGAACAAAACCAGCAGCAGAATAGCGGCCGGCAGCGCGGCCAGGCTGTAAAAACTTCGGGGATGCTTTTCCCATATTCTCTGTATCACAGCAGCCAGGCGTTCCCACCACGACCGGCGCGAACGGGAATATCCTCCGAATCTTGTTAAAAGCCGGCGTGCCCGGGGAATCAGCTGCCCGGCCCAGTAAGTCAGCAAAATAAACATTGGCAGCCCAAAAAACACCAGAAAATCTTTGAGGTGCGTGCGCGCCTCGGGATTGACCAGGGCCAGGGAGGTGGACTGGGGAATAAAATATTTATGAAAAAAGAAGAACAGGGCCAAGCCGCCTATAACCAGGCGGAGCCAGCCCAGCAGGGCGGTTCCCAGTCCGGCCCAGGGAAAGCTCCGGCCCTTGCGATCCTGGAAAACCCGGGCCGCTAATACTCCCAAAACCAGCAAGGCATACGGCGGAAAGTTCCAGGTATTTATCGCGGAGAGCGAACCGAGGGTTAGCGCGGTTACGAAAAACATTAATCCCCTCTCGGTTCCGGTCCGCCCTGGTGCTTCGGGCATCAGCGTGGTCCGTGAATTCACCGGCATCAGAACATTCAAGCCCCATCCGATCAATGGCAGGGAATACGGTATGGCAATAATATGGGCGTGCAGGTCTCCGTAGAGGAATGAAAACCACGGCATCTCATTAATCGTGCCCTTGATCAAGCGTGTAGGATTCCAGATAAATTCAAACCGGCCGATATGTTGCCAAATATCTCCCCCCATGCGACTGATACCGGCCGGCATATCATGCCAATTTATCCCGCGGCATAACGGCTCCCAAATATAGAAAAACGCATGCAAATTCCCGAGCGTGGCTGCGGCCAGGGCCGCGGCCACGCCCCAAACGCGCTTGCCGGTCAATCCCACTCCGAGTCCATACACTCCGGTAACGGTCAAGGCAAAAAGCAGGGATATGGCTATATTGTATGACCAGCCGGGTGGAACACCGGTCAGCTTGGCAAGAATACCCAGGATAACATGTCCGAAATAGTAATAATTTATATGATAGCCGGAAAGCCAGGGATCATACGGCGGAAAATGGACACTCTGGTATACAGCCGTAAAGAAGGATATGCCCATGGGTTCTCCGCCGCCGTTATAGCCTTGTCCAAAAGGATTATTAATATCCGGATTATAAAGTTTGGTCAGCATGTAGGCGATAAAAGCCAGCAGAAAAATCACTTCCGCGCTTATCCAGAAACCTCCCCGGACCTTGATAAACTCCCTGATTTCCGTGCGGCGGCGGAACGCCCACCAGACCGAGGCTCCGCCCAATACCAGCAAAACCAGCAAAGTCGTGCTTTGCAGATGGCTCACCACGCCCAGGGACACCAGCATCCATGTGGTCCACGCCAGGATCAAGGTTCCGATTATTTTTGACAGCGCTACCCCGGAATCCGGCAAGCGGGGGAAGAGGCTGAGGCATAAAGGTATGCTCAGCAAGCCGATTATTTCGAGCAGGAGCACCCAGGCCAGGCCGGCGGTAAAACTGTTTAATTTTCCGAAAATGAAAATCGGCCGGCCCTGCGGCTCTCCATGATTGGCATTGATAACCGTAGGCAGGACCCGGGCCTCAGGCCGGGTTTTCCGGGCTGCGGGTTTTTCCCGAAGCTTCGGTTTTTCTTCCTTCCTCTGCCCGATCTTACTGATCCGGCCATCCAGTACCCGGGCCAGTTCACCCGGCTGTATATCTGGCGGAGCGCGTTGAAAAAGATATACGTGCGGATGGTCGTATAGCGTGAAACTCTCGTCAGCCTCATCGTCCGGGAAAAAACGTCCGCCTAGTCCGGGATAATTTTTAAACTCCGCTGCCAATTTAAAGCCCAGTTTTTCTTCAAACATCAGCTCATAATACGCGGCATTTATCGGATACCGGTCCCACAACCGGCGGTACAACGCGTGGGCCCGGGTGTCCGCCATGACCACCAGTTCATTCTTTTGGAGCATGTTTAAAATAATTTTTCGTTTGCGGGGATTATCCGGTTCCTGCACCGGAAACTTATTAATCCGGTAAGACCGAAGCGGTATATCCTTGACATGTGTGGGCAGATCATCGCCCCATTCTTCGTTAAGAATTGCGGTGGGCCGCGGAAACCCATTTTCCATGGTTTTAGCCGGCAGGTGTTCCATGATCCAGCGGCTGGCCGCAACCCAGGGATGCTCCCGGGTATATATAGAAGCAAAGGCCAGGGCCCAGAGCATGGTTAAGACCAGAATCAATCCAATGACAGTGCCGGCAATTCGGCGGGCCGCAAGGCCGGCCAGACGCGCTTTAATGCCCAGCGCCAGGCGGGCGCCGGCCAGGCAGAGAATAGGCGTCAAGGGCAGAATATAGCGGTTAAACTTGGCAAAAGAAACTCCTATGATCAAGGCATATGCCACGGCAAAGCTCATTATTATTATCAGTCCTGATTCCCGCTCCAGGCCGTCACGGATACTTTTCCAGGATTTGCGTACCATTGCCCGGATAATCGCTGCCAGGGCCAGCAGGGGATAAACCATAAACGCTGTCAGGGTCAAAATACCCAGAGGGATTCCCATTGTATACCGGACAAGATTCTTGGCGTAGTAGATGTAGGGCAGGGTATTTAAATATTGCCGGTTGTAGGGAACATCCGCCGCTCCGGTTACGAGTATCCGGCGCTGCTCATTCTGGTTGGTCCAAAACTTGGCCCAGTCCAGAAAGGCGTGGGGCATGGCAATGAAAAAAACCAATAAAGAAACCCCGGCCGTCAAACCCAGGTCCTGCCAGCGCTGAATCCGGTCATGTCCTGAATCCCGGCTTAATCCTATTAAATGAGCCGTGCCCAGGCTAAGGACCAAGGGCAGGGCGCTGGTCTTGGTTGCCATGGCCAGTCCGAAGCAGATCCCGGCCATTACATAATCCCGGCGGCGGCCGGTCCGGGCTATTCCGACTGCCCAGTACAAGGTTCCCATAACCAACAGGCCCAGGGGAACATCCACTACAAAGAAATGCGACATCTGAATGTTCAGGACTGTAAAACTCAGGAAAGCGGCCGCGAGCAGTCCCAAGCCACGGCCGGCCGCGCCGGGCTGGAGACGGCGTCCGAGCAAATAAGTAAAGATTATGGTTCCCAGATCAAAGCAGGCTGAAAGCATGCGGCCGGCATAAATTACGAAGCGGTTGGCATCAAAGTGTCCGAACCACCCGGCGACTTGCCCGGCAAAATCCTTGAGTAGGGATAACAAATACAGCGGAAAGGTTCCATATTGAAGACCCGCAGGTTCTGCCGGATAGGAAAGCCGGCTGACTACCCCGAATATCCAGCGTTCGTCCGGATGGAACTGGCGGTCCAGATACCAGTCCGGCCGCATAAATCGCAGAATCATGGCGGCCAGCATGAGCGCTCCGAACCAAATGGTTTCCGGTTCGCGCCGGGTTAAGTCCCGAAAATCCTGGTGCCAGGATTTTATAATCCGAATCAGCCCGGAGCTCTTCGACCGGCTGCGCGTTGGGGAACTCTTCCGGCCCGCGCCAGGCAGGGATTTCTTTCTGGCAGAGACGGATTTTTTAGGCTGCCGGCTTTTTCCCACCGCCGCGGGCGTTTTTTGGCTTTTTCCGGAGTTTGCGAGGCGTCCGGTTTTTTTCACTCGGGCCACAGCTATTTTAACCGCTGCTGCTTTTCGTCGGGAGGAAGACCGGGGCTCAGCCATAATCCTATCCTAGGTGGAGGATAAGTCCCACGGCTAAAATCCAGAGAAGGATAACCGCGATCAGGTACTTATCACGAAGCAGAATCAGCTCCGGAGCGCCGCCGAGATTCTTCTGGTAAACCAGGTAGAGATAACGCAATATCCCGTATATCACAAAGGGCACGGTCAGCATAAGATAATGATGCACCTGGGCGGTCACAGAAGTAAAGGCGTAGAGCGAATAAGCAATAATGGTAGCCGCTGCCACTATGCTTATAAACTGATCGAGCAGTTCCGGGGAATATTCTTCCAAAGACGGACGGTGCCGGGGCGCTTTATCGCCCAGAGTAATTAATTCATGTCTTCGCTTGGCAAACCCCAGAAAGAGAGAGATCAGCGTGGTCACGATCAGAAGCCAGGAGGAAATCGGCACATCAATAACCAGCGCGCCGGCCGCGGCCCGGATGACAAAACCCGCTGTAATAATAAAGACATCCAGGATCACCAGATGCTTCAATCCTGAGGTATAAGCAATGTTTAACACTATATATATTAACACTGTCAGAGTGAATATCCCGGACAGCGTCAATCCCCAAATCAGGCTGGCCAGCATTAATAATACCCCGGCCAGGGTCGCGGCGCCGGGTTTGATCTTTTTCGCGGCCAGGGGCCGGTTTTTTTTCTCCGGATGCCGGCGGTCTTTTTCTACGTCCCGGATATCGTTAAAAATATAGATGGCCCCGGCAGCCAGGCAGAATATCGCAAAAGCCTGCACTACCCGGATCAGCATCCCGGGATTAAAAAAATTCGCAGAAAAAACCAGGCCCGCAAAAACCACCAGGTTCTTGGTCCATTGCTTCGGACGCATCAACTGGAATAACGCGGTCATGTATCTCCTTTAAAAAACAGTGATTTTAAAGAAAAATTTACCATTGCTTGTCAGGGCCTGTCAAGGTGAAAGACTTACGGATTGTAATATGTCAGTGAACTGCGGTTAAACAAAGGTTGTCATGCCCGAATGATTTTATCGGGTATCCAGTGACTTTTAAGCCTTATAAAATCAATGCCGCTGGATTCCCGCTGAAGGCGCGCGGGAATGACAAACTAAAAAAATACTTCACTGACCTGTTACTGCGGATTGGTATGCGGTTACTTACAGCTGAAATTAGAATCGCCGCTTGACTTCATAATAACATAGATATATTATTTTTCAGTATACTTCAAGGAGGATAAAATTATGGAAAAACGTGTGATTATTCCCAAGGAACTTTTTAGCGCTTCTACCTTTGGCACTTTAACCGGCTGCGCCATGGTAACTTGGGTGGTTAGCAATGTCTGCACCGGTATCCTAAATAAATTTTACACCCTTGAGCCGGGCCTAGTGGGTATTATCGTGGCTCTATTAGTATCTTATTCCAGCGTGTTTTTATCTGAGAAAAACCGGAAGGTCAAACAATATGTGGTCGCCTTTTTTAATGGATTTCTGATTTATGTAACGGTCGTAGGCTTTACCAGTTTTATCCCCTATTTGTCTTCGGAAAAACAAGTTTCGGAAATAGAACAACCTGGCATTGTTGCTTCCGCGATAGAAAAAGACAGCTCCCGGCTGACCCTGACCAGCGACCTGAACCGGAGGCTATTGGCCAGACGCGAGGCAAGGGCTTCCAGCGTAAGCACGCCTTCTGCCACACCCCAACCGGCCTTGTCTACGCCACCTGCGGCAACGCCTGCAAATAAACATACTTTCAAAAAAGTTTTCACCCAGCCCTGGATTTCTAATCCCCGTCAATAAGTATGAATACTCCGCGAATCAAAGCGGTCCTCTCTTTAGAAGCCAACCATCAGGTATTAACCATGGAAGGCTGGGTCCGGACCAGGCGGGAGAGCAAAACTTTCTCCTTCCTGGAAATAAATGACGGGTCATGTCTGCAAAATCTGCAGGTAATAATTGATCAAAAAGTCCCGGATTACGCGGAAACAGTTCCTCTTTTAACTAACCGGGGCAAGCCTGCGCGCAGAAGGCAAATTAGTGCCCTCTCCCGGCGGGAAACAGAGTGTCGAACTGCAGGCGGCTCGCATAACTTTATTCGGGTCCTCTCCTCCGGAGGAATATCCCTTGCAGAAAAAGCGGCATTCTTTGGAATTCCTGCGCGGGATTGCCCATCTGCGGCCCCGCACCAATACTATCAGCGCTGTGACCCGGGTCCGCAATGCCCTGAGCATGGCTATTCACCAATTTTTCCAGGAACGCGGCTTTCTCTTTATTCATACGCCCATCATAACCGCCAGCGATTGCGAGGGCGCCGGCGAGATGTTCCAGGTCACCACCCTTCCCCTGGACCAGATACCGAAAACCAACGGCTAAATTGACTACGCTCAGGATTTTTTTGGAAAAAAACCCGGTTTAACTGTCAGCGGCCAGCTGGAGGGCGAGATTTATGCCTTAGCTATGGGCAATATCTATCCCTTTGGCCCGACTTTTCGCGCCGAACATTCCGACACGGCCCGCCATTTGGCTGAATTCTGGATGGCAGAACCGGAAATGGCTTTTTGCGATATTCATCAGAACATGGATCTGGCCGAGACCTTTTTGAAATTTATTTTTCAATATGTCCTGGATCACTGCCAGGAAGACATGGCCTTTTTTCATCAATGGGTGGATAAAACTCTCATCCCAACCCTGGAGCATGTCATTTTGGAAAAATTCGAGCGCATTACCTACAGCGAAGCTGTTGCTCAACTGGAAAAAGCCCGTGTCTCGTTTGAGTTCCCCGTAAAGTGGGGAGTGGACCTGCAATCCGAGCATGAGAAATACCTGACTGAGCAGGTCTGTAAAAAACCGGTGATGGTCACTGATTATCCCAAAGACATCAAGGCTTTCTACATGAAATTAAATGATGACGGAAAAACCGTGCGGACTCTGGATGTACTGCTTCCGCGGCTGGGAGAAATTATCGGCGGCAGCGAAAGAGAGAACAATTACGCGCAGCTATCTTCCCGGATTAAAGCCGCAGGATTGAACCCGGATGATTATTGGTGGTATTTGGATCTGCGGCGATACGGCTCAGTGCCGCACGCCGGCTTTGGGCTGGGTTTTGAGCGGACCATGCAATTCATTACAGGCATGCAGAATATCCGGGACGTCATCCCTTTCCCCCGCGCCTACCGCAGCGCGGAGTTTTGACTGTCCAAATTAATCTGGACCCCGACTTTCCAGGCTGTGTCACAACTCTGTTTTTGAGTAATTTCACCAAGTTTGTCATTTCGAGGCGTAGCCGAGAAATCTCCAGACTCCCTTTTAAATTAAGCGTTTTCGTGGAGATTCCTCACTACGTTCGGAATGACAAACTTACATAAATACTTTTGAAAAACTATTATGACACAGTCTCTTTCGCCGGGGAGAGACAAAATAAGTTTGCATTTACCCAAACCTGGCTTTCCGTAACAGGAACTAATTAAGACTCAAGGAGTAAAGCCCGCTAACCGGATTAAATATCCCTTCGCTTTATTTACTAAGCGAGTTTGAAATATGATTGGTGAGTATTATCAGAAATTAATCCACTTTGAATTTTTCGCGAATGAGATCAACCAGCCCCTGAATGGCATCTTTATTGCAGCTTATATCATCCTCGGTTAGACCATAATCAATAACAAATGGGTACCGCTCAGCCATATAAAAAGCCGTTATAGTCTGACAGGCATCCCTAAAATTTTCTAAGTTTTGCTCGTAAATCACCGCATCGTCCAGCAGTGCATTCAAATCATGTATTTTTCTTAACTGCCAGCCATGGGAAAGTAAAAAGGCCTTTAGAAATTTCTCTACCGATTGCTGGAGGCAAAATCCGGCTAGTTCAGGATCATGGTCTTCAAGCAACTGCTTAACGCGCCGCCAATCTTTCTCCGCGATTCTAAGCCATTCTGCCGGATAATTCGGTTCGCTAGGCGGCATATAGCAATTTACCTTTATTCAAAATCTCGGAAATGAATTGATCGCCCACCGCTATGCGCTTATCGACTTCTTCCGGGGTTAGTACCAATGTCTCTACCGGCACCGCCCGGTGAGCCTGGGTAATTAATCTTTGCACTTGAGTCCAGCGGTCCAGACCACGCTCGGAGGTCTGTTTAACAATAAGCAAATCAATATCGCTGTCTCGACCGGCCGTCCCCTGGGCATGGGATCCAAATAATATTATTTTATCCGGGTTATATTTATCAATAAGGATTTTTAGAAGGTTCTTTATTATTGTTTCACGACCTATTGGTTGCTGCTTCATTTTAAACCTCGGGAAATAATAACCTTCCTTTTAAGAGAAGGATAGCAAAATTCGAGCCTCTACGTCAACGGCAATATTACGATAGCTGTAACATGACAGGCCAACGAGTTTTTTCGTTTGTCATCCCCGGACGCTTTTGTTGTGCGGGACGGAGTAATCAAGGTTCAACGGATCACCGCCACTTTCTTTTTCTCTTTGAACTGCTCGCCTGTGATATGCAGGATATAAATACCTGTTCCCACTATTTCCCCTTTTTTATCCCTGCCATCCCATAACAGCGTTTCAGAAGTTCCGGCCAGCATTTCCCGATCGACTAAAGTTTTAACCCGTTGCCCGCGGCGGGTATAAATAGTGATATTTACCTTCTGGGTTTGATTCAACCTCACGTCAATATATAGAAATTTCCCACTCTGGGGCTGGACGATATTCTGCTTGATGGTAATCGCACTGTGGCTAACCGGGATAAGTGCAGAAGTGGACGTCGGGGTGGGCGTTCTAATTACCGGAGTTGCGGTCGCGGTCAAAAACGGCGCCGGGGTATTGGTCGGAGTGGGAGAAGCCGTGGGCGTGAATAGGGAGGCTTCGTCCGCGCCTATATCCCATTGCAGACCCAGAGGCCGGGTTTGACCGTCAATATCAGTGAAGAAGGCAAGCTGGCTGTCCCCGGAAAGATTCTGTCCCTGATCCCGGGCAATGGTGTCAGCCACTGATAAATGGCAATCGTCACTGCCCGCGAAAATTACTGTTAACGCCACGCCTTCCTGATATGACGGGGAAATGCCGTTAGTTTCTGCGCTCCTGTCCGAAATATTATAATCGGATAAGACGGAATTAAAGGTCCCGCCGGCTCTTCTCCAATAACCATAAGTCAGGCAGTTTTGGGCAAGATTGTTTTTGGCGATGAAATCAGGGTTGTTGGAATTAAAGCCGTCAACCACAAAACCATTCCGGCAATTATATACCGTATTGTTATAAACGTAGACAGTGGGAGCACAATCATATCCCATGAAAATGCCGAAATTTGTATCACCCATGAAATTATAGACAAGGTTATTCCAGATGCGGATGGTAGGATTATTGCCGGTCGTTGCCTCATGCGGCCAAGCCCCTATTCCCAGCGCCAGGAGGGAATCTCCGGCATCTTTACGTACTAGGAGCCTGTCGGACTTAAGTCATTCTCCCCCTTTTGTAAAGGGGGCAGGG
>CBDUZI010000102.1:0-10620 GCA_965371665.1 uncultured bacterium
GCACAGCCACACCTACGGCAACGCCGACGCCGACGAGCACAGCCACACCAACGGCAACGCTGACGAGCACAGCCACACCAACGGATACGCCGACGAGTACAGTCACACCAACGGATACGCCGACGAGTACAGTCACACCGACCGCAACGCCGACGAGCACAGCTACACCGACCGCAACGCCGACGAGCACAGCTACGCCTACGGCCACGCCGACCGCTACCCCAACAAATACGGCCACAGCGACGGCTACCCCGACGAGTACGGCGACATCGACCGCGACGCCGACCGGTACCCCAACGAGTACTGCCACGCCGACAGCTACACCAACGAGTACGGCCACGTCAACCGCGACGCCAACGAGCACGGCAACAGCCTCAGATACGCCAACCAGTACGGTTACACCAACCGCTACGCCGACGAGTACGGCGACATCGACCGCAACGCCGACCGGTACCCCAACGAGTACTGCTACGCCAACTGGTACGCAAACATCAACTTTAACGGTAACGTCGACCGGAACTGAGACAGTTACGCCGACCATGACACCGACCTATACTTCTACCCCGACGGCTACCTCGACCAATACAGCCACGCCCAGCGCTACTCCGAGCAGCACAGCGACTCCGAGTGCTACCTCCAGCAACTCGGCGACGCCGACCGCGACGCTGACCCGTACTTCGACACCCTCAGCGACCCCGACTAATACCGGCACCTTTACCGCCACGATTACCGGTACGCCGACATCTACGACTACCTTGACTTCTACGCCGACCGGTACATATACTTTGACCAATACCCCCACGGTTACTCCCACCTTTACCATGACTTCCAGTTGTACGGCTACGCCAACCGCGACACCAACGATGACCAGGACCGGTACTGCGACCTTGACTCCCATGCCGACCAGCACTTATACTCCTAGCCCTACGATAACGATAACCCCGACCCCAACCTTGAGCGGCACGGCAACCCCTACCAGAACGATTACTGCCACCATAACTATAAGTCCAACCATTACGGTCAGTCCTACTTCGACTATGACTTCGACCATAAGTCCGACACCAACCGTCTCGCTCACCATTACGCCCACTTATACGGTCACACCTACCAGTACGGCGCTAAGCAGTTTGGAACACGGTTACGTTACGCCTAATCCGTTTTTGCCGACTCGTGGCCAGAGAGCTAATTTTAATTATTCCATATCAACAAACATGGGGCCGGTTAAAATCCGGATAATGAGTGTGCAAGGCCGCCTGGTGCGTACCTTGATTAATAATTCGGAATGGGACGGCTGTGATAATTCCGGGAAATTATGTGAGGGCGGGTTATATATTTATCAGATAGAAAACGGCCGGCAGCGTATTACCGGAACAGTAGTTTTGATTTCAGAGTAAAAAAAAAGAAAGAAGATTGATTATGCCTGGGAAAAAGATAAAACTTATGAGGAAAAAATCAAACCTTATTGTTATCCTGGCTTTATTCGGCTGGGGATGCGGGTTTTTCTATGGACCTTGGTCTGCCCAGGCGTATTTTCAAACCAACGTAAGCGGCGTTAGGCCGGCGGGTATGGGAGAAAGCTTTGTGGCCGTGGCGGATGACGCTAATACGGTTTTATTTAATCCGGCTGGATTTGCCCGTATAGAAGATATGCAAATAGTAGGCATGTATTCGGATCTTTTTAGCGGCGCCAATGCCCGGCTTTACACCGGGCAGTATGACCGTCTGGGCTATCATTTCATTTCTTTGGCCGTGCCGGTCTTGCATACCCACTCGGCTTTCGGATTGGCCTGGACCCAATTTAATTCCACTTTCTATAAAGAAAATGCCTTCACTCTTTCCTACGCCCGCCGTATCTGGCCGGCCTATGGATTGGATCTGGGAATAAATCTTAAAGTTCTGCAATGGATGGTCGAAGCCAACGAGTATTCCACCGGGCAGTCTTTCGCTGCGTTTCCGAGTCGTGGTAAATTGGCATACACTGCGGATATGGGAGTCATTGCCACTCTGTTCCAGGGTTTTAATCTCGGACTAAGCTGGGATAATCTGGTTCCCGCGGATGTAGGCATTCTGGGTACGAGCTATGTACCCGGAGTGCTGAGGCTGGGAGCGGCCTATCAAATACCGTGGCAGAATGAATTTACTGATTCGCTAATGACCAGCGTGGAATGGACGGCGCGGGATAATATATATAATATGAAGGTTGGGCTGGAGGCCTGGTTTCTGCAGAGGATTTTAGCTCTGCGAACCGGCTTGAATATGGATAGCGTTACCAGCGGCTTGAGTTTTCGATATGCCTGGTCCGGGAGGCCCTTGGCCTTGCAGTTCGATTATGCCTTTGCGTATCCCTTCCAAATTTTTGATACCTGGGGATCACACCGGGTGGGAATAACGGTTAATTGGGGTCACCGGCAACCGCCCCCGGACGAAAAAATACTCGCGGCGGACGAGGGGCCAGCCCCGGAGCGTATTGTGAAACATGAACCGGTTGTTCCCCAACCCCAGGAGGGAGATGAACAGCCGCCCTATCAAATAAGCGAGCGTGAGCGAAGGCTGCAGGAATTGCTGGCGGAAATAAAAGACTACCACCCGAAACCTTTGCTGTTTGAACTTGGTAAAGGGATACTACTGGAAGCAAATCATCCTCCGTTGGACTTTATCGGGGGCCTCTTAAATAAATATCCCGATTTGAAGGTGAGAATCGAGGGCCATGCCTGTAATTTGGGGCCGGAAGCATTTAATATGGAGTTGTCCCGGCAACGGGCGGAAGCGGTTCAGAATTATTTAATACAAAAATATGGAATTAAGCCGGAGAAATTTATCCTGGAATTTTACGGGGAATCTCGCCCCATCGCGCCCAATGATAGCGAGCAAAATCGCGAGAAGAACCGGCGGGTGGATATTTATCTGGTTATTCTGGCGCTTACTATGTAACTCACTTCCTCGATTGACAAAAAAAAGCCCTTATATTAAACTTAAAGCACTTTTAAGAAAGAGGTGGAAGTATGTTTCAGCTGCGCGGATTACGCCTGGCGGTTTTGGTGGTTTTAATTAATTTCGCAGGGGCCGGGAGTGTTTTTTCTGCCCCTGAAAGCCTGCTTTTATCTTCCGCATCGCTTCCGGAAACCGGTTCAACGCTTGCCTCACAGCCTGAGAAATCAGGGCCTCAGCCCGGAATAGCGGCTGCCTTGGCTTTTGCCCCGGGAATTGTTCTGCATGGTTCAGGGCATTTTTACGCCGGCCGGCCCCTAACCGGAGCTTTGCTATTACTGGCCGAAGCCGGGGCGGTTTATATGGCTTATCGCGGAATAACGGATATAACATCTGTCGTAGATGAGATTGATTTAGAAGATCTCAATTATTATGGACAGTCGGAACAGTTATCCCGGGGAGTAGGCATGGCCATCGGCGGACTTATGCTTTTTCTAACTTCCTGGCTTTACGATATTACAGGATCGCCGCTGGCAGTGTTGGAGCAGGGAGCCGGAAAAAAACAGAAAACCGCTGATACTGGTCCGGTTTTGACTCCCAAACTGTCCGGCTGCGGAGTTAAGGTGGTTATTGATCGTTTGTTTTAGGGGCTCTCAAATAGGATATGTTTTTTCGCAGGCTGAAGCCTGCGGCTATCAGAACAGAAATATGCAGATGTTTTTGACAATCGGCTATTTAGTATCTGTTGCGGAAGTGAATTATTCTAAGCTTGTCATTTCGAGGCGAAGCCGAGAAATCTCCAAAAGTCCTTTTGAATTCCACCGTCTCGTGGAGATTCCTCGCTAACGCTCGGAATGACAAACACGGGAAGTCCGCAAAAAATGGCTTTTCGCAACAGGGAATATTTAAATGATGGAGGCAGATTATGAAGATTTTACACAGGGTTGGTTTATCTGTAATAGCAATGATGTTTTTAAGCGCTGCGTCAGCTTCGACCACGGTGCGGATTACGAATGTATCCCTATCACCCCAACTGCTAATGGAGCTTTACCAGGCCTATCAGAATAAGGCTACTTCGATTCCAATGGCCGCCTCCCGGATTTTCATGATGATGGTGACTTCCATGGAAGATGACGAACTTCCCTATATGGAATTCAAAGTCGAGATCAAAGAGGGGCGAAACCAGGTGATTATGGCTACTGGTTTTAAGACCGGTTCCCTGTCAATAGGGGCCAACACATATAATGCCAACCAGATTAATACTTCAAATATCAATGTCACTTTTAATGATGCTTACCAACCAAGCAGCAGCTTTAGCCAGGTCGCCCAGGGAAGTATTTTTCCCATGGGAAACTATCGCGTTGCTATAACTCCGACCTCGCCGGCCGGACCGTCGTATATCGTGAATTTCGCGCTTTTCGCTCCCCAGTCCTCGCTTAATATGCCCCCGGTTCCGGTTTACCCCAGAAATGTGGAAGTCAATACTCTGTTGCCAAGTTTTTCCTGGACCCCGGTTCAGAAAGCCAGCGAATATGAAGTGAGGGTCAGTCCTAATCAGAATCCGGAAGTCAATACCTACTGGCGCAGCTGTCGCCTGAAAAATACGCAAGCGCTTTATGCTTCCGCGGCCCGGGCTTTAAAAAGCGGGCAAAAATATTACTGGCAAGTCCGGGCTTTTGACAGCTTTGGCAAGCCCATGGGCGGAAAAGATGGACGTTCTCAGCCGGCTTGGTTCCAGATAAAGACTATAATGACCCAAGTAAGCACTGCTGTTTCACCCCGGGAGGCGGATTCGGTCTTGAAAAGTCTGATACCGGACAAGGCTATTGCCGCCCAACTTAAGGGTTTTCAGGCTATGGCTTTGGAAAGTACTTGTGGCGATTTAGCCGGACTCTTACGGCAATTACGCGAGGGAACAGCCAAGGTTATATCGGCCCGGCTGGAATAAAGAGGAGGAATTCTATGCATAAAAAATTGCTGGTACTAACCGTGATTTTACTTGTAACCGCGCTGGGCGCCGTACCGGCGCTGGCTAAGTCCGGAGCTGCGGCCAAGAGCAAGGCTGAAAATGGGATCGGTACTTTATTTGTAAAGAACGGCCAGGTCGAGCTGCTCCGAAACAGCAAAACGAAATGGATTAAAGCCAAAAAGGGCATGCTGCTTTTTGAAGGGGACAGACTTAAGACCAGGGAACTGGCAAGAGCGGCCGTGATTCTTGATGACGGCAGCATAATCCGCTTGAATGAAAATACCGACCTTTTTTTCAAAGTTAGGCAGGCTAAGAAGAAAAACCGGATAAAGCTGCTGCTGGGCCACTTATGGGCCAAGGTCAAGAAGCTGGATCATGGGCAAGAACTTGAAATCGAGACTCCTTCGGCAGTTGCAGCGATTAAAGGTACTGAGTTTGAGCTAAAGGTTTTACCGGACGGGAAAGTCCGGCTTATTGTCTGGGACGGTTTGGTTGATTTCTTTAATTCCCACGGAAAAGTAGTAGTCCGGGCATCCCAGGAAAGCACCTCAGAGAAAGACCAGGCCCCGGGAGAACCCAAAAAAGTCAATCTGGAATCGCGGGATCAATGGTTTGGGTCCGTGGTTGATATACCTTCTTCCAAGACCTTAAAATTAAAGATCAAGGATAAAGACGGCAAAGAGCAGAAACTTGATATAAAATATGAAAAGAAATAGGACATCCATTAAAAGAAAATTCGCCTGCTTATTAACAGGAATAATCTGTTGTGGGTTATCATACCAGCAGGCATATGCCATGCCGAATATTGTTCATCAACCTTCGCTGGAGGCCATGCAAGGCAGGGCTCTCTCCATTAATGCCACCATAACGGATCCCGGTTCATCCCTTATTCAGGTCAGGCTCTTTTTTAGAATCAGCGGAACTTTGGGATACCGTGTTCAGGTTATGACAGCGGCGGGATACAATTATAAAGGACAGATTCCGGGTGCGATTGTTTTAAGTAGGGGTGTACAGTATTACATTGAAGCCCGCAATCAAGCCGGCGAGATCAGGACCTCTCCGGTCTTGAATGCGGCCCATGCGCCCCATCATGTAGTAGTCCGCAAAGCTGCCAGTGCTCCGGTAGTCCGCCTGCTGGCGCCGGAGGAGGGCGCTTTGCTTACGCCCCAAGAGGCAGTAATGGTAGTAGCGATAGATGCGGGGCGCAGCCGTCCGGACCTATCGACTTTAAAAGTGATATTAGACGGTCAGGATGTAACTAATCAGGCCCGGATTTCAGAAACCATGATTTCTTTCGTCCCGCCTAAGGATCTGAGCGAGGGTGAGCATAAGTTGCAAGTAAAAGTACGCAATCTTGACGGCGTAGAGGCCGAAGCGGCTGCCTGGTCTTTTATTGTCAGCCGGTCCGGGAAACCGGAAGTACGCGCCGAAAAGCCGAAGGAAGAGCTTGCCAAGGCTCCGCGACAATTTTCCGGCGGTCTTGGGACAGAGGTTCAGTACGCTGCCTTAACCCGTGAACCCGGAAGCACGCGTTATCTCAGCCGGCCTGCGGGATGGTTGAATCGCCTGAACCTGAATTGGGCCGGAAAAGCGGGAGAACTCGATATATTGGGAGCGGTTTTCCTGACTGATGAGGAAACACCTGGGCAGCAGCCGGTAAACCGTTTCCGCCTGGAAATTTTCGATAAGTCTTTTAATTTCACAGCCGGTGATATTTACCCGGTTTTTTCGGATTACTCCATAAGTAATATTTTTTTGCGCGGAGGGAGTCTAGCCTTGACTTCCGGCCGTACGGATAAAGCGTATTCAAAGTTTCAAGCCCTGGGAGGAATGACCCGCATTCCCATTGAAGGCCGTTCTGATGCAGGTGGCACGTTCGAGCAGTGGCTCTGGGGAACTCAATGGTTTTATAATTTTCTGCCGGGCACCGGATTTTCACTTAATTTCAGTACGATTAATGATTATGCCAATTCCATAGATGAAGACGGCGGCAGTCTTCCTGCCAATAATCATGTGGCGACTTCTGAGGGACGTGTGAAAATCAACTTGGCGCCCAGGTTCTCAAGCACTTTTTACGGTGAATACGGCTTGAGTTATTATGATGAATCCCAGAACCTGCTTTCGCTTTCATTAGGAGATGCCTTTCGGGGAGGTACGCGCTGGGAATGGGGAAATAGAAATTCAATGGATATCCAGTACCGGCATACCGGAGCCAATTACGTCTCTTTGGCCAATGATTGGTTAATCGGGGATTGGGAAGGCCTGGCTGGGGACGCCCAGGTTTATCTGCTGGATGATACCCTGGCCCTGCTGGCGAATGCGGAAATATGGAGCGATAACCTGGACGGACAGAAAACCCAGACATATTTGGATGCAGCCGGAACCTCGGTTACGGCGGGAACCACCCGAACAACGTATTTTTCCGGGATGATTAATTATGCTGTTTCCAATTTAATTCCAAATCTGTCGGCCGGGTATTCCTTTAATAGCCAGCAGGACGATTCTCAGCCCTGCAGTGTTATTAATAATCAGACCAGTGTGTTTAATCTGGGAGCCGGCATACAGCTCCCCCTGGCTACGAATCAAGTTTTAACTAATATTAGTTTATCGCAAACCCAGTACCGGGATTTAGCCCAGGATAAGCTTTCAGCGGATATGGACTTCTTATCCTTCCAGTGCTCGCTGATATATTTACGCGGCCGGGATTGGTCATTTACCGGCGGATATGGTCTGACCCGGAATATGGGGGATTATACCGGTGTTACGCTTACCGCAGTATCCACCTCGCCCCTGGTTGAAAAGCAGACAATTGACTACCATTCGACTAATCTACAGGCGAATTGGAAAGCCTGGCCCGGGAAACTCGATCTGGGACTTGGTTGGGAGAACTTAAGCGGCCAGGATGATGCGGACTTGGTGGAAAATAATTTATCGACTATCAGCCTAAGCAGCACGTATTATTTTACTCCTGCCCAGTCCTTGTCCCTGAACTTTATGAATATAGCGTATTCCGACCGCATATCCGAAATAAACAGTTACGGTGAGTTTGTGACCAATCTTCGTTACGGGCTGAATTTTTAAACTATGAACAGGGATACATCATGCCTGTTTTGCCGTATAGTGGCCGGGGAGATTCCCTGCCGCAAGTTATTCGAGGATGATCAGATCCTGGCGTTTGAGGATATCAATCCCCAAGCGCCTTTTCATGCCTTGATTGTTCCCAAGGAGCATTTTCCTACCATAGCTGATATTCCGGCTGAGAGCGAGTTTTTAATCAGCCGGATGATCGGTGCCGCTAATAAGCTTGCCAAGGAAAATCGGTTGGATTCAGGTTATCGGCTGGTGATTAATTGCCGCGCGGATGCCGGCCAGGAAGTATATCATGTACATCTTCATCTTTTAGGCGGACGAAAATTCCATTGGCCTCCGGGGTAGGCGCTAGCGACAGGATGACAATATTATTTTGATGTGTCAAGCAGGATGATGTTTTGGAAAACATATAAAATGATATTGTTTTGTAGAGACGCAAAATTTTGCGTCTCTACTACGCTTGGGATAGGCCGGAAGCCAGCGAGTTTATCCGTAAAAATAATGTTTTTCTGGACCCCGGCTAAAAGCATGCCGGGGTGACATATTAATAGAATTTCTGAGACACAACACTAGGAGTCTGTCGGACTTAGGCATTCTCCCCCTTTTGTAAAGGGGGCAGGGGGATTTAATCAATAAAACGCCCGCTTTCATATGCAAAATCCCCCTCAATCCCCCTTTTTCAAAGGGGGAAGAGTGCTCAAAATCCGATTTTGTGCCTAAGTCCGACAGGCTCCTAGAAGTCAGACACAGAGTGAAATTAAAATCATACCGAGCAACATAATGCCTGCCTAATTATTTATGCAAAACGAAAAAGGTTGACAGCCCATTTAATTGTGCGGTACAGTTGTTTTTTCAATATAGGCGTTTATTCCTTGATCTTCAGCAACCCCAAGCCTGGAGAAAGCAGATGGGTCACGCACAGCTTTGCCCTATAACCACAAAGATTCATCCAGCCAATACCGGCAAATCATGTTATATCAAAAAACACACCTTTCCATTATATCAAATTCATAAAAGACCGAGACACACGATCGCTAACGAAATGAGCCGGGTGGTAACTTGAGTTGCTTGTATAAAGAAAGACCTAAGGCTGACAAGAAAGCTTTAATATGTTAACCGCGAATTCCCCGGCTTTCAAGCCGGGGATGAAGCGGGATAGTAATAATGGTTTTCTACAGATCATATCCAATTCCCCCGCTCGAAAGAAGCGGGGAAATTGAATAAGTAATATGTCACCGCAGGGATATCGGTCGGGCATAAAATTAAATTACCGTTACCTTGAAAAATGAGTATAATGCATTCAAATTTCAAGGAGGGAAAAAGCATGATTAAGCGTTTAGAATTACTTCAAAAAATCAGAACAGGCTTGCGGCGTAGTCGGGTTACGGCGCTATTGGGTCCCCGGCAATGCGGGAAAACCACACTGGCAAAAAAAATACAGGCTGAAAAGACCGGGCATTATTTTGACCTGGAAAATCCTTTGGATGAAACGCGCCTGGAAAATCCGCAACTCGTGCTGAACAAGCTGAAGGGGCTTGTCATCATAGACGAAGTGCAGCGAAATCCCGGACTTTTTTCATTGTTGAAAACACTGGCCGACCGCAAACCACTGCCGGCCAGGTTTCTTATTTTGGGAAGCGCCTCCCCGGAGTTAATCCGGCATTCATCCGAGTCCCTGGCCGGACGGGTGGAGTATGTTGAAATGGAGGGGTTTGACCTTTCGGAAATCGGTTTCCGGCAGCAGGAAAAATTGTGGCTGCGCGGAGGATTTCCGCTTTCCTTTCTGGCCAAAAGCAATGGGGACAGCGTTGCCTGGAGGGAAAATTTCATACGAACCTTTTTGGAAGGAGATTTGCCCCAAATGGGATTTAACCTGCCGGCAGCTCTTTTGCGCCGTTTTTGGACCATGCTGGCCCATTGTCACGGCCAGGTATGGAATGGATCCGAAATCGGCACATCCATAGGAAGCTCGCATACCACGGTTCGGCGGTATTTGGATTTGTTAAGCCAGGCACTCGTGATACGCCAATTGCCGCCCTGGCACGTAAATGTGAAAAAAAGAGTGGTCAAATCACCAAAAATCTATATCCGCGATTCGGGCTTGATGCACAGTCTTTTACGTCTGGACGATCTGGAAATGCTTCAAAACCATCCCAAACTCGGTGCTTCCTGGGAAGGTTTTGCACTCGGGCAAATACTAAGCCGCTTCGGGGAACGGGATGCGTATTTTTGGGCAACCCACGCGGGCGCGGAACTGGATCTTATGCTGCTGCGCAAAGGAAAACGCTGGGGTTTTGAATTCAAATACGCGGATGCACCCGGATTGACAAAATCCATGAAAATAGCGCTGGAAGATCTGAAACTGGAAAAACTATGGGTCATTTATCCCGGGACAACAAACTATCCGGTTCATAAAAAAATAGAAGTAATCGGATTAAAAAACATAGCCGCAATAAAAATTGACAAAATTATTTCACCCCGGCTCACAAAATGAGCCAGGAGCCTGTCGGACTTAGGCACAAAATCGGATTTTGAGCACTCTTCCCCCTTTGAAAAAGGGGGATTGAGGGGGATTTTACATAGGAAAGCGGGCGTTTTGTTGATTAAATCCCCCCTGCCCCCTTTACAAAAGG
>CBDUZI010000103.1:0-10591 GCA_965371665.1 uncultured bacterium
GGGGAAGAGTGCTCAAAATCCGATTTTGTGCCTAAGTCCGACAGGCTCCTAGTTAGTTCCTGTTAAGCATTTATAGCTTCCGCGCTGCCGACGAGTTCGGAAATCTCCCGGGTAATCGCGGCCTGCCGGGCGCGGTTCATCTGCAAAGTCAGTCCTTCAATCATCTCTCCCGCGCTTTGAGTCGCATTGTCCATCGCCTGCATGCGGGCCGCCAATTCGGCGGCTTTGGATTCCAATAAAGCGTGCCAAATCGTCATTTTGACATAGCGCGGAAGCAGGCAGGCATATATTTGCTCAGCCGAAGGCTCGAATTCAAACTCACTATAGGAATCCCGGCTTCCGGCCTGCGGCCGCGGTTCAGGCAAAGGAAGCAGAATCTCCTCCACCACTTCCTGCGCCATCACGGATTTAAAGCGGTTATACACTATATGCAAGCGCGACCAGCGTCCGGTAATATAGGCTTCGATCAATTCCTGCCCAATCATATCGGCATGATGCCAATTCAAGTCCTGCCAGAAACCCGCCCATTCCCGATGCGGCTTCACGCCAATCCGACGAAAAAAATTCGATCCTTTGCGTCCCAGGGATATTATTTCCACCGCGTTCCCGGGTTCCTGGTCCGCCAGGCGACGGCCCGCGACCTGCAACGGCTGGGCATTAAAACCCGCGCAAAGTCCTTTATCCGAGGTCATTACCACCAATCCTGACAGGGAAACCTGGTTTCTCCGCAACAAGGGATGGCTCTTTTCACTCGAATGCGCGGCAACACTCCGGATCATTTCGTATAATTTCCCGGCATAAGGCCGGCCTTCCATAAGCTGGCTTTGGGCTTTATGCAGCCGGACCGAGGCCACCATCTTCATGGCCCGGGTAATATGCCGAATGTTTACAATGCTTTTAATCCGGCGGCGGACTTCACGGATTCCTGCCAAAGCTGAAATTCTCCTTAAAATTGTTAACCGCTTCCTGCATCTCTGCCTGAAGTTCGGCGCCCATGTCTCCTTTAGCCCGGAGAACCTCTAACAAGGTAGTATACCGTTCCCGGAGAAATTTTATAAACTCTTGCTCAAAGCGAAACACCTCCAGCACGGGGATATCATCCAGAGCTCCGGTAGTACCGGCAAAAATTATCGCGATTTGCTCTTCCACCGGCATGGGCTGGCCTTGCGGCTGACGCAGCACTCTCATCATACGTTCGCCCCGGGTCAGTTGAGCCTGGGTCGCCTTATCAAGATCCGAGCCGAACTGAGCAAAAGCGGCTAATTCACGGTATTGGGACATATCCAGGCGCAGGGATCCCGCCATTTGTTTCATGGCTTTTACCTGGGCGTTCCCGCCGACACGGGAAACCGAGAGACCGACATTGATAGCCGGACGCTGCCCGGAGTAGAAAAGGCTGCTTTCCAGGTATATCTGCCCGTCGGTAATTGAAATCACATTAGTCGGGATGTAGGCTGAGATATCACCGGCTTGGGTCTCGATTATGGGCAAGGCCGTCAGCGACCCGCCGCCTAACTCGCTCTTCAATTTGGAAGCCCGCTCCAGCAGGCGGGAGTGAAGATAAAAGACATCACCGGGATAAGCTTCCCGGCCGGGCGGACGGCGAAGCAGTAGTGACATTTGGCGGTAGGCCGCTGCATGCTTGGATAAATCATCGTAAATAATCAGAGCATGCCCGCCGTTTATCATGAAATCTTCAGCCATGGCGCATCCGGAATACGGCGCCAGGTAAAGCATGGGCGCGGGTTCGCTGGCTCCAGCCGTTACGATGATGGTCTTTTCTAAAACATGGTTTGCTTCCAGGGTTTTAACTACTTGAGCGACGGTGGATTGTTTCTGCCCAATAGCTACGTAAACGCAATAAACATCAGTGTCTTTCTGGTTGATAATAGCATCCACTGCCACCGCCGTCTTGCCGGTCTGGCGGTCGCCGATAATCAGTTCTCTCTGCCCCCGCCCGATGGGAACCATAGCATCTATCGCCTTGCTTCCTGTCTGCATGGGCTCCTTTACCGGCTGCCGCTCGGTTACTCCGTGAGCCCGCCGCTCCACCGGACGCGTACGTGCGGTGCTAATCTCTCCCTTGCCGTCCACGGGTTGACCCAGCGGATTTACCACCCTGCCCAGCAGTTCCGGCCCTACCGGAACTTCCATAATGCGCCGCGTGCGCTTAACCTGGTCCCCCTCTTTAATCTTTGCATAATCACCCATCAGCACGCATCCCACATTATCGCGCTCCAGGTTAAGCGCCATGCCATATACTCCCTGAGGGAATTCCAGAAGTTCCATGGCCATAGCTCCGCTCAGTCCCCAAATCCGCGCTATGCCGTCCCCTATTTGCAGCACTGTTCCCACTTCTTCCATCTGGGTTTGGCTGGTAAAACCTTCTATTTGCTGTTTAATTACTTCGGTTACTTCTTCCGGCGATATCTTCATGCTCTCCCGTTCCTTACGATATTTTCCATTCTAGTTCCCGGCCGGCATAATCCGGCGCAATTGGGCCAGCCGGTTTTTGACCGTACTGTCCCAGAGCAAATCACCTATTTCAATACGTCCGCCGGCGCCCAAGTCCTGATTAACCACCTGTTGCAGCTCAACCTCGGCGCCGCAAATTTTTGATAATTGTCCGCGCAATTTCCGGGACTGTTCCGGAGTTAAAGGTATCGTGCTGGTTATACTGGCGTTCCGCCGGCCCTGAACCTGCTCCCAGGCGGCCCGGTAGGCCGCAGCAATCCCGGCCATCAGGATACCACGGCGTTTTTCGATTATTAAACGCAGAAACGAGAGTGCCAGGGGGGTAATGCTTTTCTCCAATATGGCTTTCACTATGGTAAATTTTTTTTCTGCTCCCAGCAGGGGATTGAGCAGCAGTGCTCTTCCTTCGCCGCGGCCAAAAGCCTCGGCCGCCAGGTCCATATCCGCCAACACTTCTTTCCCTTGGCCTTGTTCCCGGGCTAAGAGCAATAAAGCCCGGGCGTATTTATCCGCCAGTATATGTTCCGCGCTCATCCGACCTTCTCCGCCGCTTTGATTTCATTTAAAAAATCATCCAGCAATTTCTGCTGCACAGACTGATCCAGTTTCCGGCCGATCACCTTTTCCACCACCATCAAGGAAATCTCAGTTACTTGTCCGCGTAATTCCCTAAGCACCTTTTTCCGTTCCTGTACCAAATACTCCCGGTTTTTTTCCAGAATACGCCGGCTCTCTTCCCGGGCTTCCCGAATAATTTGTTCTCTGGCCAGATTTCCCTGATGGACTGCCTCCTTGACGGCTTTACGGGCCTCTTCCTCAATTTCTGCCATTTGCCGGTGATACTCGGCTTCCAGCGCCTCAATCTCCCGGCGGCCGGATTCAGCCCTTTGAATATCCCCGGAGATTCTTTGAGACCGGTCCTGCATCATCCTGGTCAACGGGCCCCAGAATAATTTCCAGACCACAACCATGGCTATCAGAAAGGTGCCTATCTGGGTTAAAAGCAGCGGCCAACTAATTTCAATCATAACCGTTAAATCTCCCTCTTGCTGCTCACTTTACAAAATAGCCTATAAAGGGATTGGCAAACAGTAAAATCAGCGCCACTACCAGCACGTATATGGTCAATGATTCAATAAAAGAAATACCGATAATCATGGCAGTTTGAATCGGACCGCTGGCCTCAGGCTGGCGGGCAATGCCTTCCACGGCCTTGCTGATGGCATTGGCCTGCCCGAGCGAGCCCGCAACAGCCGCCATTGCCAGGCCAAAGGCTGCGGAAATCACGCAGGCCACGAAAAACCAGGTGGCATTCCCGTCAGCCGATACGGCAGCTGTCCCGGCAACATGCCCGGCCTCTTCCGCCATTGCCAAGCCGACGGTAGCCAGCAGTATCACACTTACTTGTCCTATCCGGTGCAACCAATGTTTCACTTTTGTTTCCTCCTTAAATTTTATATTCAATGCTCTTCATGGGCCTGCACAGCTCCCCCGATATATACCATGGCCAGTATCATAAACACAAATGCCTGGATTATACTGACTAAAATCCCGAGCAGAATAATCAACGGCCGCAGGATCAAAGGCACCAGGGTTAAAACCTGCTGGCTAATGTTCCCCGAAGGCAGAAATATTACCACCAGCATACAGAGAACGCCCAGCAGTATCTCCTTGGCCAGAATATTGCCGAAAAGCCGGAAGGAAAGGGAAAGTGGTCTGGCCAACTCGCCGATCAACTCAATCAGGAACATAAAGGGTTTGAGCCAGACCGGCACCGGTCCAAACCAGTGCTTGATATAGGCTCCTATTCCCCGTTCTTTAATTCCCAAATAGTGCGTTGAAAAAAACACTACCAGGGCCAGCCCGACTGTAGTGGACAAACGGCTGGTACTGGAAAAAAATCCGGGAATTAAACCCATTAAATTAGAAATCGCAATAAAAAAAAACAGCATGGCAAACAGAGGATAGTAGCGCCGGGCTTGGGGCCCGATCATGTCATCCGCAAATTGAAATACAATGCCCAGAACCCATTCCAAAAAGTTCTGACAGCCCCGGGGCACCATGCTTAATTTACGCGTCCCGGCCCAGGAAATCAGCGCAATCACTCCCACGGTCAAGGCGCTCATAAGAATACTACTATCAAAAGGCAGATGAAACTCTACTGATTCCGGAACCGCGCTCATAGTTTGTCCCTGTTAAATTATTATTAAGCATCTGTTGCGGAAGTATATTTTCCTGAAATTGTCATTTCGAGGCAAAGCCGAGAAATCTCCAAAGATCCTTTTGAATTCAGCGTTCTCGTGGAGATTCCTCGCTAACACTCGGAATGACAAACATGGGAAATCCGCTAAAAAAAGCTTTGCCCAACAGATACTATTACTATCTTAAAATAAGTTCGGCCAATAGGGGAATTATCTTCAGAAAAAATCTCCGGGATAAAGCAAGACTAATCCGGCCGGTCACACCACTATTATTTACAGATACCGGTTACACCTCATTTCATTCTGCGAGGGGCACCTAAGGCAGCAACTATTTTAAAAACGTTATAGAAACCCGCCACGATTCCCAATACCATAAAAAAAAGAGTTAACCAGGGACGCGTGCCGAGCCAACGGTCCAGGTAAACCCCTAAGCCGGTTCCGACAAAAATACAAGCCGCCAGCATCAGTCCCGCCATGCTGGCCTGTCCTAACTGCCGCATCAGAGCCGGATCCCGTTGCGCCATCCGGTTTACCGGTTGAAATCGGCAGGTTTGAGATCCTTAAAAAATTTCTTAAACTCTATCTTTTCCTTTTCATATTTTGATTTATCCGTAATGCTCGCTTCTACAATAACCTTCTCGGATACCAGAATGGGACATTCGGCACGCAGTCCTAAAGCGATGGCATCCGAGGGCCGGGCATCAATCTCCCATTTTCCCTCAGGATCCTTGCGCCGCAGCGTAATGCGCGAATAAAAAGTATTATTTTGAATGTTATGAATCAAGATGCGTTCTATTTTCACGCCCAGCGTTTCCAGCGTGGACTTGAGCAAGTCATGCGTCATGGGGCGAGGCACATTAATTTTTTCCAGAGCGATCAATATGGCATCCGCCTCGTAAATTCCTATCCATATGGGAAGATAACGCTTCTCCTCAGGATCCGTTAAAATCACCACCGGAATTTTTGAATTTGCGTCTACGGCCAAGCCCTTAACTTTCATCTCTATCATGGCGAAATCCTCCTTAATCGGGAGTGATTATACAAAAATCATTCCTTCGCAACAAGCAATATTTTTTTCTTTTATTCCTCCGGCCTTAGCTGAAACCGGAATCATCGGCTGGTTATCGGCGCTTGAAATACTTCCGCCGTAAAAGTATACAGCTCCGTCTCCGGAGACCTCCAGGCATTCCCCGGCAGACCGGCTTTGCCGGAGCAAAGTTCACTTAAAAATCTTTCTAAGTCCCATCCGGTTTCCTTGGCCACTTGAGGAAGAAAAACCCCGGATCGTCCGCCGGCCCTGACCATGACGCCGTCGCGGCCTAAAACAATGTCCCGGGCCGAAGCCGCTTTTTGCAGCCGGGAAAGAGCGGATATCTCGATAACTATTTCATTTAATTCTTCGGGCCGCAGCGGCGGAAAACGCATATCCTGCGTAGCGGCAGCCTTTGCCATTTTTATTACGGTTTGGGTTAAGGATAAATTACTTTCAATTAAACCGATACACCCCCGCAACTTCCGGTTCCGTGTCAGGGTTACAAAAGCCCCCCTGGACTCCCGCAAGGCCGGAGAGAACTCCTCCGGCGGCGCCGGTAAAGAAGTCCCGCTCACGGCGGCTCGCACCGAGGATCCGACTATTTCCAGCAGTATTTGACGCTCGCCTTCGGATAAAGACATCACGTACTCCTCATTAGGGATTAGTCAGTTTCTGTCGCAGAAGCATGTTTTCTTAAGTTTGTCATTCCGAACGCAGTGAGGAATCTCCCAGCAAACGCCTGAATCATCAGGTCTTCTGGAGATTCTTCGCCTTCGGCTCAGAATGACAAAACGCGGGGAGCCCGCTAAAAACAGCTTTCTACATCGGGCACTAATTAGTATTGCAATTCGTAATGGGGATAGAAATCCTCTGCCAATAAACCACCTAATTTCTGAATAACTTGCTGGATCATTTCATGATCAGTCCGGAAGTTAAAAGTTCCGGATTCTTTATCCGAACCGATATAATCCGAATATTCGCTCTTTTCGCGCTTCGCCCAGGCGATCTTCCCGGTCTCGGTATCTATAAGTCTGATGGTCGCCACCCCCGTGGCCACGCGCCGCGTACTTAAAGCCGTAGGACGAATATCCCCTATGGAAATGGAAATACTTCCGGTAACTACAGCTTTTACTCCCAGCAGACGTCCGACCTGAATAGCGGATTCCTGACTTAAATATCCGCTCCGTACCAGCTGCTGTTCATTCATCAGAGCATCAATCCGCGCGCGTTCCACTATATTAAGGTTCGGCGCTTTTTCCAAAAGGATTACAATTATTTCATCTGCCAGTTGATTTCCCACCGTTGACAGGAAACTATCCGTCTCAAACGGTAAAATCGCCAACCGATCATACCGGGACATATCGGCCCCGGGTTGCACCAGCACGCGTTTCGCGCAGCCGCCGGCCAAGCCGAGCATCAAAACTATTGCCGCCATACTTAAAGCCATTTTTTTCATCTGCTTATTACATCCCTTCTCAGTTTCTTTAACTAGTTTCTGTTGCCGAAAGGTCTTTTTATTTCTTTGTGGGTCCGTCATTCCGGCATGGTGTTAGCCGGAATCCAGAAAAGTATTGTAATATAAGCAAAGATACTTCCTGGATACCGGCTTCCGCCGGTATGACAAGCTTAACTTATCTTTCCGCAACAGGTACTAACTAAATTATAGAATACGTTTTCATCCGCGTCAATTAAATACCCCTCCACTCACAGACTGATCTTCAACCCGTCGTAAGCCAGCCGTACGTTCCGCGGGAGCCGTTTCTCGGTTTCCCGGTGACCGAGTAAATGGCACATATGAATAAAATAAGTTTTTTTAGCGCCCACCCGCTTGGCTTCGGCCAAGGAGCGTTCCAGATGAAAATGAGTAGCATGCGGCTGGGGACGAAGCGCGTCCAGCACCAGCACGGACAGCCCTTTTAATAGAGCATAGGACTCATCCGGAATTTTCGAGACATCCGTTAAATAGGCGAAATCGCCCAGCCGGTAGCCGAAGACCCGAATCCGGCCATGCCAGAGCGGGACAGGGATGATTTTTACGCCTTTAATGGTAAATTGCTTTACTACCGGGTGCAATGACAGTTGTGGTTTGCCGCCGCCCTTCTGAGTATTCCGAAAGATATAATCATACCTTCGACGAACCGCACCCAGCGCCGAAGCCGCGCCATATACCGGAAATTTCCGGGCTGCTCTCTCAGAAAATATCCGCACATCATCCAGCCCGGCAATATGATCGGAATGGGCATGGGTTAAAAGCAAGGCATCCACATTATCAATTCCGGCGCTGATTAACTGGAGCCGGAGTTCAGGCACGGCATCGACCAGTAAGCTCACTTGTTCCGACTCTAATATTATAGAAGTCCGGGAACGCCGGTCCCGCGGGTCATGGGAATCGCAGACCGGACAGTGGCAGCCAATAACCGGAATACCATGACTGGTGCCGGTCCCAAGAAAAGTCACGCGCATCTTGATATTCCCCCTCCCTAACGGTATGTTCTTCTCCCCTAAGATGATTAGTTATATAATACCACAAATCATAAATCAAAATCGCTCAATTTAGGCAGTTCCGGTCACGGAAAAGCGAGTTAGTCCCGTCACCCCAAGGAACCGACTGGGTTATAATTCGTCTTCATGGCTGCATTGTTTTATTGCTTTTAGCGGAAAAAAAAGAGAAAATACTGTCGCTGGATAGAGTCCCTGCAAAAAGGAGTAGCCAGGCCATGCTCAGAAAAATCACACCTTGTCTTTTCTCTTTATACTTTATATTAGGACCCCTATCCGTTGCTGCCGCTCAAGACACGGAAAAGCCGGCCACACAGACTATCGCCGATCTTACTAAAGCTCTGACACTTAAACCCTTGGACCCCGAACTTTATTACCAGCGGGGACTGGCCTACGAAGAACAAGACCGGCATGATCAGGCGATTGCTGATTTCACCAAAGTCCTGAAAATAAAACCTAAGGATGCCGTGGCCCATTTCAGGCGAGGCAATGCCTGGGATGATAAAGGCGAGTATGACCTGGCCATTCTTGACTTCACCCAGGCCTTAAAATTAAAACCCCGATTCATCAAGGCCTATAACAACCGCGGCCTGGCCCATCTGGAAAAGGGGGAAAATGACCTGGCCATCGCTGATTTCACTAAAGCTTTGGGATACGGGCCGGAAGAATCCGATTTTCGCGTCAACCGGGGAATCGCCTATACTCGAAAAGAACATTATACCGCGGCCATCAAAGATTTTACCCGGATTTTGGAAACCGATCCCCAAAATTTATCCGCCCTGAATAACCGCGGCCTGGCTTTCAGTTCCATAAAAGATTATAACCGGGCGCAAACCGATTTCAGTCAAGTCCTGGAAATCGATTCCAAAAATATCGCGGCCTGGAATAATCGCGGCTTGGTCCACAGCTTGAGGGGCAAACACGACAAAGCCGTTGAGGCGTTCAATCACGCATTAAAATTAAAACCGAATGACGCCGAGGCCTACAGCAACCGAGCCGCCTCTTATCTTGCCCTAGGGCAATATAACGACGCCCTGGTAGACCTCAACCAGGCCCTGGAAATAGACCCCCAGGATGCTGAAGCCTATAATAACCGCGGGCTGGCCCATGCCGGAAAAGGTCAATACACTGACGCTATCCCGGACTTCAATCAATCCTTGAATCTCAATGGGAACTATGCCGCGGCCTTTAATAACCGGGGAGTAGCCTACTTAGCCCAGGGCGAGTATGACCAAGCCATCCCGGATTTTATTCAGGCGCTGAACCTTAATCCGGATTATGCCGAAGCTTACAACAACCGCGGACTCACATATAGCTTACAAGGCAAGTATGACCGGGCGATCGAGGATTATTATGATGCCCTGGAAAAAAACCCGGAATACGCGAATGCCTATCGCAATCGGGGGCTGGCCTACAGTCTGAAAGGCGAGCATGATCGGGCGATTCGCGATTTTAATCAGGCTTTAAAAATAAAACCCAAATATGCCAAGGCTTATTACAATCGAGGTGCTACCTACAGCAAGCAAGGTAAATATGACCGGGCCATTTCCGATTTCAAGGAGGCGCTGAAAATCAACTCCCAACTGGCGGTGGCTTACACCGCCATGGCCGATTGTTTTGAAAAAACCGGCCACCGGGAGAAAGCCGTAGAAGTTTATAATGAAATCATCCGCCAGGCGGATAAGGCCTCCCAGGCTGAGCCCGCGGCCACGACCAAGGATAAAACAATAATCAAAAAAACCATTGAGTGGGAAAGATAGACGCCGCCAGCGCAGAAGCTGCGGCTTAATACGTTAACCGCTTCATCCCTGCATTGCAACGCGGGTATTTTAATTGCCACCATTGGCCAGTACCCTGTCGGGCTTATTATCTTCCAATTCCTTCAAAATAATCTCCATGTCTTCTTTTTGATAACTCTCCAGCGGCGGGAACTCCACGCCGAAAGTCGTGCATTGGCTGGTTTCATCCCAGTAGACCCACCGAACTATACCCCGGCCCTGTATCCGGCCAAAGGGTTGCGGAAGGTTTAAATAATACTCGATTAGCCGTGTTTTAAAAAGAGATAAACAGATAGGTAAAGCGATTCTCATTCCGCCAATACTTAGATTTTTGACGTTTCCCAGGGAGGAGATAATCATTTTATCGTCTAAATTTTCAATCTTGCAAACTATCGGAAGGTTAACTTCCAGACGCAAGTTTTTCCTGCGTTGCTCCATCTGCAACACCCCCGCTTTCGCTTATACAACCGCCGGCTTGCTCCGGTACGCTAAATAACCTTGGTTGGCTTTAATAAGTTTCGGTCTTTATCCCTAAATCATTAACCCCCCGGCTAGGAGTCTGTCGGACTTTAGTCATTCTCCCCCTTTTGTAAAGGGGGCAGGGG
>CBDUZI010000104.1:0-10571 GCA_965371665.1 uncultured bacterium
GGGAAGAGTGCTCAAAATCCGATTTTGTGCCTAAGTCCGACAGGCTCCTAGGAGCTTGTCGGACTTAAGTCTTCCTTGCCACCTAACATATTTTATTATCTTTTCTTCATCTATGCCTATGGTTGATACCAAATAGCTTGGTGAACTGATAGGAATTTGCTTTTCGGAATAAACATATCATTCCTGCCCAAAAGTGTCAATTTGCTTTATTCCGCATCATCCCAAACCTGCCAAAATAGACTTTCCCTTTAATCCCATACTGATAAGCCGGTCTGCCGGTATCCGGGGATCATAAGTGCGCGCCTTAAATCGGAGAATTAATCAGCAAATTAAAGCGCAGTAATAGGCAACCAAATCAATATATTAGTTGCGCAATATTGCGCAATATTGTATATTACTGGCATGCTACATTTTCAATTAAATCCCAGCCAAATAAAAAAGACTCAGGTCCTGCTAGTCGCAATTGCCACAAAAAACCAAAAAATCAAGACTTTTTCCGAAACTAAGCAGCAGTATATGGCTAATCAGGCGATGATCAGTAATATTGGCGCGTCTACCAGAATTGAGAATGCGATACTAACAGATATAGAGATTGAATGGATAGATACCATTATTGCATCGGAGGATCACGAAGCATACAAGAATCAGGAATTATATATTAAGCATAAATTTTCCCAGGATAAAGCCCGGAGCATCGAAGAGGTGGCTGGGTATCGTGATGCCATTAAAATTGTAATGAATCTGTATCATGATTTTTATCCCCTGTCACTTCATCAGATTAAAGGGCTTCACCGGGAACTGTTAAAGTATTATTCTCAAGCGCAATATCATTACGGTGATTTTAAAACCCAACCTAATAGTGTGATCGAAACCAACCATCAGACCGGCACCAAGCGAGTAGTTTTAAAGACTGCGGATCCGGGAACAATCACAGAGACGAGCATAGCGGATTTGGTCTCTTGGTACAACGATCAGATAAAATCCTCGCCCTGGCCGGTGGCAGTAGCAACTGAGTTGGTTTTTCGTTTTTTAGCTATCCATCCTTTTCAAGATGGTAATGGCAGATTAGCCCGGCTGCTATTTTTTTTGGCGCTGTTATCAGCCGAAGATGAAAATTGGGAAAAGGTAGTGCCGTTTATGGCCTGGGATAGAAATATTGAGCAACAAAGAACTAAATACTATTTAGTCTTAAGAAAATCTTCGGGAGGTCAATTTAGAATCAATCCCGCTAAGTACCAATATGCCTATTTGTATGATTTCATGTCCGAGATACTGTCGGCTAGTCTGCGCAACTGTGATCATTATAGTAACAAGTACGATAATTTTTGTAAATTATCTCAGACCGCGCAAAATATATTGATGGTATTTAAAGATGAGCCGGAGCGAAATATTAAAATCAGTAATATTCTGGCCAAATTAAACCTGCCGCGCCGGACCACGCTGTATTCTTTAAATCAGCTGAAAAAATTTGGTTTTATTCAAAAGTTAGGTGCCGGGGCCGGAGTTAGGTATCAGTTGATTTTTTGAGGGAGAGCATAGATTAAGGCGAGCCGGATGGGATCATACGGGTGCGAGGAATCAGCCAAGGCACATACATAGCGCAAGAATCGGAAGAATGGCGATACTCACAACAAGACCACCCGGGGCAGGAGAAAAAGACCGATTAATAATTGGGTGTTTATTTATTAAAAGTGTTATTGACGACCCAGGTAAAGAAACTATGATTTATGGAGATAGAACAAAATCTCTCGAAATTGATTATGATGCTGTAAAAATAAAATTTTGGGACTACTACAAAAATGCAGGAGACGAAAAGCTCATTCTCTGGGCATCAGGGTTGTTTCGCTACATATCAGACGAAACTGTTTTGAATATTCTCAAAGGAATAGGAGAACAATACAAGAATTCCGAAAGGGATGTGTCGGAAATCATTGAACTGATACGACACTATGAGGGTTTATTAAATAAAAAGAGGTAATTTCGTTAAGGAAAATGAGATGGTTCTTTCTTTGAACTGTTGCACTTGTGATTACAATTCACCCTTGCCAAACCGGTCATGGCTCGGTAAAATACGATTTCAAAAATTTAACCAGGAGCCTGTTGCGGAAAGATAAGTTAAGCTCGTCATACCGGCGGAAGCCGGTATCCAGAAAGAATCTTTTGCTTATATTACAGTGCTTTACTGGATTCCGGCTAAAATCATGCCGGAATGACGGACTCTTTAAAACATGGCGGGTGGCTCGGTTGCTTGAATTTGTCCTTTCCGCAACAAATACTAACTATGAACCGAAAGGGGATTAAGGTCTTGAAATACATGCATACCTTCAATGTTGTTCCCAATATTCCGGAAAAACTGCAGGCCCTGAGGGAATTGAGCTACAATTACTGGTGGGGCTGGAATGCGGATGCGTTTAATATTTTTCGGCATATTGCGCCTGAATTATGGACCGGTACCGGACATAATCCTGTGAAATTCTTGAGCCGGGTTTCCCAGGAACGATTGAAGGAGCTGGAAAGTGATGAGGGGTTCCTGTACCACCTGAACCGCGTAATGGCCTCTTTGCATGCCTATTTGGAGCGGAAAACCTGGTTCCAGGGCCGCTGGTCAGGAGACGAGCCTTTTCGAATCGCGTATTTTTCGGCGGAATACGGAATTAATGAAGGTCTTCCCATATATTCCGGCGGGCTGGGAGTTTTAGCCGGCGATCACCTGAAGTCCGCCAGCGACCTCGGAATTCCCCTGGTAGGGGTAGGCTTGGCTTATCGTCTGGGATACTTTCGGCAGTATCTGAATCAGGACGGATGGCAGCAGGAACGTTTTATTGAGAATGATTTTCATAACATGCCCTTTATTCTGATGCGCGATGACAAGAACAACCCCTTGCTGGTGGAAGTGGATTTTCCCGAACGCCGGGTAATGGTCCAGATATGGAAAGTTCAAATCGGACGTGTTCCCCTTTATCTGCTGGACACTAATCTGCCGAAAAACAATCCCAACGACCGGAATATTACGGCGCAGCTCTATGGCGGGGATCACGAGATGCGGATTCAGCAGGAAATATTACTGGGCGTGGGAGGCGTCCGGGCCCTGAATAAATTGGGCTTATTGCCGGCGGTTACGCATATGAACGAGGGGCACTCGGCTTTTCTGGCGCTGGAGCGTATTCACCAGCGCATGCAAAAAGAACAGCTTGATTTTTCGGAGGCGCGCGAACTGGTGGCGGCCAGCAATCTTTTTACCACCCATACCCCGGTTCCGGCCGGGATTGACAAGTTCAGTCCCGAGTTAATGGAAAAATATTTTCATCCCTATTACGAGAAGTTCGGGATCAGCGCGGAAGAATTTTTAGCCTTGGGCCGCGTTAATTCCCATGATTCCCAGGAAACTTTCAGTATGGCGATTTTGGCTCTGCGTTTATCCTCCAACGCCAATGGCGTAGCCCGTCTGCACGGCCAGGTTTCACGCCGGATGTTTCAGGATTTATGGCCCCAATTACCAGAGGAGGAAATTCCCATATCGCATATTACCAACGGGGTACATGTGAACTCCTGGATATCCATGGAGATGTCCGAGCTTTTCGACCGCTATCTCGGGCCGCGCTGGGTGGAAGAACCGGGAGATCTTAAAATTTGGGAGCGGATTGCGGAGATTCCTTCGGCCGAGCTCTGGCGGACCCACGAACGCCGGCGGGAACGCATGGTCGGGTATGTGCGGCGCCGTTTGCGCAGTCAGCTCAAGGGCCGGGGCTGTCCGGTCGAGGAAGTAGAGATGGCGAACCAGGTATTGGATCCTGAGGCCCTGACGATTGGTTTTGCGCGCCGGTTTGCCACTTATAAACGCGCCCTGCTGCTTTTTCGGGACAGCGAACGCTTGACCCGCTTGCTGACCGATAAGAACCGGCCGGTTCAGATAATTTTTGCGGGCAAGGCCCATCCGCACGACGAGCCGGGCAAACAGCTTATCCAGGAAATTTTCCGCATAGCGCGGCGCAGTGATCTGCGCCGCCATATTGTTTTTCTGGAGGACTACGACTTGAATTGCGCTCATTATCTGGTTCAGGGTGTGGATGTCTGGTTGAATACACCGCGCCGGCCCATGGAAGCTTCCGGAACTTCGGGTATGAAAGCCATCTTCAACGGAGGGTTGAACTGCTCGATTCTGGACGGCTGGTGGGATGAAGGGTATAACGGCGAGAATGGATGGGCTATCGGACGCGGGGAAGAATACACGGACCATGAGTACCAGGACCAAGTGGAGAGCGCCGCGCTTTATCAGCTGATGGAGAACGAGATTGTCCCCTTGTTTTACGATCGGGGAGCGGATGATATTCCGGAAAAATGGATTCGCCGGATGAAAAAATCCATGACCAGTCTGGGCCCGGTTTTTAATACCAACCGTATGGTTAGCGAATATACCGAGCGGTTTTACATTTCCCGGATGGAGCGTTTGGCCAGACTGAGCGAGAATGAGTGTGCCGGGGTACGGCGTCTGGCAGCCTGGAAATCCAAGGTGGCGGGGGAGTGGGGAAATATTAAAGTTGTGAAAGTGGAAGCAGATACTCAAAAAGAATTTCCCGTGGGGACGGAGCTGCCGGTCAAGGCGCTGGTGGCCTTGGGATCATTGACGCCCCAGGATGTGCGGGTTGAAATTTTCTATGGATTGGTTGACAGTAATCAGAATTTATATAACTCGCGGGTCATGGTCATGACACCGGGAAACGTGACCAAGAGCGGCCGCGTGAATTTTACCGGCGCCATTCCCTGCCGTGCCACCGGTAACCTCGGTTTCACTATCCGGGTACTGCCCAGTCATCCGGACCTGGCTCAGCCCTTTGAGACCAATCTGATTACCTGGGGCGAGTAAGAATACGGGATAATACATTGTGAAACCTGTCTTTGATTTCCTGAAAGATGCCTGCCCCCAAGTTGATGAGAAGCTCATTCAAACGCATTGGGAAAGGTTGGATGAGAGGTATTTTACGCGTTTTAGCCCGGATGATATTTGCCGGCATATAAACAGTCTGGCGCGTCTTTCATCTGAAAATCCGGTGGAAATCCTCTGGGACCAGCTTGCGGATAACCATATCGCCTGCACTATCCTGGCTTTTGATTATACTTCGGAATTTTCCCTGATTACCGGAATCATGGCCGCAATGGGCTTTAATATTCTTTCCGGAGAGGTTTATACCTATGCCAAGGCCGGCAGTCCGGAACCGGTTCGGCGGACGCTGTCCCCTCCCGGTTTTTCCCTCCCCCGGGCAGTTCCGGATCCATTGAAAAGAAAACGGATTATAGATTATTTTTCCGGCCAATTGGATGCCCATGTTTCTCCGGCCGGCTGGGTCGAGGATTTTCAGCGGAAACTGACCGAGATAATACATCTGCTGGAAAACAACCGGGACGAAGCAGTAAGGGAAGCCAAGCACCGGGTAAATGAGATGGTGGCCAAGCGCCAGGCGGATTTGTATGCCCGCATCCAGCCGGTTTTATATCCCCTGGAGATTTCCATCGATAATACTCAGGAAACTTTTACCCGCCTGAAAGTAGTTTCCGAGGATACGCCTACTTTTCTATACTCCTTGAGTAATGCGCTCTCCCTCCGAGGCATATCAATCGAGCATGTACAGATTAATACCCGGCATAAGCGGGTAGAGGACTGGATTGATTTTGTAGATGAACGGGGTCATAAAATTACTGATTCCGCGATTCTGGATCAAGTCAAACTCTCAGTACTGCTTACCAAGCAATTTACCGGTTTTTTAGGCCAGGCGCCGGATCCTTATGCCGCGCTTTCGCGTTTTGAAAAGATGGTGGAAAACCTTATTAGCCTGCCCCAGAGCGGGGAGTGGGTAATGATGCTCTCCAATCCGCGCATACTTCAGGATCTGGCGCGTCTCTTGGGAGCCAGCGATTTTTTATGGGAAGACATTATTCGCCAACAGTATGAGACCCTTCTGCCCATGCTGGGCCCACAGGTCGAAGGCCGGCGTTTTGCCGCTCCTTGGCAAACTATTCCGGAGAGGATGGAAAAAGCCCTGTGCGGCGCTCGGAACCTGGAGGAGCAGAGAGAGCGCCTCAATGAATTCAAGGACCAGGAAATTTTTCTCATTGATCTGGATCACATCCTTACTCCGGGTGTGGATTTTATGATTTTGGCGGAACATTTAACCCGCCTGGCAGAAGCGGTGATTAACCGGGCCATGCAATTGAATTACCATTATCTGGCAGGTAAGTACGGGAGACCGCGGACCGTGGCCGGGATGGAGGCTGAATACGCGGTCTTGGGATTGGGTAAATTCGGCGGCGCTGATCTGGGATATGCTTCTGACATTGAGCTGCTGTTGGTGTACAGCGATAACGGGCGGACCGACGGGGAAGAGTCGATTGATAATCCCGAATTTTTCAATAACCTGGTAAAAACCGCAGCTAAGTTTATTCAGGCCAAGCGGGAGGGTATTTTTAATATTGATCTCCGGCTGCGGCCGCATGGTGAGGACGGTCCCCTGGCTTGCAGTCTGGAAGCGTTTTGCGGCTATTATGGTCCGGGCGGAGCGGCGCACGCCTATGAGCGTTTGGCCTTGGTTCGTCTGCGCGCCGTAGGCGGGGGTACCGAACTGGGCGCCCGGGTTGAACGGCTCCGTGACGAATTTATTTATGCCGTAAAAAATATCAATTTTCCGGATCTGCGGGAGCTCCGGGCCCGTCAGTTGGAGGAAAAAACCCTGGGCCATAAGCTCAATGCCAAATTCAGTCCGGGCGCCCTGGTGGACTTGGAATACGATGTCCAGATTTTACAAGTAATGTACGGCAAGGAGTTTCCTTATCTTAGAACTCCGCGTATCCAGGAAGCTTTGCAGGGTTTGCCCCAAGCCGGAGTTTTAAGCGCGGAAGAGTCCGGCACGTTAATCGCGGCCTATAGTTTCCTGCGCAATTTGATTAACGGATTGAGAATGCTAAGAGGCTCGGCCCGGGATCTTTTTTTACCGCCCCTGAGATCGGATGAATATATGCATCTGGCCCGGCGGCTGGGATATGAATCAACCCGGGATATGGATCCCGCGCAGCAGCTTCATTTGGAATTTGAGACCCGGACCGCGTCCGTACGCGCATTTATTGAGCGGCACTTCGGGAGGGATTCCCTGCCCGGCCCGGAAATGGGCAATGCGGCTGATTTGATCCTTTCGGATAAAACTTCCCCGGAATTGCGCCGGAAAATACTGCGAGAGGCCGGTTTCGTATTTACCGAGCGGGCCTATGAGAATTTGCGGCGACTGGCCGGCGAGGCCGAGAGGCGTCTGCTCCTGGCCAAGCTGGCAGTACTGGCCTGCGATATGTTCCGGCGCCAACCGGATCCGGATATGGCCTTGAATAACTGGGAGCGGTTTGTCCGCGTTCTGCCGGATCCGAAAAAGCATTTTGAAAACCTGCTGTCCCAGCCCAAACGATTGGAAATTCTGCTGAGTATATTTTCGAGCAGTCAATACCTGGCCGACATCCTGGTTCGGAATCCCGGATTTCTTGAGTCGGCCACTGATCCCCGGAAAATATATCTAATCCGCGAGCGCTCGGAATATGCGCATGCCTTGGAACGCATGGGAAGCCTAATCACCGAAACGCCGGAATGGCTGAAGGGAATACGCAGCTACCGGAGGCAGGAATTCTTGAGAATTGCCGCCCGGGATATATGTTTGCATGTTTCCCTGCCGGAAATCACGCTGGAGCTCTCCAACCTGGCTGAAGCCCTTATCCAGGCGGCACTGGACCGGGTTTGGTTCCAGGTGTGTCAGGACGATCATGTCCGGATGCCGGAAGGGGAGGAGACGGCCCGGCGATTTTGTATTTTGGCTTTCGGGAAACTGGGAGGGAGCGAGCTTAATTATAGTTCGGATATCGACCTGGTGGGAATCTGTGATGACCGCCTCGGAGGAAAAGACAGCGGATATATAAATAATCTGGGATGGGATCCCTTTGCCAGGATTATGGAAATGCTGAGGTCCCAGCTATCCCAATACACTGACGAGGGATATGTCTACCGCGTGGATCTTCGTCTGCGGCCCTACGGGATAGAAGGACAGCTGGTGCCTTCGCTCCCCAGCCTGGTCAGGTACTACCGGGAATCCGCGGCCCTGACTGAAATTCAGGCTCTGTTGAAAATGCGGCCCGTGGCGGGAAACCTGGAACTGGGATTTGAATTTTTAGAACAGATACGTCCCCTGCTGCTGCAGTCCCGGGAGCGAAAAAGTATTGTCCAGTCCGTCAAAAAAAACCGCGAATTAGCCGGTAAGCAGTCAACGCGAGGGCTGGTCTCAATCATGGATGTAAAGAGCGGCCTGGGAGGACTGCGCGATATTGAGTTCATGACCCAGGGCCTGCAGCTTATCCATGCATCGCGAGGCGTAGATATCCTGGAAGGCAATACTCTCCGGGCGCTCGACATCCTGGCACGGGAAAAAATTCTGCCGGATGAAATTGTTTTGAAATTAAAAGAAAATTATGTTTTTTTAAGAAAGATCGAGCATTATCTGCAAATACTTGAAGATCGGCAGACGCATACTCTGCCCCAAGAAAAATCCGAATTAACCGCCCTGGCAAAAAGACTTCTCGGTCCGGACGCGGACGCCGACCGCTTTTTGGAGGACCTGCACCGCTGCCTGAAAAGCGTCAGAGAGGTCTATGAGGCTTATTTCTGCGGGCATACTCGTGAAAATTTAAACGGCGGAGGAAAATAATATTATGGAAGCAAAAATTGAAATCTATGAATCCGGGCAAGAGCAATATCCCAAATCCGGGATAATTCTGGCCAACTTTTTAATGGCGCTCTGGGTTGCCATAGGCACAGTGGGCTGCCGGTTATATAGTTCCTGGGCGGCCGGGCTGTATCTGGCCTTGGCAGTAATAATGATTTATGTGGTTTTGCGAAAACTGGTTTGCGCCAACTGTTATTACTACGATAAATGGTGCGGTGTGGGCTGGGGAAAACTTTCCGCAGTTTTTTGCCAAAAGGGTAATATAAAAGAGTTCAAGCAGAGCCTGGGAATAAAACTTGCCCCAATTACTTACGGTCTTTTAAGCCTGGTTCCCGTCATATTGATTATTGTTTCCATGACGCGGGAATTTCATGTTTCTCAGGCCGTGGTTTTAGCCTTGCTACTGATAGTATCTTTTTATAGCGGTGCTGTCAGCCGTAAAAAGACCTGTGCCGAATGTAAAATGAGATTAATTTGTCCGGGCAGCGCAGTGGGTTCGTAATATATAGCCTTTGCTAGGGAATCACAGGAATACTTCCCTTTAGGCTTGACATTGGTATAAATATTAGTTATACTATCAGTAGTAAAGGAGGTATAACAATGAGTACTATTAAAACCGCCGTTTCGCTGGATAGTGCGCTTTTTCAGGAAGTGGAAGGTATTTTGCTAAAACGGCATATTTCCCGCAGTAAGTTTTTTGCGGATGCCATTACCGCCTATATTAAAAAAATGCAAAATCAGCGGCTGCTGGAAAACTTGAATAAAGCTTATGCTGACCAGCCGGATCGCACGGAAAAAAAGCATTCCGCTTATGCGCGCGCTTACCATAGGCGGAGAGTGAAGGACCGGTGGTAATCAGCCAGGGAGAGATATTCTGGGTTGATTTGGGCAGGCCGTCCGGGTCCGGACCAGGATACCGCCATCCCCACGTGGTTGTTCAGAATAATATATTCAACCGAAGCCGGATTCAGACGGTGGTGATGTGCGCTTTGACCTCGAAGCTTAAACGCGCCGGCGCCCCCGGCAATGTTTTGTTAGCCAAGGACGAGGCCAACCTGTCAAGGCGCAGTGTCGTGAATATTTCACAGCTGGTGACAATAGATAAATCAGATTTGGTAAAAAAGATTGGGGCGTTATCACCCCGGCGGCTGGAAGAAATTCTTGAAGGTGTCCATCTGCTGATAGAACCACGCGAAATAGAGTGAGAGCTTATTATCGGGATGAATATAGTCGGCATCAATGCATATTTCATAATTGACACTCTGTTCCGGAGTTTGTTATATTTTCCTTGAAAAAACAATCACTTATTAGCTTGCGAAATGCAAATGGGGAAATCGTATGTTTAATGCAAAGAATCCGGGGATCGAGAAAATAGCGAAACAACGAGGATATGATGCGATAAGGCAGCTCGAGGCATTAATGGCTGGGACAGTTAATGGATATATTGACTACGCAAATGTGCGGCCGTGGTCCACCCGTCTTGGATGGCATGTCGATCTTAAAAGGCTGAAGAAATTTTTGGATTCATTTGATAATATTAACGCAGTTAAATTTTACTATGGGATATTAAAGGGAGACAAAGATTCTGAAGAAAGAATAGAGGATGCTAAAAAGCTAGCAGCCTGTCGGACTTTGTTGTTGACTTATGATATAATGACAGCAGTTTCCCCCTTTCAAAAAAGGGGGATTAAGGGGGATTTTATAAAGGACACCCTGTTGGATTACTTCAAAACTATTTAGAAAAAGGTGTGACAGCATGAAAACAAAATTTGGTTCTTCCGGAACGAGTGTGGGTAACCCCAAGATATAGTGGTTGAGCATTTT
>CBDUZI010000105.1:0-10439 GCA_965371665.1 uncultured bacterium
CCTGCCCCCTTTACAAAAGGGGGAGAATGACTAAAGTCCGACAGACTCCTAGGCCTCATCTTCTCATTCCGGTGCCAGCCGGCATCCAGGATTATTTGGACAGCATTGTTTCTTAATAAACTTGAAAAAGGGTAGTTTTATTAAACTAATTGCGCTATAATGTTTTTGCTTAACAATTCACTCCGGGCTTAAAAAGAAACCATCCACACCTTGAAGTGAATCTATCCATTTCCCAAGATAAATTCATTCCCCACGCGAATTTTTTTTATCAAGCCGAAGTTGAAGACCTTTATATTTATATTTTTATGGCCAAAATCAAGAAAGTGGTGTCAAAAATATATCTTACTGTGCTCTGCCGCGGGCATGCTGTGAAGCATGGAGTTTAAACTAATAAATAGAGTCTTGCTCATTTGGGCAAAGGAGAAGATTGTGAATATATTACTGGTTTATCCCAAAAATCCTGAAACCTACTGGAGTTTCAAGCACGCTTTAAAATTTATTTCCAAAAAGGCCGCCTTTCCTCCTCTGGGACTGCTGACTGTCGCTGCCATGCTCCCCGACACTTGGCAGAAAAAACTTGTGGATATGAATGTTTCGCCTTTGCGGGATAAAGATATTCAGTGGGCTGATTACGTGTTTATAAGCGCCATTTCCATTCAACGCGCCTCAGCCGAGGCCGTCATCAATAAATGTCGTCAGGCCGGAGTTAAAATTGTGGCCGGTGGTCCGCTGTTCACCACTGCTCATTCTGAGTTTGAGGGTATCGATCATTTTATTTTAAATGAGGCGGAAATTACGCTTCCACCCTTTTTGCATGATCTTAGCAATGGTCACGCCCAACCGCTTTATTCATCAGAGCAACGGGCCGATATCACTCAAACCCCTGCCCCGCAATGGGACCTCATCAATATGAAAAAATACGCCACCATGAGTATCCAATACTCGCGCGGCTGCCCTTTTAATTGCGATTTCTGTGATATCACCTCGCTTTTCGGGAAAAAATCACGATGTAAATCTGCAGAAAATATTCTTGGTGAATTGGACCTCCTCTATCAACACGGCTGGAGGGGGGGGGTGTTTTTCGTCGACGACAATTTCATCGGAAACCAGCGAGGATTAAAAACGGTCATTTTACCGGCAATCGCTGATTGGATAAACCAGCACCGCCACGCTTTTAGTTTCATGACCCAAGCGTCCATTAACCTCTCAGACGACGATGAATTAATGGCGATGATGGTCAAAGCCGGTTTTGACACGGTTTTTATCGGCATTGAATCGCCCCATGAAGAAAGCCTGTCGGAATGTTCGAAAACCCAGAATAAAAACCGCGATTTAATCGCATCAATAAAAAAGTGCCAACATGCAGGATTGCAGGTTCAAGGCGGATTTATTGTCGGTTTTGATAATGATCCCCTGTCCATATTCGACGGACATATCAAGTTTATCCAAAAAAGCGGCATTGTCACGGCCATGGTAGGCCTGCTAAATGCCATCCAAGGCACGCGGCTGCATCAACGGCTGGAAAATGAAAACCGGCTGGTGAAAACATCTTCCGGCGACAATACGGATTGCTCAATTAATTTTATTCCTAAAATGAACCTCGATACGCTTATTGATGGCTATAAAAAGATCGTTTCAAAAATATATTCGCCCGCCTATTACTACACTCGGGTAATCAATTTTTTAAAAGAATACCAACCTCCCCCGAAGCAGCACTCTCGGCTTAACTTCCGTTCCGGGATGGCATTTTTCAAATCCATTTTCTTATTGGGGATTATCGGGAAAGAGCGCCGGCATTATTGGAAGCTGCTGAGCTGGTCTCTGTTTCAACGTCCCTCTCTTTTTCCTTTAGCTGTCACCTTTGCAATTTACGGTTTTAATTACCGAAAAGTTTTTGAAAAATTTATTTAATGCGAGTTATCGTCTTTTCTGCGTTTTGTGATATGTGACGGTCTGATCTTCCCCAGCTAGGAGCCTGTCGGACTTTAGTCATTCTCCCCCTTTTGTAAAGGGGGAAGAGTGCTCAAAATCCGATTTTGTGCCTAAGTCCGACAGGCTCCTAGCGATTTAGCCATTTGAACTACGTCCCGGTATTAGGGGACATGGTGGGTTGCGCGGCTTATCATTTGACAAGTTTCCGCGTTCGCTTTAGAATACGCTTTATTTTCAAACCATCCAGGAGGCGAATTATGCAGGTAGGTTTAGTGGGCACGGAGGCTGGTGGTAAAACCACGCTGTTTGAACTCCTTAGTAACACTCAGGGCGCGTTTCTTTCTCCGGATAGCGCCAATACCGCCGCGGTGGACGTTCCGGATGAACGGGTGGATAAACTCACTGCTCTTTATAAACCCAAGAAAACCATTTACGCTAAGATTTCCTTCACTGACATCAACCGTCTCGCTTCCGGAGACCGGACGAATAATAACAAAGCGTTAAATCACTTGAAACTCATGGATGCTTTGGCCATTATTATTAATGGCTTTACCCCGGGACGTACCAGCCGGGACATGCTCAAAGACCTGGATTTCTGCCTTTCCGAGATGATTCTTTCCGATCTGGAACAAGTGGAAAGAAAACTTGAACGCCTGAAAAAGCAGAATCAAATCTCCCAGCTGGCCGGGGTTCCGGAAAAAGAGATATTCGAAAAACTCGCGGCCACCCTGGAATCCAATGCTCTGCTTTCTACCCTGGAACTCTTCGCCGACCTCCGCAAAGAACTGCTTTCCTTCAGTTTCTTAACTTTTCAACCCATGTTCGCGGTACTTAATCTCTCCGAAGAAAGCGGCGGAAGCGGCCCGGAGGAAATAACCGCCTGGGAAAACGCTTTGGCTTCACGGAAAATGCCGCTGGTAAAGATATATGCCAAGCTGGAAAAAGATCTGCAGGAACTTCCGCCGGAAGACCAGGAGGTCTTCAAGTCGGAATATAGCCTTCCCTTGAACGGAAAAGCCGCCTTTATTCAACAGGCTTATCAGACTGCCGGGCTTATCAGCTTCCTTACGGTAGGCCAGGATGAGGTACGCGCCTGGACAGTAAATCAAGGATGTCCGGCTAAAGAGGCGTCCGGGGTTATTCACAAAGATTTAATGAATTTTTTTGTCCGGGCGGAAGTTATTGCTTATGACCGCCTGCTGGAATGCGGCTCTGAACAGGAAGCCTCCCGCCGCGGATGGCTGCGCGCCGAAAAAAAGGAGTATCCCGTCAAGGACGGGGATGTACTGCATATTCTATCCACTAAATAGCCGGAGGACGTTCTTCGGATAAGTAAGCTTGTTCCAACTTCCGATAGATTTCATCCACTAAGAAACTTCGCCTGGGAGCTTGTCGGAAAACCCGGCAAATGACTGAGAGCGGTCAACGGTATTCTGGGATCGCCGAGCTCCAGCTCAGCAATGAATCAGGCCGGCACTCTCGCACGGTTGCTGGATTCCGGCTAAAATCATGCCGGAATGACAACCATTTTTAGACTTTGCCTTAGCTTGTCATACCGGCGAAAGCCGGTATCCGGATTAATTTGGACAGCAATGCATCCGAATATATACTTAGTTTGTATAATTCTTGGCTACCGCCGACTCTCAAAATCCCAGGCTGGCACACTCATCACAAATTGATAATATTCAACCACGAAAATGCCCGGAAATCAGAGTCCAATGTCACAATATCTTTGATCCCGTGTTCATACATTAAAACTGCGGTATGAAAATCATGTAGAAGATTTCCGGAAAGACGATGCACCTTCTGTTTGCATGCTATAATCAGCTTTTGATGCAGCTCGGTTTCGCCGATAATAAGGGCGTTTCCCTCTCCGATAAGATCATCAATAAATCTATTCGCCTGCTCAAAGGTAAGCGGCCGGCGAAAAATACGCGAATGTGTGGCAACCCTAAAAAATTCATAAATAATGCCCCAGCTCAAACAGTAGGCGGGAACCTCCAGCATATATGATTCCAACGCCTTTTTAGCTTTGACATGTTCGGAAGAATCACGGTTGACTGCGTATAAGAGAATATTAGTATCAACCACAAACATAATTAATCCTGTTCCAACTTCAGATAGATTTCATCTCTACTGGTTATGTCAATAGTGGGGTCTCCCATGGAATACGTGTGAATGTTGTGCGTTTTAATATTGCTTTCACTTTGCTGATCCTTTTTAAGCATATACATTTCCAGAGCATTAGCCACAAACTGAGAAAGCGATTCACCGCTTTTCCTTATATTGGCTTTAATGCGGCTAAAAACAGGATCAGGAATGATAACCGTTGTTCTCATAATTCCCCTCCTTATGGCATAACATACATCGACGTATTATTTATCATACTGTAATTATGTTTATATGTCAATCAAAACGGACATCATTTGGGCGGAATAGGGACCCAACCAGGACACGGCGCACCGTGCCCCTGCTAAAACGCCTAAAAAATGTTTGAGTTAGTACCCGCTACTCATCCTTTGCTACTCAATATTAGCGACAAACAATATTTGCTTATTGGATTCATCATACATTTCATAAGTCAGGGAGATTTGATAACCTTTTTTCTCAGCATAGCGGGTAAGCGCCGGATAGGCTTTCATGGGCCCCAGCATATAGGAAAGTCTGCTTTTCACCGGAAAGATAACTATAATACTGTTTTTTTCTTCCAGTACCTGTATTTTAAATTGCTCTTTTAGGTTTTCCGCTTTTTCCAAATCTTCTTCTTGCAGTATCACACCACAATCGCTTCGCAGCTTATCTTTGGCTGTTTTTCTCGGATCATCATAATAAACTCCCAATCCTTGGGTGGTATCAATACCTTTGGCTTTCAGTTCATTATAGACTTTATCAAATATTTTTCCTGTCTCCGGATAAGGTCCTTGGAAAGATTCGTAGACATGGATAAAAGGCCCCATGGCCTTTTCCGTGACTTGCAACGACTTAAACATGCCCATATAAGCCAGAAAAATAACCCCGCCTAGAGCACATACTGCGGTTACCATACCAACAATAATTATTGTTTTCTGCATAACCGCACCTCTTTAATATTAATGTTCAGTTACTAATTAGTTTCTGTTGCGAAAACGTGTTTTTTAAGTTTGTCATTCCGAACGTAGTGAGGAATCTCCACGAAAACGCCTGAATTATCAGGTCTCCTGGAGATTCTTCGCCTTCGGCTCAGAATGACAAACCGCGGGGAGTCAGCTAAAAAAGCCTTTCCGCAATAAAAATTAATTAGCGTTTGTAGTTTTTGTTTTGCTTCCCAAGCGCTGGGAGGCTTCGATTAATTGTTCCAGCCTGGCCGCGGCTTTTCCCGAGCTGATGGATTCCCGCGCCTGGGCGACACCGGCTTTAAGGTCCTTGGCCCGGCCGGCCACTACGAAAACCGCCGCCGCGTTCATCAATACCGCGTCCATTTTGGGGCCGGATTCTCCCTTGAGGATTTCTTTCAGAATAACCGCGTTCGCTTGGGCGTCGCCGCCTTGAATATCTTCCAGCCGGGCTGTCTCCAGTCCGAAATCGTTAGGCAGGACCTCGTAGGTTACAATGTTACCCTCCCCGTCCGTGAGTTGGCTAACCCGGCTCGGTCCCAGGATGGAAAATTCATCCAGCTTGCCATGACCATGCACCACCATGGCATTCTTTATTCCCAGTTTCCCCAAAACCAGAGCCAACTTCTCGGTTAAATCCGGATGGCACACTCCTAAAATTTGGGTATTGGCATTGGCTGGATTGGTCAAAGGCCCTAGTATATTAAATATAGTCCGAATGCCGATCTCCCGGCGTGGTCCGATAGCAAACTTCATGGCAGGATGGAACAGCGGAGCGAAAAGAAAGCCGATCCCTACGTCGTCTATGCACTGCTTGACTTGCCCGGGCGCCAGGTTAAGGTTAACGCCTAAAGCCTCCAATACGTCCGCACTGCCGGACCGGGAGGAAACCGAACGGTTGCCGTGTTTGGCCACGACCAATCCGGCGCCCGCAGCCACCAGAGCCACTGTGGTGGAAATATTAAAGGTACCGGCGCCGTCTCCACCGGTTCCACAGGTGTCTAAAATAATTTTTCCCTCGGTTCCGGCTTTCGAATTCTCAGCTTCGCGGGCCGGACCTGTAACCTTAATAATCGCAGCAGCTTTTCGCATGGCCAGCGCGCAGCCTGTAATTTCATCCACGTTTTCGCCCTTCATGCGCAAGGCCGTGATAAAAGCGGCTATCTGGGCCGGCGTGGCCTTCCCCTGCATAATGAATTCCATTCCTTGAAATGCTTCGTCCTGCGTCAAATGAGAACGATTCACCGCTTTTTCGATTAATGCCCGTATCATGCTTTGTCCTCCTGTTAATAGTAGGGGACGTTCCCTAAAATCTAAATTGAATTTTAAATTTCCCCCTTTGGAAAAGGGGGATCAAGGGGGATTTGCTGAAAACGTTGCTATATTTAAAAAATCCCCCCTCCCCCCCTTTTTGCCAGTCCTGGATGGTTTTGTCCAGGGAAAAGGGGGAAGAGTGCATAAAATTCGCTTTTGTGCCTAAGTTCGACAGACTCGGTTAAAAACGCCCCCTATCCACTAACGATTCATTCTGAAAGCATCCGGTATAATTTCCGGTTCGGTTTCCGGCAAAACCGCCACTACATCGAATCTGCAGGGAACATCTTTTCGCTGGTTTTTCTGGAGATAATGCGACGCCACCCGGGCGATTCTGCGCTGTTTGGAACGGTTTACAGACTCGGCGGGAAATCCAAAACCCAGGCCGGAACGGCTCTTCACTTCAATAAAACAGAGCGTGCCGTGGTGATCGGCAATAATGTCGATTTCTCCGACCACACAACGGTAATTGCATTCCAGGATACGGTATCCGTGTGCGCGCAAATACTGGGCCGCCTGTTGTTCCCCTTGCCAGCCGGGACGTGTCATGCGAAAGAGAGCGTCATTTCCAATTGAGTAATAGGTGCGAATGAACGACGGTGAAGTTCACAAATGCCGTATTCACGAATGGCCGTCAAGTGCTGGGCCGTACCATAGCCTTTATGCCGGGCAAAACCCCATTTAGGATACAGAAAATCATAATCCTGCATAATATTATCCCGGGTGACTTTTGCTATTATGGAAGCAGCGGCGATGGAAAGCGAGAGGGAATCTCCCTTGACAATGGTTTCGGCGTTCCGGGCCCAATCTGGACATTGGTTCCCGTCAATCAGAAGGTAATCAGGTTCGCAGGAAAGACCATTGACCGCACGTTGCATGGCCAGAAAAGTAGCTTGCAATACATTGATCCGATCAATAGTATAGGAGTCAACTATGCCAACCCCAACATCACCGGCTTTTTCGTGAATAAGCATGAAAAGTTCCCGCCGCTTGGCAGGACGTATTTTTTTTGAATCAGTAACCTCTTCCCATCCGCGCGTATCCTTCGGCAAAACTACGCAAGCTGCGACCAGCGGACCGGCCAGAGGTCCGCGGCCGGCCTCATCCAGGCCGGCTATCACCCGGCCCCCGGCTTTTCGGGCCCGTTGCTCATAAAAGCAGCGATCGAATTGGTCTTTCGCCGGGATCGTCTGCACCGGAATCAAACCTTAACCTCAACCGCCTTCTGGTCTTGCTCTTGCGCCGCTTGAGCCGCCATCTCACTAGCCGCCTGCCGAGCAGATTCCGCCTGTTCGGCCTCTATCGCCTGCTTTTCCTCTTCCTGGATCAGCAGTATTTTTTCTCTTCGCATTTGATTAATCTTGGCGCGCTTACCGATTTTGCCTCGCAGGTAATATAATTTAGCCCGGGCTACTTCACCCCGCTTTACGACCTTGATATCGCTAATCATGGGCGAGAGTAAAATAAAAGTACGTTCCACACCCACGCCCGAAGCAATCCGGCGAACTTTGAAAGTTTCCCGGATACCGGTGCCCCGCCGGCCAATCACCACGCCTTCAAACACCTGAATACGTTCTTTTTCGCCTTCCTTAATTTTCAGGTGCACTTTAACCGTATCGCCCGGAACAAAACGCGGAATACGCCTTTTAGGCTGATATTCTTTTTCTATGGATTTTATAATCTCGCCTGTGTTCATCATTATTTCCTCCTGCTGTTATGCCCCGGCTTGCGCCCGGGACGTGCAAAATCTGCAATTTTTTTTTGCTCTCCAGGGTCTAACTCGGCTTTTTCCAGTAGATCCGGCCGGTGCTGCATGGTTCTTTTCAACTGCTGCTCCCGGCGCCAAATCGATACTTTTTTATGCGCACCGGACATCAGAACGTCCGGCACTTTCCAGCCACGATACCGTAACGGCCGGGTATAATGAGGATAATCCAGTAACCCATCTGAAAAAGAGTCCTGGAGAGCTGAGTCCTCCGAGCCCAAAGCCTGGGGAAGCAGACGTACTGCGGCATCACTAATTACTATCGCGGCCGGCTCTCCACCGGTAAGCACATAGTCACCGATGGATACTTCGTAGTCACAAAATTTTTCCGAAACCCGCTGATCCACTCCCTCATAATGTCCGCATATCAGGGTAAAACGTTCCAGCCGGGAGAGCTTCTGCGCCATCGCTTGATCGAACCGGCGCCCGGTGGGGGCTAAAAGCAGCACCGGACCCGTCCCCTCACCACGCCGCAGGGCATATAAGGCACGGGCCACTGGATCTACTTTTATTACCATGCCGCTACCGCCGCCATATGGCTTATCATCCACGCTGCGGTGTTTATCCCGGGTAAAATCCCGAATATTAATCAGCTTCGGTTTAAATAAGCCTTTTTCCCGGGCCCGCTTTAATATCGAATACGAGAAGGAAGCTTCCAGCAGGTCCGGAAATAAAGTTAAAATGTTAACCGTCAAAGAGCGCGGGGCACGTTTGATCATAATCCCTCAGGCACCCGTACCCGCATGCGGCCCGCTTTTAAATCTATGTTTAGAATAACATCCTGCAAAGCGGGTAATAAAATTTCTTCCGTATGACCCTGAATTTCATAAATATCATTCGCGCCGGTTTTTAAAACGCCGTTTACTCTGCCAATGATTTCCCCTTTATCATCCTCCACCGTCAAACCTATGATATCATCAATAAAATAATTTCCGGACGGCAGTTTCCCTCTTTCGTAAGGTGGAACCGCAATCTCTCCGCCTGTCAAACTCCGGGCATCTTCCAGATTGTCAAAATCCTTGAAATGTACTAAAAAAAAACGCTCTCCCGGCCGAACGGAAACGACCTTCAAGCGCTTTGGTTCCCCGGTAACACCAATCCACCAAACCTGATCCAGACAGTTAAAACGTTCCGGAACATCGCTGAGGGAATAAAGTTTCAGGTCTCCCTCCAGGCCATGAGTGCTTCCCAGTTTCCCGATAGAAATTAAAGCCGACGCTTTTTCCGGCGCATCTCCTGCCGGTCCAGTCATTCCTGAACAACCAGCGTAACCTTCAGCTTAGACTTGGCGGCAGCGGTAGCCAGCAACTGTCTAATCGCTTTTACGGTCTTCCCCTGCCGGCCAATAATCCGGCCCATGTCTTGTTTATCAACTTTTAATTCCATAATGCTTCCATAATCCCCGGAACGCTCGCTGACTTTTACAGCTTCCGGATAATCAACCAATGACTTGGCCAGGTACTCTACCAACTGTTTCACGCCTTTTTCCCGGTTGGTTTGAGTTCAGCGGCTTTTTTCAGAATTCCCTTTTTTAAGAAAATCCGGTGGACGGAGTCCGAGGGTTTGGCTCCCTGGGATACCCATAGCGCGGCCCGTTCCTCATTTAAATTCAACTTAACCGGTTTGTGTAAATTGTCATACGTGCCTAATTGTTCCACGCAACCCCTGGGCTTCCGGGAATCACTTACCACAATTCGCCAAAACGGCCGATGAATATTGCCTTTGCGCATGAGCTTAATAATAGTAGCCATATTTTATCACCTCTTTGCTATAATCAATAATCCCCGCCGCATTGAGCCGCGAAGTACTTATTGGAGCCGATGACCAGAGTTGAACTGGTGACCAACGGTTTACGAAACCGTTGCTCTACCACTGAGCTACATCGGCGAATGAAAAGGATCAAGGACCCCCTGCATACTGGTGCCGCAAGGCGGGATCGAACCGCCGACACAAGGATTTTCAGTCCTCTGCTCTACCGACTGAGCTACCGCGGCATAAATGACCAATTGTTGAAATGAAAAAACGGTTTCTCTTCCCCAAAAAGAAAATGATACTATCAAATCAACTATAAGATGTCAAGAATATAGAAAAAAGAAAAGGTGTCCGATTACTGATGTAGTGTAAGCGCTGGCTAGGAGTCTGAGCATTTAGTCGGTTTTTAGGTTGTCATTCCCGAATGCTTTTATCGGGAATCCATAAAAAGCTTTAAAAACAATGCCGCTGGATACCGGCCTGTCCGCCTGTCCTGGATGAATTAGTCCAGGGGGATGGTTTAGTCCAGGGCTTTCGCCGGTATGACGGCAAAACAACCGATTATCAGACTAAATGCTCAAGCT
>CBDUZI010000106.1:0-10361 GCA_965371665.1 uncultured bacterium
AACCACATACTCCACCGCTTGTGCGGGCCCCCGTCAATTCCTTTGAGTTTCAGCCTTGCGGCCGTAGTCCCCAGGCGGAACACTTAATGCGTTAGCTTCGGCACAGGAGGAGTCGATACCTCCTACACCTAGTGTTCATCGTTTACGGCTAGGACTACCGGGGTATCTAATCCCGTTTGCTACCCTAGCTTTCGCGTTTCAGCGTCAGTTGCAGACCAGAGAGCCGCCTTCGCCACTGGTGTTCCTCCCGATATCTACGCATTTCACCGCTCCACCGGGAATTCCACTCTCCTCTTCTGCACTCAAGACAAGCAGTTTCGGATGCAGTTACCGGGTTAAGCCCGATGATTTCACATTCGACTTGCCTATCCGCCTACACGCCCTTTACGCCCAGTAAATCCGGACAACGCTTGGCACCTCTGTATTACCGCGGCTGCTGGCACAGAGTTAGCCGTGCCTTCCTCCTGCAATACTGTCAAACCGAAGGATTATTTACCCTCCGGCCTTATTCTTGCAAGACAGAGCTTTACGACCCGAAGGCCTTCATCGCTCACGCGGCGTTGCTCCATCAGGCTTTCGCCCATTGTGGAAGATTCCCCACTGCTGCCTCCCGTAGGAGTCTGGACCGTGTCTCAGTTCCAGTGTGGCCGTACACCCTCTCAGGCCGGCTACTGATAGTTGCCTTGGTAGGCTTTTACCCTGCCAACTAGCTAATCAGCCGCGGGCCCATCCCAAAGCGATAGCTTGCAAGCCTCAGCCATCCTTTCATTCCGGAGAATTTCACTCCGGAACGGTATCCGGTATTAGTCCACCTTTCGGTGGGTTATCCCGGTCTAGGGGGTAGGTTACCCACGTGTTACTCACCCGTTCGCTACTAGGTGCATCCGGGAGTTACCCCCCAAATACACCCCGTTCAACTTGCATGTGTTAAGCACGCCGCCAGCGTTTGTCCTGAGCCAGGATCAAACTCTCCGAAAAGAATTCAAAATAGCTCTTTAGTTCACTCGAAAAAAACAGGACCTCGCCATACATGTTTCACTGCTTAGTTTTCAAAGACCGATTATTTTCCTTTAAAAATAAAAAAAATATTTTCCTTTTTCCCGAAGCAAATAAGCAACTTTCCTTATCCGCACTTGTAAAAAAAGAAAAAATATCATTTCTTTCTAAAGGTATTTAATAAGGAATCCAGATTATACTTCTAAAAAATATATTGTCAAGAGTTTTTTATTTTTTTTTATTATTAGGCAGATTGCAACTCATATTGCAACCTAAGTATTTATTAGCAGAAAGAGATTTTATCCTTCTTTGAGAAGCTTTTTCAAAATACTGAAAACACAAAAGCTCGTCACCCCGGACTTGATCCCTGGACTAAATCATCCAGGACAGGCCGGGGCCCAGAAAATTCTTCGTTTGCAAGAATAAGTCCTGGATTCCGGCTAAAGGATTGCCGGAATGACGACCTAAAAAGACTCTGAAATCGGCTTTATGACTCAGTGCCTGTGATTAGGGTTACTAACGACATAAAAATGTTGCACTTGTGGTTACAATTCACCTTTTTTTTATTATTATTTTAAAAATTTCTCCTACCCCATCAACCGGTTTATTTCATCTTCATCCCAGATCAAATCCTGGCTTTCCTCCTCAATTTTAAAAACATTTTCTTTATACCCCTTTTTAAGGGCACGTAAAAAAACTCCCACTATTTCCGGATCAAATTGTTCACCGGAGCACCTTTCCAGTTCGGCAATAGCAACTTCCTTAGGCAGGGCCCTGCGGTAGGCGCGTTCCGAGGTCATTACGTCCCAGGCATCCGCCACTGACACAATACGCGCCCCCAGGGGAATACTATTGCCGAACCGCCCTTCCGGATAGCCGCCGCCGCCGTATCTTTCATGATGGTGAAGAATAATCGGAATCAAGTCCTTAAGCGATTCAATGTTCTGCACTATGGAAACACCCAGAATTGGATGCATAGCGATAATGTCAAATTCTCTCGCGGTCAATCCGGATGGTTTGTTTAAAACCACTTCGGAAATTCCGATCTTTCCCACATCATGCAATAAAGCGCTAAACTTGATTTTTTCGATCTCCTTTTCGTTTAAACCAAGCTCCCGGGCTATCATAGTCGCATAAGCCATGACTTTATTGGAATGGCCGTGGGTGTAATGATCCTTGGCATCTACAGCCGCGGCCAAGGCTTTAATGGCATTTAAATAATCGCGTCGGAGACGGGCATAAAGCTCGACATTTTCAATGGCAATTGCGGCTTGGGTGGCCAAGGCATTTAAAAGATCCAGATCATCGCGCGTGAATTTCTTGCTGCCGCTGCGGTCATTAATGCAAATAACTCCAAAAACTTTTTTCCGTATCCGCAAGGGGCAGGCTACCAAATTCCGGCCGGCATAGACCTGGTCTTTTTCTTTATTATAAAGCTGACTGTTTTCCACGGCCGGAATAAGCACGGAACGCACATTCTTAAATACCCAGCCGGCAATTCCTTGTTCGATGCTGATCCGATTTTGCTCATCGCCCAGCGCTAATCCGAAAGAAGCCCGTATGCCCAGCATATTACGTTCTTTTTCGTAAATCATCAGGGAGCCACGTTTGGCTTTCATCACTTGCCGGGCACGTTCCAGAATAGTCGAAAATAGGCGATTAAGATTAAAGACAGTCCCGATGTCCTGGCCGACCTCGAATAATAAAGAAAGCCGATCGGCTTTATTTCTCATCTCCTTATACAGCTCAATAGTTTGCAGTACCTCGGAAGCTTGGGAGCCCAGCATGGTAAAAAGCTCCAAATCATTGCGGTTAAAAGCGTCTAATTTCGGACTCTCCAAAGCAATAATTCCCACAATTTTTTTATGAACCCGAAGCGGTACGCACATTTTACTTTTGGAATCCTCGCTAATCAAAGCCGGATCATCCACCGCCGAGAGATCACCGATCATCCGCGCTTTTCCGGTTTGTACTACCCGCCCCTCAATGCCCCGGCCCACTTTAAATTTTAAAGCAGCCAGACGTTTAGCATCCAGGCCCCGGCCCACTTTAACCTGAAGATGTTGGTTGTGGAGCAGCATCAGATAGCCGGACTTAGCCTTTAGCAAGGAGCAAGCGGTATCCAGCACCATGTTTAAAAGCCGGCTGGTGTTAACGGTCGAACTCATGGCAAAATAAATTTCATGCATTGCCAGCATGGCGAGATTCTTTTTAACCAGGGTTACGTTGGCTGCCTCCAGCTTGCGGGTGGAAGACCGAATTTTGATTTGCAGCTTTTCACTAGTCCGGTTGGCTTCTTCCAAATGTTGCTTTTGCTCCTCCAGGATGGAGGTTAAGCGCCGTTGTTCGCGATTGAGGACGGAAACCAAAATTCCCGCCACCGAGGTTATGCCGATTATTATTATCAACCGGTCTAGAAATACAAACAAAACGCTTTCAGGCCGAGGCGCCAGGTAATAAAGAAAAACGCTGCAAATTAAGATCCCGGCGCCGGTGACTATTATTTCAGCCGTATTGCGGTGAAAAGTTTGGATTAGAATCATTACGGGAAAGAGAAAAAAGAAAGGACTGCTGATTATTCCTGTATTAAAGTGAATAAGGCCGCCGATCAGTATTATATCGAGCAGAATTTCAAAATAGGCCCAAAATCGGGATACCTGCCGGTTATGCGCCAAAATGAAAAGCACAAAATTGTAAAGCGCGGAAAAACCGATAACTGTCAGTACCGGCCAAAACTCAGCTATATTTTTATTTTGGTTTGAAACTATGATGATTACCAGAATTCCAACAATTACCCACCATCGCCGATTGGTATCCGTTCGCGCCCGTTGAATCAGAAATTCTTCACCAATCATGCCTGCTCATCACCCATTCCTCAATAATCCAGGAGCTTGTCGGAATTAGACATTTTTCCCCTTTTACAGAGACTGTGTCATAATAAATTTGGCGAATGATTTTTGGCTGTCACCCCGGCGAAAGCCGGGGTCCAGGAAGTAATTTTTCTTATTATACAATGCTTCCGTGGATTCCGGCTTTCGCCGGAATGACGAAAAATCGCGGAACTTTTAATTATGACACAGTCTCACAAAAGGGGGAAACTGCTGTTGGTATATCATAAGTCAACAACAAAGTCCACCAAGCTCCTGTTATAATTATACTAACAAAACCGGCAAAGTCAAGTCGATCATAAAAAACATCCTTGATTTTATTGACTTTTTTGAGCAGAAGAAGAAATTAACACTTCACATAACAATATATTGCATTTTATATTTGCTTGGGTTTGAGTTTGAACATAACAGGCTGGGATCATCTGCGAAGGTGGATGAAGTTCGCCAATCAAGTATCTTATCACCGCAATTCTCTTATTCTCCGTAATGAGTACGCGCGCGATGAATGAAAACCCGGCGTTTTTGTTCATTAATTGAATAAACAATACGGTCCTGGTATGACAGCCTTAGGGAGTAGAAGTCTGCGAGCTCCCCAACCAACCTTTTACCCGTACCGGGTTCAGACGCAATAACATTCAATAAAATATCTTTAAGCTTTTTCTTTAAATGGGGAGATAATTTTTTAACATCTTTTGCGGCGACTTTGGTAAAACGAATTTCATACGGCTTCACTTAGTTTCCCCAAAAACCTCGCTGAAAGAAATAGTTTCACCTTTGTTCATTTGGCGAACGGACTGTTGGAGACTTTTTCCAAATCCGGGGATTGACAGCAACTTCAGGGTTTCGAGCAAGCTCTCGTAGTCCTCCTCTGATATGAGAACTGTATCTCCACCACGATGATGGATACGAAATATCTTGTGCTGGCGCGCTGCACTCTTAAGGATATCAAAAAACCCGCGCCGCGCCGCGGTTGCCGATATTATTGTCATGACCTTGCCTCCCTTTAAACATGTACTATATTATGTACGTGTTTTTTTGAAATGTCAAGACTCTTCTTCGGCACGAAAACATCATAATTTCGGAAGCCCGACATATTTGCAGCCCTGGCAGAGCTTTTCCAGATCATAATATCTACGTTCGGCCTGGCGGAAAATATGAACCATCACATCTCCCAAATCCAGCAGAACCCAGGTCCAACTTCCCAGACCCTCGGAATGGAATATACGAATACCTTCTTCGGCGCATACCCGCTCTATCTCATTAATAATCGCCCGGACCTGCACATCGGTATTTCCCGATGCAATTACAAAATAATCGGCGATATCCGATTGCCGGCGCAGGTCCAGGATTACGGGATGGAGAGCTTTTTTATTTGCCGCCGCGTAACCAATCATCACGGCCTTTTGGCGGCTGGTAGGTCGTTTTATTGGCACTTACATTTTCACCTCCCCTTTCTTAAAATAGCCCTTTTCGGCCAGGCTCAGGAATTCTCCATCGCCAATGATAATATGATCAAGTAACCGAATACCCAAGATGTCGGAAGCTTTTAATAATTGCCTGGTCAGGCGCAAATCCGACTGACTGGGACTAGGATCCCCGCTGGGATGATTATGCGCCAGCACCAGGGCGGCAGCTGAATATTCCAGCGCCGGCCGGAATATTTCCCGGGGATGTACGGATGCCTGATCCAAAATACCCACGCTAACCAGTTCTTCACTCAGCACCTTGTGTTTAGTATCCAACAGGATGGCTAAAAAGCATTCGCGGTCTGAATCCCGCAAGCGTGCGGCGGCAATCCGGGCGGCATCCGCCGGGCACCGGATAAACGTGCGCTGGGAATTATTTTTACCTTCGCGCCGTCTCCCCAACTCACAGGCGGCCAATATTCGGGCGGCTTTGGCCGGTCCGATTCCCGGCATATTCGATATACGAACCGCCGAATTCCTGGCAAGGGAAAAAATACCGTTATATTGCTGAAGCAATTGGTGCGCCAAATCTAAGGCTGATCTTCCCCTTCCTCCGGTTCCCAGAAGAATAGCTACGAGTTCGGCATCCGATAGCACGGAACTTCCCAGGGCAAATAATCTTTCCCGGGGCCGGTCGCCCTCCGGCCAAGCGAAAATCGGTAATTTGTTCTCCATATTGTCTCCAGAAAAATTATTGGTTTTACCAGTTTAGACAATATGGAAGCGTTTTTCTTTTTTTATTTTTTACCTGTGTCTTCTTTTCATAATGGGCGGCCCCCGGTGGCCGCCCCTAAACAAAACATTTTCGTGATTTTTTTAACCGTAGAAACCGGCCCTACATTATTCCGGCGCATAGTCCGAGGGCATTTCATAACCGGCATCAAAATCCATGCGGTCTTCGCTTTCCAAGGCGTCTTTACCAATCGGCTCGGGAGTGGCTTTTATCCCGGCATTTTTAATTTGGAAGACCGGCTGGGACGGAGCCACGGCCGCAGGTTCTTTCTCCCCGGCGGGTGAGGCCGGAATTTCTTGGGCCGGGGAAATCTTTTCCACCAGGGCTTTCAGCCGCTCGATTTCCTTGGTCAGCTGCTTATTGGTCTCTTGGCAAATCTCGCTGGATTTTTTAATGGCTTCATAGTCGAAGCCGGTTCGAATTATACCCGTCTGCAGAGCGACTAAAAAAATCAGAATGCATACAATAACCGTTATAGTTTCACGCATCAACAACACCTCCGGAAAGTTCAATAATTTGATCCGCCGCCTGATCATACTCAGGGCGGCAGGTAAAAAATATAATCTGCCTCTGCCGGGCAAATCGCAGCAGACATTCCAGGGTCGCCGCCTGCCTCCCGGAATCAAGCGCGGTCAAGGGTTCATCGAGTAAAAGCGGAGGATTTTTTCCGTCGGAAAGAACCTCGGAAAGAGCCAAGCGAAGCCCCAGATAAAACTGATCAAAAGTCCCCTGCGAGAGCACAGTGGGGTTTTCCCATTTCCCGGTCTCGGTAATTAATATCTTACTTGATAAATCCTCATCGTCAACCGCTATCTTGCCGTATCGCCCGGAACTGAATGAATGGAGCAATTTCCCCGCCTCTTCCTCAAGCACTTTTCGGGCCGGATTTAAAGTATCTTTCCTGGCCCGGTCCAGCAGCTCAAAAGTCAAGCGGCAAATACCTTCTCTTTTCCTGAGATAGGCCAAACGCTGGGTGATTTCGGCTGTTTCCTCCTCCCATCCGGACAGTTTGTCACTGCCGGACTGCTCATGTTCCAAAATAGCCTGCAAACGGCCGGCCTGCTGTTGCCAGCCGGAAAGTCGTGCCCCGAGCTCTTTTTGTTCGCGTTGCGAACCGGCCAGTTGGGAAGCCGGTAAACGCAAGCTTGCCATTTGCGGGTCATTTAAAATATCTTCTACCAGGCGAAGTTCACGCCGAACACGTTTCCACTTCTCCTGATCAACCGGCTCCAGCTCGTGGAGTTGGCTTTGCAACGCCTCTTGCCGTGCGAATAACTTTTGCGATTGAGGCCAGGAATTAAAAACCTCTTCCGGAGACCGGCCTCCGGTCCGGGCGGTTAAGCTTCCTATCCGCTTTTCCAACTCCTCCTTTTCCTTACGGAAAAGGTTAATTTGGCATTCAAAATCCTTTTTCCGGCGATTAGACGTCCTTTTTCGCTGCCAGCCGGCTAAAAGGGCCGCGAAACCGCTCAAAAGCAGAGAAATTCCTATCCCAGCCTTAAAAGGCCATAGACCTAAGCCTATTAGCGACACGCTTATACCAAGAAGCAGCAGGATTTTTGAAGCCGTATCCCGTGAAGGGTCTGCCGGTAATCGTTCATCCAGCCGTCTTTGTTTGCCAGTAAGATCTTGCAGTCCGGATATCTCTTCCATGGAAAACCCTGCGGCCGCTTCGTTTTTCAGTCCTTGGTTAATCACCTCCAGCTCGGATTCATTTCTCTTTCTCAACTCAACCGTCTGTTCGAAACGGGCGTCCTGTTCAATCAGCAATGCTTGGTTACGGTCAGCCGCGGCCAGCTTTGAATTTACTTCAATAAGATGGTCGATATCCGCCAAGCGGGCTCCTTCTTTCTCTATGACCTTGCTCAGCTCTGCAAATTCCCGGAGCCGCTCTTCCCGCAGCACCATAATTTTCCGGGCCTCAGCTCTTTCCGCTGAAAGCTGTGTCAGACGGTCCTGGGCGGACTTTATAGGACCGGGAACCTTGGAGGGCGAACGAAGTCCCTTGCCCAACTCTCTGAGAGCGTCTTCCAGCCGCTTTAAAACCTGGAGAGCATCCTGGCCCGAGACCGCCCCGGTCATCAAGCTGGAGAGGATTTTGCCTATTTGTTTGCGGCTGGCAACAGTTCCCAAATCAGATAAGGAACGTACGTCCAAAGAGGAACAAAGACTGTAGAAATCCTCGGTGGAAATACCGAGTTCTTCGGCTATTTTGGCTTGAATGGTTTTAAAAGTCCGGAAACTTTCTTCATTTTCAAGCAGGAATATCTTCCGGTCCGCAAAATCCTTACGCAGCCGGCAAACTCTGCCGGCGTGATCTGAATATTCCAATTTTAACTCGCAGCGTTCTGATTGCCCCCAGCTGGTCCAGTCCTGTACAGTCTCACTGGAACTTGTAGGATTGCCGAACAAAACAGCCATCAGCGCGGCACGCAGAGTGCTTTTCCCGGACTCATTAGGCCCGCGGACAATATTCAAGCCGGGTTTAAAATCAAACCTGGCCCGCCGCCAGCATTTAAACCTCTGAATTTCCAGACGGGTTATGACCACGGCATGATCTCCCGTCCGGAGAGCATAGCGCAACCCAGCTGCAGTGCCTGCTCCAGCTCTTCGCGCCGGCCAGGATCAGCCCCGGACATCTCATCCTGCGCAATACGAATAAATCGTCCAATTACGGTATTTTCCGGGTATTTACTTAACTCCTCCGGCGACAATACAATACTGGAATCGTCCCGCAGACGGATATAAAAAAAATGATCTTTTAAAGCCCTTTTAATTTCCTCCAGATCAGGTTTGATTTCCGGAGAAATCAGACCACTAATAGTCAACTCCAGCACAGCTTCCGGATCAGCCTTAGAACCTGCCATTTCCAGCGTTTTCTCGGTATTGCACGCTTCGGCGGTTAATCGCAGCAGAGAACGTTTTCCTACCCGATGAGGCGTGATTACCGGCGGTTTATTATGTTCAAGACTAACTACCAGGACTCCGCCTGATCCGCTCTCATCCATGGCTATCATTTCGGGCGACCCGGAATACCAGCAGGCCACACGGCCCTCGGAACAATCCCGCTGATTATGCCAATGCCCCAAAGCAATATAATCCAGGCCGGTGGCCTTAATTTCCCCAGGCGAAAAACATGCTTCCTGCTGGGCTTGCTTTTCGATTTCCAAAGAAGCATGGGCCATCCCGATCTGCCAGAAAAGGCTGTCGGCTCGGCGCAATGCGGCCAAAGGACGTTCCGGTTGGCGGGAGTTTATAAGGGATACCCCCTGGATAAGCACGTTTAGCTCAGCGTTTTCCCATAATGGCTGCTCCGGCTTAAGGAGAACCAGGGACGTCTCTGTCTCCAGTCTGGACAGAATCGCGTTCTCTGCCAGGTTGTCATGAGTTCCCGCGATCATAATCGCCGGAATACTCATCGCATCCAGCCGGGCCAAGGCGTGTTTGAAAGCGCTTACGGATTCCGGCGAAGGCGTATTACTGTCAAAAGTATCTCCGGAGAACAAAATAAAATTTACGCGCTCCTCGCCGGCCACCTTAACAATATCCCCGAGAACCTCGCGCAATCTCCGGCGCTGGTCCGCCCCCCGGGAACCAAGTCCCACGAATTTCGCCCCTAAATGCAGATCCGCGGTATGCAGTATTTTGAGAGCGGGTTTCAACTTTCTTTTGCTCCTTTTTTATACGAATCCAGAATCAAGGTCACCGGACCGTCGTTCTCCAGCATTACCAGCATATGTTCTCCAAAAGCTCCGCGCTTGACCTTCATGCCCTGAGTCTCTAATTCGGTGCAAAAAAGTCCAAACAATTCTTTCCCTGCTTCCGGCCGGGCGGCAGAAGTAAAATCCGGCCGGCGGCCCCGGCGGCAATCACCCAATAAGGTAAATTGCGGAATAGCCAGAATCTCCCCGGCTATCTCGCTGACGCTCAAATTCATTTTCCCCGGCGGATCCTCAAAAACGCGCAAGCCGGAAATCTTACGAGCTAAATAGATACTATCCTCGGCACTATCCCCGGCCGCCACCCCGATCAGAAGAAGTAATCCGCGTCCGATATCGGCCAGATTCTGCTCCTTTACCCTAACTGCGGCTCGCGCGACCCTTTGAACCACGGCTTTCATGCCTTGTGCTCCCGTCTTATATCAGTTAATTGTAAGGGCTGGTTTAGAACCCGCCCTTACCGAAATATAACCATCTTTCCTGATTTATTATTTGTAAAATCCCCCTAGGAGCCTGAGCATTTAGTCGGTTTTTTAGGTTGTCATTCCCGAATGCTCGT
>CBDUZI010000107.1:0-10061 GCA_965371665.1 uncultured bacterium
GAAGAGACCGGCCAGGAGTGGGCGGAAGTGTGTTATGTGCCGAATAAAGGAGCCGCGAGCAAAAAAAGATCCGGAGTATCGATATTTAGCGACGCGTGAGCTAATGAAGCAGATGGAGCTGGAAGGGCTGGAACCCGAGCAAAAGGATCTGCCCTTTCCGACAATGGAATTCGGGACTAAAGGCAGATACAAAATATATGGAATAGTCACGAACCGGGATCTGCCGGGAGAGGAATTGATTTTATGGTATCGCCGGCGCTGTGGAAAAAGTGAAGAAGCGCACGCGGTGATGAAAGAGGACTTGGCGGGCGGGAAATTACCGTCAGGAAAGTTTGGAGCCAACGCGGCGTGGTGGCAGATTATGATTTTGGCATTGAATATAAATCAGGCGATGAAGCGGTTAGTGTTGGGTAAAAGCTGGGAACCGAAACGAATGAAAGCCATACGCTATCATATTATCAATGTTGCCGGCCAGGTCATGGATTTAACCCGCGGATTAATTGTGAAAATAGGCTGTACCCAGCGGTCGCGGGAAACATTGGTTAATGCACGTTATAAAATCATGGCATTGGCGCCGGGAGGATAAAAATATAGCAGCTAGAGCAGCTAAAAACACCGAAAAAGAAACGCGTGGAAAAAGTGCGTCCAAAAATTCATATAGAATTATTATTTGCCATAATTTCAGATTTAAAAGTTCGACCCAGCTTAAAATTCGGGTCTTTTACTGGTTGGGAGCTTAGATTAGCGGAATTTGGTTTTTTTATATGGTTAGGCGGTGGATTTCGGTCAAGAGTAGGGATTGACAATATAAAGTAACCCGTGTAATATTTAAAAAAAATAAGGTTTTTTTAGTTATTACAATTTATTTACCATAACTCCGCGGAGGCCTTTTTCATGTCGATGACAAAACTCTCGTTTTTTTCGGTTTTACTAATAGCAGGTGTAATGGGGATTTTATTCGGATGCGGGCAGCAGGCTAAGGAGAAAGAAATCAAGATTCAATTTAATGTTTCCGGAAATGCCCAAACCCGGCAAAAGGCCGCGGAGCAACAAAAAATTATTGAGGAACAACAGAAAAAACTTATCGAGTTGCAAAAAGTCTTATCCCGCCTGCCCTCCCGGGGAGGGGTGAACTCCCAACGCCAGGTCGAGAAAATCAAACAAGAGATAGCCGCGGTTCAGAAAAAAATCCAAGCCGTTCCGGCAGACGTTCCTCTGAAACCTAAGGCCAAGTCTGCTGAAGAACCGGTGGCTGCGGAGAAGCTGGTAATATCATCGGCCCAGGCTACCGGGTGGGCTATGTTTCGGCAGAATATTACAAATCGTCCGGCATCCGGTCCGCCGATTATGCCGCCTCTGGATTTACAATGGAAATACCGCACCGGTGCCCAGATTGACGGTTCGGCGGCTATGGTCGGAGGAGTGGTTTACATCGGGTCCAGTGATTCGAATGTTTACGCCCTCAATGCCAAAGACGGCCGGCAAATATGGGAAAGGAAGACCGGCGGGCCGGTAACTTCATCGCCGGCTGTGGTGAAGGGCCGGGTTTACATCGGGTCCGATGATACTTACTTATACTGCCTTCGGGCAAAAAGCGGACAAGTAGTCTGGCGCGCCTTAACCGGCGGCGCCCTGCATTTCTCTTCTCCCGCGGTGATTGGGGAGATGGTTTTTATTGGATGCATGGACGGGAATATTTATGCTTTCCACGCTGTGACCGGAGCTCCGATATGGAAGCGGAAAACCGATGGTCCGGTAGCGGCCAGTCCCAAAGTAAGCAACGGGATATTGTACGTCGGAACCCTGGGTAAAACTTTTTACGCCCTGGATGCCGGGAGCGGAGAGGTCAAGTGGAAGTTTGCCACCGAAAACCGCATATTTTCCACCGCGGCGTTGGACCCAGAAAGGGTTTATTTCGGCTCGGACGATAAAAACGTGTATGCGCTCAATCGGTCTGACGGTGAATTAGTCTGGAAATGCCGGGCCCAGGGATGGGTTTCCTCAGCCCCCTGCCTTTCCGGAAAATATCTGTTTGTCGGCTCCAATGATAAGAATCTCTACGCGCTTAATAAGCAAACCGGCGGAATTATTTGGAAAGCTAAATTAAAAAGCAAGATTCTCTCTTCGCCTGTTGAATTCAATGGTATGGTTTATATCGGCTCCGGCGATACGATATATGCCTTGCAGGCTAAAAAGGGCGGCCGGAAATGGAAGTATACGACGGGCGGCATGGTTAACTCTTCGCCGATTATCTCCAACGGAGTGCTGGTGGTAGGTTCTTTCGACCGGAGTATTTATGCCTTTACATACCTTCCGCAGTAAAAGGCGAATATTATTATGACAAACAGCAAACCCAACGCCAAGTTTGGATTAGTCCATAAAATCACCCTGCTGGTTCTGGTTTTAATAGTTTTAATTATGGGCGTGGTCTCTTATTTTTCCATATTCCAGGAAGAACGCGTAAAACATATGGAAATGGACAAGCGGATGACCGATACCGCCAATATGATAGCGGCACTTAAGTTAATCGAACCCTTGGCGGGTGAAAAAGTAGCTTGGCCGGTTTTTCGTGAATTTATAAAAGTAGTTCGCAACCTGGACTCCAATATACTCTATATTTCAATTCTAGCCCAAGACGGTGAAGTGAAGGTTTTTACCTTGAATTCGGCCACCGCAGCGGCCCTGGATCCGTCACTGGAAGGAATCGAAGTTAGTCCTGAATCCTTGAAGCGGATGACCCAGCATACTTTTCCGCCGGGTTCTACCGCCAGAATTTCCGGCGATATTATTGTGGAAAATAAGCGGGTCGCCACAGTGAATCTGCGATTTTCATTACTGGCGTTGGAACGCGAAATCATGCTGGCGAAAATCAGGAATATTCTCTTAACTTTTGGCATGCTGATTCTGGGTTTTGGCGGTGCGCTCTGGCTTTCGAAGACAGTTAGCAAGCCGATCGGAAATTTAACCGCAGCCATGGCCCGGGTAGCCCGGGGGGATTTGGGAGTAACCGCCGAGGTGCACAGCCGGGATGAGATAGGTTTGTTGACGGAATGTTTCAACTTGATGGTTCAGGATTTAAAGGAAAAGGTTAAGATTAAAGGCGCTTTCGATGTGGTGGCGGATGAATTGAAGGAAGTTGAAAAGATCAAGGAAGCTTTTCAACTGTATATATGTAAGGAAGCTCAGGAACGTTTTGTCGATACTAACGCCCTGGTCTTGGCGGGGGAAAAGGCTTCTCGGTCTAGGGTTACGGTATTGTTTGCTGATTTGAGCTATTTAGTCCAGCAAACCAGTACCCAGGATGCCGCCGCCATGTTCGATGTTTTAGAGATGTATTTTCGGAATTTTATGACTACGCTGTTTGAGTACGGCGGGCAAGTTTACAAATTTTCGGAAAACATTTTTATGGCGGTTTTCGGAATTCCCAGTCCGCATGCCGATGATGACCAACGGGCTGTCTTGGCCGCGGTAAATATGCAAAAAAACCTGGCGAGGTTAAATAAGGAACGGGTCAGGAAAAATGAACAACCGCTTTATGTTTCACTGGGAGTGACAGCGGGGGAAGTTCAGGGATCGCTCATGACTTCCCAAGGCTTGCTTCCCATGGAAGTTATCAGGGATTATCTGGATTTTACCCGCAAGATGAGCAGCCAGCCGTTTTCAGTAGTTATGGTGGCCGGGGATATTTTTCAAAAGGTAACTAATCTGGTCAGAGGAGAAAAGATCGAGGAACTGCAATTGCCGGACAGCGCGGAATTGCTGGAGGTCTATCGCATTACCGGAGCCAAGTTTTAATAGGAGCGCAGTCAAGTGAACGAACAAAATTACTATGAAATATTAGAGGTTTATCCCGCCGCCGTCAAGGAGGAGATAGAAACCGCCTACCGTATGCTGTTGTATAAATACCATCCGGATCATAATTCAGACCGGGAAGAGTGGTCGCATGTAATGACCGCCAAAGTAGTAGAAGCCTTTCAGTGCTTATCCGATCCCGAACGGCGAAAATTGTATAACTTTCAGATTTACAGTCCGGTAAAAAAGAAAGCCGGGGAACGCAAGTTTCTGTTTTTTCAGAAAAAACAGAAAGAGCAGTGGCAGGCCGCGTTGCTGCGCTTTAATGCCGGGGTAGTGCTTTTTAACCGGCAAAAAGCCAAGGCTCTCATTAAATTCCGGGAGGCGGTCCACTTGTGGCCGAAATTTTCCGAGGCGGTTTATAACCTGGGATTATGCCTGGTAGAACTTAAGAAGTTTGATGAGGCGCGGTTGTTTTTCAACCAGGTGAAAAATTCAAACCCCAAGGATCAGGAAATCCAGCGTACGCTTCGCCGTCTGGACGAATTAATTAAATAGTTCCTGTTGCGGAAAGAGTGTTTGCTTATTACTGGAGTTATGTCATTCCCGCATGCCTTTAGCGGGAATCCAGCGGCTTTGATTTTAAAAGCTTAAAAGTCACTGGATACCCGATAAGAGCATTCGAGTATGACAATTCTTTTAGAAAATACGCTTCCACGACAGATACCAATTAGTAAAACATGAAAGGTTGCTTGTTATGTCAAAAATTATCGGTATTGACCTCGGGACTACCAATTCCTGTGCGGCTATAATGCAGGACGGCGAAATGGTGATTATTCCCAACGCGGAAGGAATGCGGACTACGCCCTCGGTGGTCAGTTTTATGAAAAACGGCGATATAATAGTGGGCGAACCCGCTAAAAGGCAGGAAGTAATCAACCCTGAGACTACGGTATTTTCGATTAAAAGATTTATGGGGAGAAAACTGGATGATCCTTCTTTGAGGAATGACAGGGAATTGGTGCCCTACGGACTGGTTTCGGCGATTAATGGAGATTTGCGCGTAAAGATTCGCGGCCGGGATTATTCTCCCCCTGAGATTTCGGCTTTGATTTTAGGCAAGATTAAACGGGATGCCGAAATTTTTCTCGGTGAGAAGATTGAAAAGGCGGTTATTACCTGCCCGGCATATTTTAATGACAGCCAGCGTCAGGCGACTAAGGATGCCGGGAAAATCGCCGGGCTTGAGGTTTTACGTATTATTAATGAACCTACCGCCGCGTCGTTGGCGTCGGGTTTTGACCGTAAAACCCGGCGAAGAATCGCCATTTATGACTTGGGGGGCGGAACTTTTGATTTTAGTATTCTGGAACTGGGCAACGGTGTTTTTGAAGTGAAGGCTACTTCCGGCGATACGCATCTGGGCGGCGATGATTTTGACCAGCGGATAATCGCATGGCTGATAAACGATTTTTTAAACCGAGAAAAAATTGATCTTCGGGAGGATCGCATTGCGCTGCAACGTTTAAAAGAAGTGGCGGAAAAAGCCAAATGCGAGCTTTCCGAGAAAACCGTGGCGGAAATAACCTTGCCCTTTATTGCTTCCGATGTTTCGGGCCCCAAGCATTTATCCGCCAAGCTGACACGGTCTAAAATGGAGGAACTGACCAAAGATCTAATTCAGAATTCACTTAAGCCTTGTGAACTCGCCTTGGAGGACTCCGGCTTACGCCCTAATAGTATCGATGAAATTGTATTGGTCGGCGGAATGACGCGCATGCCTAAAGTAAGAGAAGTAGTACGCCGTCTGTTCGGCAAGGACTCTTATCCGGGAGTGAATCCGGATGAGTCTGTGGCCGCCGGGGCAGCCATTCAGGCCTCGGTTTTGAAGGGGAATATCCGGGATATTTTACTTTTAGATGTTACTCCTTTCTCCTTGGGCATACGAACCGAGGGCGGAATGATGTCCAAAATTATTCATAAGAACGCCACAATTCCAGTACGCAAGCAAGAAGTATTTTCTACTGCCAAGGATAATCAAACCTTTGTAAGGATTCAGGTGTACCAGGGGGAGAAACCCATGGCCGCGGATAACAAATTAATCGGGACTTTTGATCTGGTAGGCATTCCTCCGGCACCCCGGGAAATACCCCAGATTGAAGTATGCTTTGATGTGGACGCCAATGGAATCGTCCGGGTATCTGCCACTGATTTGGAGACCGGGAAAGAACAGGCTATTAAGATTACCCCCAATTCCGGGCTCTCTGAATCTGATATTACTCAATATACCAAGGAGCAGTCGGAAGTCAAGATGCCGGTTCGGCATGATCACTCCCAGCACCGCGATTTAGCACGAGACCGACAGGATGAATATCCGGAAATTGAGTCCGGCCCGGCGGAGGACAACGAAGGGGAAATGAAAAAATCCGATAAGAAAAAAGGATTGTTTGGACTTTTTGGAGGAGAATAAGATACTGGATACTAATGAAAATATTCGGGAGGATTGAGCATGGCGACTGCTAAAGGCCATCGGATTGGAGAAATGCTGCTGGATGAGGATATCATCACAGAGGAACAGCTCCAGGAATGTCTGCGGGAACAAAAAACCACAGGTGAAAAGGTCGGACAGGTTTTAGTGAGGAAAGGTTATGTTTCTTTGGAAGTTCTCATGGCCTTTTTGGGAAATCAAATGAATGTGCCGTATTTAGCGCTGGACGACCGGCCTAAGATGTCTCCTGCGCTTATGAAACTAATTCCGGAACAGCTTATGCGGTCCCAGCACGTTATCCCCGTGGGAAAAAAAGGTAATACCCTTCTTTTGGCCATGGCGGAACCGACTAATGTTTTTGTAACGGACGATATTAAACTGGCTACTCGTTGTGATCTGGAGCTCCGATTGTCATCGGAAACCGAAATTAAGACGGCGCTGGATAAATATTTCGGATTCCAGGAAGCGGATACCGGGGAGTTGGTAAAAGCTTCCGGCGCGGACGAAGACTTCGGCGCCGCACCCATGGCCGGCATGCCGGCTATATCTCCGGCGGCCACCGAAACGGCCAGATCCGCCGCGGCTGCGCCCAAAGCCGTTATGCCGGAACCGGAACCAATTACGGCTGCGCCGCCGGCCAAGGCGATGGGAGGGGACACGCCGGTTATTAATTTTCTTACGAATGTCCTGGTAGAGGCTAATAAGGCCGGAGCCACAGATATTCACTTTGAACCTTATGAAAAAAGTTTCCGCATTCGCTGGCGGATTGACGGTGTTCTCCAGGAAGTGCAATCTCCGCCGCGTACGCTGGCCAACGCCTTGGCGACCAAGCTGAAAACTATGGCGGAAATGGACACCCAGGGGAAGGCCGCTGCTCAATACGGGAGGTTGAAGTTGAAGATTCCCGGTAAGGATGTTTCCATATCTATTTTGATCTCGCCTACCATGTGGGGAGAAAAAGTAGTAATGCATATGTTGAACTTAGAAAATGCTATTCTAAATATCGAGAAACTGGGGATGGAACCATCCCAGCTTGAACTTTATCGGAGAGTACTGCAGCAGCCCTACGGTTTGATTCTAATTATCGGTCCTAAAGCCAGCGGGAAATCTACTGCGGCGTATGCTACGCTTAATTCGATGAACCAACCGACTAAAAACGTTTCTGCCGTGGATGAGCCGGTGGATTATTCTCTGCCGGGAATTAATCAGGTAGTGGTTAATGAGAAACGGGGTATGACCTATGCTAACGGCGTGCGGGCCATGCTGGAACAAGATACCGATATCCTGCTGGTAGGGGAAATGCAGGATGCGGAAGCCTCACGGATGATTCTGGATGCCGTGCCTACCGGCCACCTGGTTATTTCCACCCTGCATGCGAATAATCCGGCGGCGGCTGTGCAATATTTGATGAATATGGCCATCGAGCCATATTTACTGGGTTCGGCCTTGACCGCGATTGTCAACCAAAGGCTGGTCAGGGTGATCTGCCCCAAATGTAAAGAGATTCATGAGGCCTCCCCGGAAATTACCAAGTTTCTGGGGATAGGCGGCGGTAAGAAAACAGTTTTATACCGGGGCCGGGGTTGTGCGCAATGTTCTCAGACCGGGTTTAGGGGCCGGCAAGCGGTTTTTGAAATTATTCCCCTGGCAGAGAATGTCCGGGAAGCCATCATTAACCGTCAGTCTGCGGCAGTTATCAAGAAAGCCATAGAAGATATACCGGGTTATACTTCGCTGCGAAGTCTGGTAGCCCAAAGAGTAATCAACGGACTGACGTCTTATGAGGAGTTTTTAAGAGTCGCCGGTTAACCGAGAGACAGAATACGCACCAGGATAGTTTAATTGGCATGTATCATGTGGCGGAAATGTTGCTTACCTTATCTTTCCGGATGGCTTCCATCCAGTCGTCGCTTTGAATTCGCAGCAGATTAACCGTTCGCTAGAACATAACCGGCAGTTGTAGGGGCGGCCCTCTGTGGCCGCCCTTTTTGATTACGCATCCTGGAAAGGAAAAGCATTGTCAAAAAAATGGTTGTTGCCTCCTGACCTGCCGCTGGAAAAAGTAAACTCATTCAGCAGCCAATTGCGCATACTTCCCCTTACTGCCTCAATCCTAATTCAGCGGGGGTTGGACGAGTTTTCGGCTCCCGGTTTTTTACATCCCGCGGAAACGCGTTTTAAGGATTTTAGGGATTTGCCGGGAACCGTGGACGCCGGCCGCTTGCTGGCGGAGGCTATCCGGCGGAAAGAATTGATCGTGATTTTCGGAGATTATGATGTTGATGGGATAACGGCGGCCGCTTTATTGGCGGAATTCATAAATGTTCGCCACGGCCGGTATAAAGTCTTCCTGCCTAACCGTATGGCCGATGGTTACGGGTTGAACCAAAAAGCCGTACAAGCCGCGGTCGCGATGGATGCGGGTCTGCTGGTTACTGTGGATTGCGGGATCACGGCAATAACGGAGATCGAACTGGCCGGGAATTCCGGCCTCAAGGTTTTAATAACCGATCATCATCAACCCGCGGAGTCGCTGCCTCCGGCGGATGTAATAGTTAATCCACAAGTTGCCGGGCCGGAGGAGTTTCAGATTTTAGCCGGAGTCGGAGTGGCTTTCCAAGTGGTTCGGGCGGCGGCGGACGCGTTGGGCGAGGAAAATCCTGAAGATTTACGCCGGCATCTTGACCTGGTAGCTTTGGGGACGGTGGCGGATGTAGTCCCCTTATTCGGTGAAAACCGGTTATTGACCCGGGCCGGAATGGCAATGATTAATCGCGGCGGACGGATGGGATTACGTGCTTTGATCGCGGCGTCCGGCCTGGGACCCAACCCCATTAATTCCACGGATATCGCTTTTCGCCTGGCGCCCCGGCTTAATGCCGCCGGCCGTATGGGAGACCCCGGACACAGCCTCGAACTGCTTTTAACCGGAGATATGCTGGAGGCCGAACAACTGGCTAATGGGCTGGATAGTGAAAACAGCCGGCGCCAAAATCTCGAACAAAAGATCAGAACCGAGGTTGAGGAGGGGTTGCAAAAAGAGGATCAGGAATCGCCGGCGATTGTGGCGGTAGGGGCTGACTGGCCCCTGGGAGTGTTAGGGCTGGTGGCTTCCAGAATATGTGAAAAATATCACCGTCCTTGTTTTATTCTTTCTGAAAACGAGGGGAAGTTGAAAGGCTCGGGAAGGAGTATTGCCGGGTTTTCTTTACATGCCGCCTTAAGCCGTATGTCCGGCCTCTTGGAAAAATGGGGAGGACATGCCATGGCGGCCGGTGTCAGTATGCCGGCCCATAACCTGAAAAAATTTAAAAACGGGCTGCAACAACAGGCTGGTTTGGAATTATTGCCGGAACATCTGCAACCCGCCATTAACATCGATGCCCGGACCGATCTGAAGAGTATCTCGGCGCGTTTAGTCCGGGAATTAAAAAGTCTGGAACCTTACGGCTGCGGGAATTCCAGACCGGTTCTGGCTATAAACCGCCTCCGGCTTAGCGCGCCTCCCCGGGTGGTCAAGGAAAAGCATCTAAAACTCCGGCTGATTGATGAAAGAAAAGACGGCAGCATTGAAGCCATAGGCTTCGGCCTGGGCGGGCGGGCCGGGGAACTGCGTCCGGATATTCCTCTGGAAATTGCCGGCCATGTAGGGGAAAACACCTGGAACGGAAAATCCACGCTGCAAATCGAGATCAAGGATTTCAGGACGACTTAGGAGCATGTCGAACTTAACAGCGTTGAAAAAGCTAATCTGCGTATTAAATTGCATTTTTATATAACT
>CBDUZI010000108.1:0-10058 GCA_965371665.1 uncultured bacterium
GTTGTTCACGCTCACATTCCCGGCATCATCCTGAATCGTGGCGGTTATCGTATATGTAGTGTTGTGCGTGAAATCCTTGTCATCCGAACCGTCGCTCTCCGGCCACCCGCCAGTGGGGTTGAAATATATAATTCCTCCTGCGTTTGAATTACTATGCGCTATGCCCGGACCCAATACCAGCGTACTGTTTCCCCAGTCTACGCCTGACAAGGCATCGCTCACCGCGGCCCGGATCTCCGACAGGTTCGGCCCCACATATGGCCCGTTCACCGGGTTCTGCCAATTCACCGTGGTTATGCTTGGACCTACGTAGTCGAAGGTAAACTGACCTGTATTAACCCTTACATTTCCTGCCTGGTCATAAATAGTAGCCGTGATGGTATAAATCGTGTTGTGCGTGAAATCCTTGTCATCCGAACCGTCGCTCTCCGGCCACCCGTTCGTGGGGTTGAAATATATATTTCCTCCGCCATTCGAATTGGTATGCGCTACCGCGGGACCTAATACCAGCGTGCTGACACTCCAATCAATCCCTGAACCGCCGGTATCATTGACTGCGGCCCGGATCTGGGATAGATTCGGACCCACAAAAGCGCCGTCCGGGGGAGCTTGCCAATGTATATCCGGCAAATCCGGAGCGTCCGTATCTACAATAATATCTTGTTCATTGGAATATTTCGTTGCTACAACCCATGCGCGAACTACTTGAGCCGCATCGATATCCGGGGCATTAAAATTACAATTAAAATCACCTCCACCATCGGAGACCACAGTCTGTACTTCTACTCCATCCACTTCAATATGAACAGTATTTGAATTACCAGCCCCTGTCCCATCCAAAGAAATATTATTAGCGTGATCTATATAAAGCGTGCCCCCGCCAGCCGCCTGGGCATCAATGAAGGTTATGGTGGGAACGGTTGCTCCCCAAGCCGGAGCGGGTCCGCACCAGTTTAATAAACCCAGCCCCATCAGGCAATATATCGCGGTAAACCATTTCAAGTTTTTCATGAAAATCACCCTCTATTTTTCAAGATATTCATACAGATATTTGCCCTTCTTTTTCTTCTTCGTCTCACGGCCTTTACGTCCCGGCTCCCCGCGGGAACCGAACTGCGCCAGCAAGGTTATCCGGTGACCGTCGCCGATCAATGCGTCTGGCAAATACGCGTAATGCATTGAATACTCCATGAATTTTATCCCCATCCCAAAGGAAAAACCGGTCAGAAAGTCACCGGCCATGCGCGCATCGCTGGTTTGATATCCCGCGCGAATACTTACTATCTCGAGCAGGGTATATTCCAGGCCCAGCGCGCCTTTCAACGGCTGGTCCTGCGGCAGCATCCCGTCCAGCGTAAGGACCATCTCATCCGGCTGGAAAAATCCCAGCGGTATTTTATAGACCGCCCCGATCTGCGTCAGCAGGGGCAGGAAAAAATCAGCAAACTTCTTCTGGCCGATATTTTTTACTGCCGCACCCACTCTCAGGCCTTCCAAACCCGTGACAACTTGTAATCCCACGTCCCAGGCCAGAAAGTAAAATTTCTTATCCACTAAATCTTCCTGCATAAATTTAGTACTTACGCCCAGGCTCATGGCCGGACTGATGGACTTGGCCGCTCCCAGTTCCGCAATCAAACTAAACGGCTCGATACTCTGATTGGTGCGAATGGGGTTGTGGTAGGCGTCCACGTCAAAACGCTCGATGGCGCCGTATCCGAAATAGCTGATCAAAGCGCCCAGGGAAATCCAGGGCGTATGGCAGCTATAACCCAGAGCAGCCGCGTTCATATCCTCATAAAGACTTGTGTAATCCGCGAAAATCTCATGTTGGCTGCCGGATGTCAGTCCGGCCGGATTCCAGACCATTGATTCCACACCCTGGGTATTGGCAACTAATCCTCCTCCCATAGCAGTACCCCGCGCCCCTATGGGAAGCTTAAATAAAATCCCGGTTCCTCCTGAGCTGCCAAAATCCTTTTGTTCAGAAAAAGACATAGAATAAAGTAAAGGTATAAAAAGAAAGGCAGAAAACAATATTATAAAACAATTTTTCATATTATACCCCTAAATTACTGCCGAATATCTCACAAAATAATTATATTGATTTTAGGCTTATTTGTCAACCTAATTGAACTACCCTGATTTATTATTTGCAAAATCCCCCTTGATCCCCCTTTTTGAAAAGGGGGAACTCAATAAAGTAAGGGCGGGTTTAAAAAAAACCGCCCCTACATAATCACTTAATAATAACTATTTTCTTCTTTTTTATTTTTACCACGCGTCCGTCATTATAATGGATAGTCACTAATGCCCAATAAATGCCCGGACCAATGTTTTGGGTATTCCAATTCAGCACTTCCCCCTTCTTGGCAGCTCCGTAATGCTCAACTACGCGTGAAACTTTATCCCCTAAAATATTCAGAACTAAAAGCTCCACCCGGGCCGGACCGTCCAGATTAAAGAAGAAACGCACCCGTCCAATAGAGCTGGGATTAGGCGCCGGAATAACTTCCGCCTCCGGGATAAACAGCAGGATATCATAAGGGAGGCTTTCCGGCCCGTGATTCTGAGTACTATGGATTTCCAGATTATAATGACCATAAGCAGGATTTACCAGGCCTGCTTCTTCGGGAAGCAGAATCTCCAGGAGACTGCCGGCCGCCAGAGTGAGAGGCATAATGAAAGAAAGAGTCTGCCCCGCCAGGGAGGGCAGCGGAATGGGCGTATTATTGATAAATATCACGTTGGATAAAACCGCGCCCGGCATCCCGGTTCCCGCCGGAAATTTTATCAATACCGCTTACCAGATTATTTATGAAATTAACCCGCCCCATAATTTTATATTCCGCCGTCATTTTCTCCATAGCCGGCCTGACTTCAACCCGCATATCCGCCATATTCGCCAGAATCATTTCCAACTGATTATTGACATCGCCGCTGTTCGCAAAGCCGGAAGCTGTCCTGGCCCGGAGCGTTGCTTTGCCGTCCTCGCTATGCCTGCTCCGCACTATAAAAGCCGCGATTCCTTCCAGAGTCATAACTTGCATGCCCGGCAGGATCGCATCCGCATCCGCGCTGATAATGTCTCCCAGAGAGGAAGAAACCGTTACCAGAGTTCCATCGCTGACTACTGTTCCGGGGCTGTCGCCTAAATAAATCGGAGAAGTCGTAATAACCGATTCGCTGATACCGTCCGCCAGGATAAGCTGCGGATCCGCGGTAAGAGTAATAAGTCCGCCCGCGGAAATATAATTGAAAGCTATGCTGTCGATCTGGCCGGTATTGCCTGCCGCGTCGGCCACGTAAAAATTCATGAAATAAAATCCGTCCCGGGTTACAGCCTGGTTAGGAGTGGCGCCAATGGTTGCCATACCATCATGGGATTGAACAGAGGGTATTTTCCATCCCACCATGTACTTCTCCCCAGGCGTTAAACCATCCACCTCAATTCCGTTGGTGGAATCAATTACTTTGGCGGTCACATAAACATAGCATTTCCGTACTGTGGGGTATTCAGATTCACTCCAGCTGTGATAATCCCTGACCGCCTGGTCAATATCGCTGACCAGAAAAATTTCCGCATACTCCTCCTCAGCCAAGAGCTGCCCCCGGTGCCCGGTAAAAGGCGGGGGCAAGTGAAGTTCTCCGTATTCCGAAGGCTGGACACTGGCATTATTCAGGCCGGTGTAAACCTCAACTTGGCAAGCATCCAGGTCAAGGCCTGAGCCGGGCGAGCCGTCCCGCAGATTGGGGTCCATAATGGTAGCCTGAACATCAGGAAAGCTGGAAGTATAGGACCCGGGAAACGGTATGGTGGAAAAAAAGGATACCAGGTGGGGCAGACTGACATCATTGTAAAAATAGTAGGAGGCATCTCTGACATTAGGCGAGCCGAAGTTGGCGGTAATTTGATCCTGCAAATGAATCGCGATGGTATGCCGGCCGTCAATCGTGTTGCCGCCGAAGTCCGGATAGGGAAATATAGCCACCGGATTGCCTGGAGTAATAAAAGTATCAAAAATATTATTTAAGTCACTGCCATCGCGCACCCAGTTGTTGTTCGAGTCCAGGCTGTACTCCGCGCCGTCCGGATTTATCAGCTTGACCGTGGACAGATTACAATCAAGGCGGTCGGGAAAGCTGGTGCCATGAACAGGATTTCTGTCCTCAGGCTGGTCCTGGGCCGTTACCGAGATTTTTTCGGGATAAACCGACAGGTCATAGGCTTTTATATAGATTGAATCGGTGACAACAAAGTCATTTGGAATCAGGGGCAATTGCACGTTATTCACCTGCGGCGGGATATCATCCACCAGGAACCTGGCTTCTGCGTAATCCTCGTGATCGGTATTTCCATAATATGCCCAATCCCGCGCCCAGTTCCTCAGCCAATGCACTCCGCTTTCCGGCGAGTGGGTGCCGGGCACTATGAAGCGTCCCTGGTAATTTTGCAGACCCAACGCCGTATAGTTAAGGCTTCCGCTGACCGAGCCCGCGTCTTCCTCTAAAATGCCTATACTCGAGGGTGCATAGCCGTCATAGGAAATACCGGAACCATTCAGCGAGGTATGTCCGCCCCAATCATTGGGTAAATCCGTGATATCCGAAATAAAGTAATAAGGTGTTCTCATCTGCGAACCGCGCATTACAATATCATCATTCGCAAGATCAACCGGACTCATGAGCGCATTTATAACCTGGATATTCCCGATAATCGGACAATCTTCATCTTTCATGAACTGGCGCGTGTCCATGCCGCTCTCGCCGTGGATATCTTCTACATAAACCGTGACTGTATATAGCGTGCCGTTGGTAAAATTAGTATGGTAAACAGGCGGAGGGATTATCTGCCAGTCAATAAATCCATCTCCATCAGCTTTACTTCCCGCGTTCGGAGCCGGCAAAGGCAAAACACTCATAGTTGAAGCAGCGTAATTAATTATAGGAGTAGGATTGCAAAAGGAGCAACCACAATCAGCCCAGATGCGGGTTAAACCCTGACCCACATAATATGAAGGCGGGTAACCCCGGTTGGGCGATTCCCACCGGATACGCGGCACAGGCGCATCGCCGTTAAAGCAGAAACTATCATTGTCAGTACTGGAATTGCCCGCCATATCATAAACCCTGACAAAGAGGTTGTGAATTGTGCCGGTATCGAATTCGTGGCCGGGCGCGCCGGGATAACCGCTATTAGGATTAAAATCCAGCACTCCGCCGCTGTCTGATGTTGATCCACTAACCGAGGAAACCGTGATATAGCACCGGCTCCAGTCTATACCGGCTCCTCCCACATCCGATATCGAGTCGGTATAAATGCGGGAAAGATTTGAGGCCATGCATGGTTGGTCCTGAGGAAGCCGCCAGCGGATATTCGGAGTATTCGGAGGCATAACATCAACCAGGATGCGTTGCGCGTCAGAGGTAGATTCTTGCGCCCGGACGCGCACCTGCTTGAAGATGGCAGAAGCGGAAGTATTAAAAGTAGTATTGAAATTACCCGCGGAATTCGAGGTGGTATAAGCCGCGTCCGCCCCGTCAACGGTAAGGGTAACCGCATTGAAAGAACCCGCGTTATTCCCGTCTATGGTAATATTGTTGGTTTGATCGATATAAATAATCGTAATTCCACCCAAGGCCGCCTGACCGTCAATGTTATTTATATTAGGAATGGCTCCCCAAGCCGGCACCACCGCACCCCAGCTTAATAAACCCAGCCCTATCAAGCAATATAACGCTGGAAGCCATTTCATTTTTTTCATATGAACCGCCTCCTTAGCCTTTAGTTCCAGATACGGAAAGCGTGTTCTACTACGTTTGTCATTCCGAGCGGAGTGAGGAATCTCACGAAAACGCCTGAATTATCAGGTCGCTTGGCGATTCCTCACTCCGTTCGGAATGACAAAACACGGAAAATTCGCCAGAAAACAACCTTTCCGCAACAGATACTATTTAAGATAATCATACAGATATTTGCCCTGCTTTTTCTTCTTAGTCTCACGGCCTTTACGCCCGGGCTCACCGCGAGGTCCGAACTGCGCCAGCAAGGTTATCCGGTGACCATCGCCGATCAATGCGTCCGGCAAATACGCGTAATGCATTGAATACTCCATGAATTTGATCCCCATCCCAAAGGAAAAGCCGGTCAGAAAGTCCCCGGACATGCGCGCGTCGCTGGTTTGATATCCCGCGCGTATACTTACTATTTCGAGCAGGTTGTACTCCAGCCCCAAAGCGCCTTTCAACGCCTGGTCCTGCGGCAGCATTCCGTCCAGCGTAATGACCAGCTCATCCGGCTGGAAAAATTCCAGCGGAATTTTATATGCCGCCCCGATCTGCGTCAGCAGGGGCAGGGAGAAATCCGCAAACTTCTTCTGGCCGAGATTTTTTACTGCCGCACCCACTCGCAGGCCTTCCAGACCTGTGACAACCTGTAATCCCACATCCCAGGCCAGAAAGTAAAACTTCTTATCCACTAAATCTTCCTGCATGAATTTAGTCGTGACGCCCAGGCTCATGGCCGGACTGAGTGACTTGGCCGCTCCCAGTTCCGCAATCAAGCTAAACGGCTCGATACTTTGATTGGTGCGAATGGGGTTGTGGTAGGCGTCCACGTCAAAACGCTCGATAGCGCCGTATCCGAAATAGCTGATCAACACTCCCAGGGAAATCCAGGGCATTTGACAGCTATAACCCAGAGCAGCCGCGTTCATATCCTCATAAAGACTCGTGTAATCCGCAAAAATCTCGTGTTGGCTGCCGGATGTCAGGCCAGCCGGATTCCAGACCATTGATTCCACACCCTGGGTATTGGCAACTAATCCTCCTCCCATAGCCGTGCCCCGCGCGCCTACGGGAAGTTTAAACAAAATCCCGGTCCCGCCGGCGCTGCCATAATCAGTTTGTTCTGCCTGCACAGTAAAAACACCTAGAAAAAAAGTCATAGTGCATAAAAAAAATTTTATTTTAAGAAAATTTTTCATGGCAGACTCCATAAATAAATTCCCGGATATTTAACAAAATAATTGTACCACAAAAATTACCCTTTTGCAACTTCAAGTTTTAACATTCTTGATAATGGGATGATATATTAATGGAATTTATTTACGTAATACCGGGGACTCTTAGAGGGATTGTAATATATTAGCTTTCGGCTATAATATTTATTTCCTGGATTCCGGCTAAAACCATGCCGGAATGACGGCCAAGACGTCACCCCGGCGGAAGCCGGGGTCTATAAAGGCAGTGTCTAATCCTCATTACGACTTTAGTACTTGAATGATAATGAACGGCTAAATACGAGGAATTGAATTTCAAATACGCCGGCAGACTCGATTTCTTCCATTTCTCTTGGCCTCATATAATGCTTCATCCGCCCGTTGAATTATGCCTTGCACCGTATCCTCTTCTCCGCCTATAAATGAAGTTACCCCCATGCTTATGGTAACGTTTACGGTTTTCCCATTATAAGTATACTTGGATATTTCCACCAACTTCCTCAATTTTTCCGCTACCACCATGGCCTCCTTGATCATCGTCTCAGAGAGGATAACTCCTATTTCTTCCCCGCCATACCGGCCGACAATATCCGTATCTCGAGTCTCCTGCTTGAATACCCGGGCGGTTTGGGACAACACTTTATCTCCCAGCAGGTGACCATAGGTGTCATTAAAAAGCTTAAAATGGTCTATATCTATCAGTATAAAGGACAGGGCGTGATTATAGCGTTTCGTGCGTTTGATCTCTTTTTCCATGGCATCCAGGAGGTAGCGTCTTGTATATAAACCGGTCAGTATATCCCGCTGGTGCTTAATCTCACGCTGTTTAAGGTTTTGATTGAAAAAATAGAACATTTGATTCATGATATTGGCGACCTGCTGAGTAAATGTAAATTCACGCGCCTCAAACTTAATATCGTAATTACCCATGAAAACATCTTTCAGGTTTTTGTCGATTCCGTGAATCGCTTTGGCTATGCTTCTTCCCTGGGCCAGCGTGATCAGCCATACTAAAAAGATTAGCAGAAAAACCAAAGGTATTCCCATCACTGCGCAAAGCCGGCTAAAGCGTGCCCAACTCTTCGTCATATCGAAGCAGAAGAGATATTTTTTTCCAGTCAATTGATATTTGCCCAGCGGAAAAGCGGCCGGAATCAATCTAACCCGGCCTTCGGATCCGTCCTTCACCCGTTCGAGGTCAGCCACCATTTGGGAAGGATAGAAACCGGCTTTGGCAGGATGTTCCCAAAAATAATAAATTCTTCTAAGCTGGTCATACCAGATCAGGAACTCCAAGCCCGGCAGGCGAATTAGTTGACTGGCCATTAGAGCTGGCACTGAAACTATTTCATACTGAGATGGTTTTTTCAGAGATAAAGCCTTATTGCCGGCGCCGGATATCGGCAGTGCGTCCCAGAGCGGCGTGAAGCGCCCGGCCGGCCCGGCCTTTACCACCTCCTCCGGCCACCAAATACTGCCGGCCCGCTCCCGTACCATCTGCCGGCACCATTGATCAAAAACATATCCCGCGCCGCCAGCCCCCAGTACCGCACCAAGTAAAATTACCAGGGTAAAATACCCCCCCCATCCGCCGGTGCAATACTATGGGCCGTCTGCTCATAAGCATCCCCTCGACTTACACTATATCCTGCTTAAAATAGTTTCTGTTGCGGCAAGCCATTTTTAGCGGACTTCCCGTGTTTGTCATTCCGAGCGTTAGCGAGGAATCTCCACGAGAACGTTAAATTTAAAAGGACTGTTAGAGATTCCTCGCTGCGCTCGGAATGACTCCGCAACCAAAACTATTTGGCAATTACAAAAGTGCCATTATAGGCCTTGCCCCTGACCTCTATCTGGTAGATATATATCCCCTGCTTAATTTGATTATTTTGATCCCGGCCATCCCATTCTGCCAGATATCTATTCCCCATATTTTGAATATCCAGTTTTATTACCTCTTTATTATGTAAGTTGAAAATCCGCACCCGGATATTTTGTTCCGTCTCCAGGGACTTGAAATAAATTCTCAGCGTTCGGAAATCCCTGCCATAGGGAGTAATTACCTTGGTTTCCAAATGAGTCTCAAAAAATATTCTATCCGTGAAGGGAGGGGTAACCGTAAGCGAGGGAGTCGCGGTCTGGGTAATGGTCGGGGTTATAGTCCTGGTCGTGGTTATGGTTAAAGTGGGGGTAACGGTAAAAGTAGAAGTAATCGTCGGGGTATGCGTATAGGTCGGAGTTATGGTAAATGTCGGCGAAGCTGTAGATGAGGGTGAAACCGTCGGCGTTACGGTTCGCGTGGGACTCATGGTTATGGTCGCGGTAAAAGTGGGAGTAAAAGTTGACGTTGACGAAGGCGTAAAAGTCATAGTCGCTGTCAAGGTCGGGGTAGCCGTGGGAGTCACTGTAAAGGTAACCGTATCTCCCGGTGTACTCGTAGATGTTGGCGTACTGGTTGAAGTTATGGTGTAGGTTCCGGTTACGGTCGGCGTAGGGGTCGAGGTATTGGTTGGCGTACCGGTTGGGGTATCGGTCGGCGTAGCCGTAGCTGTCGGGGTGTCGGTGGGGGTATTCGTTGGCGTACCGGTCGGGGTGACCGTAGCCGTCGGTGTGTCGGTTGGGGTATACGTTGGCGTACCGGTCGGAGTGGCAGTTGAGGTACACGTTGGGGTACTGGTCGGAGTGGCCGTTGAAGTTGACGTCGGCGTGGCTGTCTGGGTTACAGTATATGTGCCTGTATTGGTCGGCGTCGCTGTATATGTTGGTGTGATGGTGGGCGAAAAGATTACTTCTGTCGAAGTCGGGGTAATGGTCGAGGTCGGAGTATGGGTCGGTGTCCAGGTATAGGTTGGCGTCATAGTATACGTCGGCGTGCCGGTCATTGTATCGGTCGGCGTACCTGTAAAAGTTGCGGTATAAGTCGGTGTGCCGGTCAGCGTATAGGTCGGAGTCATGGTATACGTCGGCGTTGAGGTAGGCGTATCCGTGGGTGTATCTTCCTCCGGTGTATTCGTCGGCGTTGCGCTGGGCGTAGCGGTCGAGGTATCTGTCGGTGTG
>CBDUZI010000109.1:0-10010 GCA_965371665.1 uncultured bacterium
GCCAGTATCATTGAAGGCGTTCAAATTGCTAAAAGCATTTATGGGTAATAGAAAGGATCTGTGCGGGGGGCGTCTGGTAACAGACGTCCCTACCGCGATTTCCTGGCGGTGAATTGTAACCACAAGTGCAACATCATGGGATAAAAAAAGTCCCTTTACTCAATAGCGGGTTATGTTTTCAGAATAAGTTGACAAGCAGATAGTAATTGTCGGATTATTTAGAGCCTCGTTAAAAGTTTTTTTATTATTTTCTGCCAGTACCTGAAAGTCAACACCCCTTCGGGGTGCAAATATTCCAACTTCTCAATCCATTCTTTACCATTTAAGTGAAAACTCATTTTTTAGAAAACTATGATAATTATACCTCAAAATCGATTTCATACTTTTCTACTTAAGATTCAGGATAGTCAATTCAATTTTAAATTTTTTAACCTGTCCCATTTAATCAGAGAATCCCAGTCAATTTATTGTGAAAACCTACACCTACCCAATTTTTGACGCAGTGCGTCGAGAATTGAGTTAGACGCATTATCGGATATTGATGCGTATCGACACCCGAGGAAGAAATTTGGCATGTTGGCCGCGCTTTAAGATTCCGAAGTGGAATCTTAAAGCTTTATATTCTTCATTTAAGAATGACGGAGAACGGCATTGACAGAGGAATTAGACAATTGATACAATCTAATAAGCTTAACTTGCGCCGAAAGAAAAAATACCACCAGGAAAAGTGTCTGGTTTTACGGGGGAATATGCAAACTAAAAAAAAATTATCTAAATTAAGCAACCGTCCGGACCAGAAACCTAAAAGTAATGACAACCGGTTATCCATTCTGCAGGAAGAGAAGGATTTTGTCCGGTGGATGTCCAAGGACATAGCTGTGCTGGATTATTTTGCCGGAGTCCCGGAAAGGGTTCCGCGCGAATTATGGGCAACCCTGGAAGCTCTGCGGGTTAGAAAGGGCGAGGAGTTGTACACGGAATTACTCTATGCGCTGACCCATAAATTTTACCCTCCGGTGGACGCCAAGAAGTTCTGGAATACCATTGTTGCGCATAAATGCAAGTTAACCGACAAAATCGGCCGGGAAGTGGGAATGAAGGTAGCGGTGCTGGATTACCTGGATAATGATAGTAATCAGGCCGGGGAGTTGCAACTGCTTCCGGCCGAAGAATTGGACAGCTTGCTTCTGTTCGCCAATGAAGACAGCCTGACCGGCTTGTTCAATCACCGCTATTTCCAGGAGCGGCTGCGTTATGAAATGATTCGTTCCCAACGGTACAAGCATCCCATCAGCCTGCTGTTCATTGACCTGGATCATTTTAAGGAATTTAATGACAAGTATGGACATTTAAAGGGCGATATTTTACTCCGGGAGGTTTCCAGCTTTTTTAAACAAACCTGCCGCCAGGCGGATGCCGTGGCCCGTTACGGCGGGGACGAATTTGCCTTTGTGCTTCCCGAAGCCAATAGCCAGCAGGCTGGCATGGCGGCGGAGCGTCTGCAAAAAGCTTTTAGGGCTAAAAAATTCGGCGTCCAGTTGCCGGGGATTGCTCCCAAGATTTCGATCTCCATGGGGGTGGCAACTTTTACGAAGAAGATCGGCAGTGCCGAAGAATTGATTGCCGCAGCGGATCAGGCGCTTTATAAGGCCAAAGGGAGGGGCAGGAATTGTATTTGCTGGGCTGGGGATATGGGAAAGAAGCGATAAACCCGGTTTTTGCCGCGGTTCAGAAAAAACGGGCACTAAGAGTTTGAACAATTAGCCCAGAATTCAAATCGACTAAATGCTCAAGCTCTTAGCCGGTAAATAAATCTTTTCGGAGGAAAAATTGCGGGACAAAGATTATTTTAATCCTTATATGTCCGATGCGCGCTGGCAGATATATGAAAGCGACTGGTCGCCGGACCTGCAAGGAGTGCGGGAAACGCAGTTTGCTTTGGGAAACGGCTATATGGGAAGCCGCGGAGTTCTGGAAGAGATCCCGCGGGGAGCTTTGCCCGGGACTTTTTTTGCCGGGGTATTCGACCGGCTGGGATCCCAGGTCCCGGAAATTGTTAATGCTCCTAATCCCTTTGATTTGCGCATATCCGCGGAGGGCGAAAAATTGGATGTCTCAGCCATGGATATCCTGGACCATCGGCGGGTGCTGGACATGCGGCGGGCCATGCTTACCCGGCGGACTATTTATGCCAATGCCGGGAAGCAGCGTTTTTCCTACCAATCCCTGCGTTTTGTTTCCGTGGTCAATAAGCATCTCTCTGTCATGCGTGTCTATCTCACGTCCCAGGATGCTCCGGCCACCTTGACAGTTATTTCCGACGTTGACGTCTCAATAGTTAATCAGGGGATTATAACCGAGGGCGAGAAGAAACATGTTAATATTCAGGAGGTCGTCAAAGCTGGGGATGTAAATTATCTCTGCGTTAAAACCTTTGAAAAAGCGACCTTGCTAGCCTACTCCACATTATTAGAGGTGGGATGCCGCAACCGGAATTATTATGAACCCCGGCGGACATTCGAGCTCCAGCTTAAACGCGGGGAGACTATCTGCCTGACCAAATATATTTCCATGCATACTTCCCGGCAACTTGCTCCCAGCCGGGTCAAACGGACAAACATAGAACACGTCCAGCGCGCGGCCCGCAAGGGATTTGAAGCGCTTCTCCGGGAGCAGTCCAAGGCTTGGGCCATACGCTGGAAGCAGGCGGATATCGGCATCGCCGGCGATCCGGATACGGAGCGGGCCTTGCGTTTCAATCTTTACCACCTCATGATTATGGTTCATGACGGAGACGATGACCTGGGCCTGGGCGCCAAGGGATTAACCGGAGAAGGTTACCGCGGGCATTCTTTTTGGGATACCGAGATTTTTTTACTGCCTTATTATATTTTCAACTTTCCTAAAGTGGCGCGCAATCTTTTGCTCTACCGTTACCATTGTCTTCCCCAGTCGCGGGAGATAGCTTTATCCCGGGGATATGAAGGCGCCATGTTCGCGTGGGAATCGGCCGATACCGGAGAAGAGGTTACTCCGGAGTGGCATAAGGACCTGGACGGTACTATCAAGAAAATATCCACCGGCCAGATTGAGCATCACATTACCGCGGATATCGCTTTCGCGGTTTATCAGTATTACACGGCTACCGGCGATGAAGATTTCATGCTTCGCTATGGGCTGGAAATGCTTATTGAAACCGCGCGTTTCTGGACCAGCCGCATGACCTTAAACCAACGCCGGGGATATTATGAGATTAAGGGGGTCACGGGTCCGGATGAGTTTCACGAGAATGTAAATAATAATGCTTTTACCAATAGCATGGCCCAGTGGAATCTGGCCATGGCGGCCCGCTTTTTCCGGGTACTGCGCAGCCGGGAACCATTGGCCATAAAAAAACTAAGCGAGCGTATCCGACTGCGTACCGGAGAGCCGGAGGAATGGCTGCGTCTCGCCGGGCAGGTGTATATCCCACGGAAGAAGGGAATAATCGAAGCGTTTGACGGATACTTCAAGCGCCGCCACCTGCCATTGCCGGAAATGGATGATTACTTCATTCCGGTTATGCCGGATATGCCGTCCAAGGATATGGAACGCACCCAGTATATCAAACAGGCGGATGTGGCCATGCTTTTATATCTCCGGCCCGAAGAATTTACCGCTTTAGAAATCGAGCGCAACTACCGCTATTACGAATCCCGTACCCTGCATAAGTCATCGCTCTCGCCCGCGATCTACGCAGCCATGGGCGCCCGGGTCAATGATATGATTAAAGCCCGGAGATATCTCATGGCTTCACTGATAACCGACCTGAAAAACGTTTATGGCAATACGGCGCTCGGCATTCACGCCGCCAGTCTGGGAGGTACCTGGCAGGCTGTGGTCATGGGCTTCGGGGGAGTGCGAATATCCAAGGGCCTGCTGAATTTCGAGCCTCGTCTGCCGACCGGCTGGAAAACCCTGTCATTCTGTCTGCTCTGGCAGCAGTCTCCTCTCTGGGTGGCAATTGATCAGAAACAGATCAAGTTGCGCTGGGAGACCAAACAGAAAGGTGGGAGTCTCGCCATAGTAGTCAACGGTTCTCATCGCCGGTTGTCTCCCAATCGGATGATTTCGTTTGCTTATCCCAGGACCAAAGAGAGGAAAAAATCATGAAAGAGAAGAAAGCTTTACGGATAGCCCAGATGCACTGGGCTTTCCCTCCGACCATCGGCGGAGTGGAAACGCACTTGACAATCCTGATGTCGCAATTGGTCAGGAACGGGCACCAGGTCTGCCTGCTTACCGGGATGGAGAAAGATATGCCTGAGCGGGAAGAGTATGGCGGAGCGCAAATTCATAGAACGCCATATATGAGTCTTAGCTATCTCCTCCAGCATGACGCTGAATTACTGCAAGAAGAGATAGAGGAAACTTTAAGGGGGTTTATCGAGGAGTTTAAGCCGGATGTGATTCATGCTCATAATATGCATTATTTCACTCCCATCCATGCCAAGCTGCTCGCCAAACTGAGCCAGGAGAAGGGTATCCCCATAATCCTGACCTCGCATAATGCCTGGGATGACATTCTTTTTCTGCAACTCTCGCGGGATATTCCGTGGGACCATATCATTGCGGTGAGCCATTTTATCAAGCGCGAGATGGCGAGTGTGGGCTGCGACGAACGCAAGATAACCGTAATTCATCATGGCATTGACCTGAACTTATTTCATCCGGGAATAGATCCTACCCCGGTGTTAAAGCGTTTCCCCGAGCTTAAGGGGAAGCGGATTATTTTCCATCCGGGCCGCATGTCTCTGTCCAAGGGAAACGACGTGATGGTTAAGGCCTTCAGATTGGTAAAAGAACGATTCCGGGATGCCATTCTGGTACTGGCGGGAAGCGGTAAGATCGTGGATTGGACGCAATCCCAGAATAAGGATATAGCTTATATTCTAAATTTAATTAAGTATTTTAATTTAAAAAAGAATGTCCTGATAGATTCTTTTAGCATCCAGGAGATGCCCAGCTTGTATGCCGCCTGCCAGGTGGCGGTTTATCCCTCCTCCGCGCCCGAGCCTTTCGGTCTCACCCTGCTGGAAGCTATGGGCATGGCCCGTCCCATGATTATTTCCGAAATGGGCGGTATGCCCGAGATTATCCGTGACAATATTTGCGGTTTTGTTATTAAGGTGCGGGATCATGAGGCCCTGGCCGCGCGTCTGATTCAGCTCTTGCACGATGACCGGCTCAGGGAACGCATGGGGAAGACAGGACGCGCCCTGGTGGTTGATCATTTTTCCAAGGAATTGATGACCCAAAACCATGAGGCGGTCTACCACATGGTTTTAGAGGGCCGCCAGGCACCCGTGACGGCAAATATTCAAAAATAATTATGGTTATCGGCCTGGGCATGGACATACAGGAAATCATCCGGATAGAACGTGCCTTGCAGCAAGGAGGCAAGAGCTTTCTGGAACGTACTTTTACTACCGGGGAGATAGCGTACTGTAAGCCTAAAAAACATTGTGGCCAGCATTTTACCGGGAGATTCTGCGCCAAGGAAGCGTTTTTCAAGGCCCTGGGAACCGGATGGGCCAGGGGGGTCAAGTGGAACGAAGTGGAAGTGCTCCGCAAAGATTCCGGCCGGCCGGAAATCAAGCTGGCCGGCCGGACAGCCAAACTGGCGGCCCAAGCCGGGGTTAAAAAAATTTGGTTATCCATCACCCACAGCCAGGCGTACGCCGCTGCCACCGTAGTTTTGGAAGGATAATATTATAATGAAGCGCCGGATCATTCGGGCCCGGATCCTGGCCACCGAAGGGAAACCCCTAAAAAATAAATTAGTGGTGCTTTCAGGAAAATGTATCGAGAGCATACTGCCTGCCACTGCTGCCGGCCGGTTTAATTGCCGGGATTTTATCAGTTCCCGTTGCTACCGGGTATTTCCGGGTCTGGTGGATATTCACTGTCATGGCGGCGGGGAGAAGGAGGCTAATACCGTGGCCGGGTTGCGGGCGGCGGCCTATTTTCATGCTTCGCATGGCACCACGGCCATGCTCCTTTCCATATTTTTCAAGGGCTACGATGATTTGGCCAGGATGGCCGGGGTGGTTAAAGCGGCCCGGTCATTGGCGCCGCTGCATTTACTCGGCATTCATTTGGAAGGACCATATTTAAATCCCGCCGCCCGGGGCAGTATTCCTTCAGATTGCCTTAGTCCAGTCCGGTTCCGGGATATCCCAAAAATATTACAAGCCGGCCAGGGCGAATTAAAAATCATTACGATTGCGCCGGAATTACCGGGGGCTAAAAAGGCGATTCGTGCTTTCCGTGAAGCCGGGATAGTAGTCGCGCTCGGACACTCCATGGCCACGGCGGCCCAGGCCCGCGCCGGGGCGGATATGGGCGCGGCCCTGGTCACGCACCTGGGCAATGGCATGTGGCCTTTTCACCAGCGGGAACCGGGCTTAATCGGGGCAGGACTCTCGGATTCCCGCCTGGCCGCGGAAATAATTGCTGACGGACATCACCTGGCCCGGGAAACAATGAGCATGTTTATTCGGGGCAAGGCGGGAGATATGGTGTTGGTTTCGGATTGCCGGGGGGCAGGCGGGACAGGTGAAAAACTGGTAGTTAAAGATGGAGCCGCCTATTTGGCAGATAATACTTTAGCCGGAGGCATACAACCGGCCTGGGAGGGATTGCGTACCCTTGCCTCGCTTCCGGGAATGACGATCTGGGATGCGGTTGGCCTGGCAACGCGCAACCCGGCCAGGGTTTTAAAGAAAAGGGGGCTGGGAAGAATCAGCGTGAACGGACGCGCTGATCTGGTTTTGGCTGGCCCGGATTTTTCCGTGCAGCGTGTTTTTTTCGGGGGGCAGGAGATTTTTCGGGCTTCCCGCGAGGCGGCGTTGCCCGAACACTAGGAGTTTGAGCATTTAGTCTGATAATCGGTTGTTTCGCCGGAATGACGACCTGAGTAGTTACCCCATTTAATCAGAGAATTTTAGTCAATTTATCCCGTCCCCACATTTGATTTCTCCCATTTCATATGCTATACTATATTATATATAATTATAGCACCTGATTTCTTATCTGTTCTATTTCAGAACACAATGGCGATGGGTTATGTTTGATATCTCCAGAATTTTTTATCCAACCTCAATGACCTTCTGGCACAGGCCCGGACTGCGGGTTCTGACTAAGGGTATTGCTGTATTTGTCGCGCTCAGCTTTGTAATGCCCTTTATTTCCTGGGCGTTTGATGTTGGCAATTATACTATGCCCCAGGCCGGCCTGATCAATGTTCATCACCTGGGAAAAATCCTGACCCTGCCTGGGAAACTGGGGATGATTAACCAGGGTTTTCAGGGCAATGGCAAGATGGTGGTGCATATCCAGGACCTGCATTGCAATTATGAGGTGCAGATGAACATCGCCCGAATCATCCATGTTCTGGCCGAAGAGCACGGTCTCGGTCTGGTGGGTAAGGAAGGCGCCTTCCATACGGTGAATACCACCAAGATCAGCACTTTCCCGGTGAAAAAAGTCCGCAAAGAGGTGAGCGATTACTTTGTGAAGCAGGGCAAGCTTACAGGCGCAGAATACTATGCCGCCAATGGCGAATATCCCATCCGGCTGGAAGGAATAGAAACTCCTGCCCTCTACGCTGCCAATAAAAAAGCGGTGCGCTCATTTTTGAACTATGAGAGCCTGGGCTATTGCTATGACCTGCGGGAGATCCTGGATGAGATGAAATCCGGGATTTATAGTCCGCAGTTGCGCAAATTCGACGCCAAGCGCCGGGCCTGGCGGGCCGGGGAGATGGACATGCTGAAATACTGCGCTCATCTTTTCAGGACCTCCCAGAAGTCAAATCTGGATTTTTCCGTCTATCCGAATCTGGAACGCTTTCTCAGTCTACGGCAAAACTTCTTTTCTCAAAAGATAGACCCGGATAAGCTTTTCCGGGAGATAGACATACTCGATGCCGTGATACGCCAGATGCTCTATACCAGCGATGCGCAGGCCGGGCTGGACGCGCATTACCGCCGTGTAGACATCATCGAGAAACTGCTTAATATTTCCGTATCACCGGAAGAATTGCAAGAATTCCGGAATCAGCGTGAGAAATATACTGCGCAGGCGTTTTGGACTTTTATAAATCAGCACAGCCAAACTAAAGACGGTTTCTCGGAATCCGGAACCTGGAATCCGGAGTTTGGCACTTTAGACAAGTATCTCCAAAGCGTCGAGAACTTCTATCGTATCGCGGATGAGCGCAGCGCGCACTTTGTGGATAACCTGGCACGCAAGATGGACCGGTTCGAGCATAAGCTGGCCGTGATGATCACGGGCGGATTTCACACTTCCGAGGTATTGGCCGAACTCAAACGCCGCGACATCTCGTATGTCTCGATCAAACCGCGCCTGACCAGGCAGGACATCGTGAACCCGTATTTTGCGCTGCTCCAAAACCGGCAAACACCCCTGGAAAAGCTGCTGGCGAAGAATCAGGATATTCTGGCATTGCGCACGCGCTGCGGGGATGCCATGCTAGAATCGGATAAAGTTATCCCGACCGCCCGGCTCGAGCGCCAAGAACAACGAAGCTTTTCTAAATTTGCTGAGTTATTATCGGAGATTACGGCCATCGTGAACCTGATCAGGCAAGGAGTCGAGATTCGAGCTATTCCGGAAGAGATGCGGAAAATCCTAAAAGACTTTCCTGCGAATGAACACATCGGCGTTGCTTTGGCAAAATTGGTAGAAGCAAATAAAACCGTTAGGGCACGAATAAACAGTTCTAGCCATCCAGTGGTTATTATTCCCACGACTGTGAAGACTGAGCAGGCTGAGCCGGTAAAAACCATAGCAATTTTAGAGCCGAAAACATCTCCAGCTCAAAGAATAAATCATGAGCTTGAGCAAGTAAGCATAAACGATACGAACTATCTTTTTTATAGCTCTAAGAATATCCCCCAGGCGCTCGAGGAGATACTCGAAAGTCGACAGCCGGTTGTAGTTTGGCTGCCAAAAGATATGAAGCCGGAAGACTTGTTTGCCCTGTTTGGCTTCCATGGCCGGCTCGTACGCCTTGCCTGGATAGCTGCCAGGCAGTGGGGAAGAATACACAGCTTTCTAGACAGAGTGATAGATAATCCCGAAAGGATGAGTGGAGAAATAGTAAAAGAAAAGCGGGAAATGGGTTATCTATTTTATAAATTTGCACATGGAATTTCTGCAATGATGGGGGTTCCTTTCTTAATTACTTTTACATTGGCTCTTATTTTCAATAATTTGTATAACGATTTTCTTTTTGTTCCATTTGTGGTTATTATTGATTTAGTGTTAATTTTTGTTTTAAGTGTTGCGATTGGTAGAGTGGAGACTAACATAAACAAACAGAAAAAACATATATCTTTGGGCAAGCTTGAAGAAAAGGGTTTTTTTTATAAAAGGAAACATATGTTTGTGTCAGGTGTAATTGTTGGTGATATGATAGTGATGTTAATTATTATTAGTTTATTATTATCGAATTTAATCCTCGCATCAATAATTAGTATTATACTTGTATATAGTTTATTTTTGTTCACCTCGGGAAGTCATGACAATTATACCAGAGCTACAGTTGGTTACAATCTTATTACTGCTTTCTTAGGTGCTGCAGCTTTAGCTAAGGGTTTGGATAGTGTATTCGATATGCAAGAAGTGAAAAGAAATCCATTTAAGATATTTGAAAATATACTTGGTCTAGGAGGATTAGTTTCAGGGCCTCTCTTTTTTGGTTTGGAGTTAGTTGTGGACTACCTTATTGGAAGCCCGGAGTTAGCAAAAGAGAAGCTAAAGATATTAAAGGAGGTATATAAACATCATAATCAAGTCTCTTTTTGGAAGGGGATTCTTTTATATCTTTCTGAGTATGCAGTAGCAAGATTAACTTCCCCCCATGCTGCTAGGTTGATAGAAAGAGCAGCCCCTCTGTGTCAATATAGGTGAGACACCTCCCCCATGGTATATTAGTGTAGAGG
>CBDUZI010000110.1:0-9646 GCA_965371665.1 uncultured bacterium
ATAAAATGCTCAACCACTATATCTTGGGGTTACCCACACTCGTTCCGGAAGAACCGGATTATATAACCAGGCCAAATCAGAATGTCATAATTGCCTGCTGGATCTGGAAAAATATACCCCGGATGCTAATACCCATCCGGTTATCTTAAGCAATATGGCGCAGATTTACAGCAATATGGGGTTTATATACCAGGTTTATTGTCAATATGACGCGGCTAAAAAATATCACCTCGAAGCCCTCGCTTTAGCGGTTAAAGGCGCCGGCGGATATAATATCCATATTTGTCCTTATTTAGAACGCTTGGGGGATTTTTATAAAGAACAACTGCAAATCGACCAGGCGGAAAAATTATATCTTCAGGCGAAAAATATTGCCGAGCAAAGCTTGGGACTGGAAAACCCTCTGGCAGCTTCCCTATTGCTTAAACTCGGTGAACTGAATTATTTGAAACGTCAATTTTTTCAGGCGGAAGATTTAATCCGTCAGGCCTATATGATTAACGCCAGATATTTTGGCTATACTCATACTGCCACTGCCGAAGCGGTGTGCCAATTAGGCAGAATTTATTTCGCCCAAGGTAAAGTTCAGCAGGCGGAAACTCATTTAAACCAAGCCCTGGAAATAACCAATAATGCCATAGGCCAAAATAATGCTGTTTATGCTAAATATTTAAATCACATGGCCAGCCTATATATCTTCCGAAATAACTATAATACGGCAAAAAAAACTCTCTTAATCTCGCTGGACAGGTTAACCGCCATCTATGGTGCAAATAATCCCAGGCGGCTTATTCCCCTGGAGCAATTGTCTTTGCACTATAAGAAAACCCACAATATCCCGGCCCGCCGGGATATTGTGCGGCGTATCCAACGGATCCGGCAAGGCACTTCCCCGCAACAAATTCCCAGTAAAGATATCTTTTTTCTAGGAGCCTGTCGGACTTAGGTCTTTTTCCCCCTTCGGAGAAGGGGGTCAGGGGGATTTGCCAAGAAAACGCACAACTATCTGTTCAAAATCCCCCTTAATCCCCCTTTTTCAAAGGGGGAAACTTGAAAAAAATGTCTTTTGCTGTTAAGTCCGACAGGCTCCTAGACCCCAGCGGTTTGATGATTTGACGCGCTTATCATCTGCTTCTTAGTTTGGCCAATAACCGTAATATCTCTATATACAGCCAGATTAAAGTCACCAGCAATCCAAAGGCCGCATACCATTCCATGAACTTAGGCGCACCATGCTCCGCTCCTTGTTCAATAAAATCGAAATCCAGGACTAGATTCAACGCCGCAATTACCACCACAAATAAACTGAACCCGATTCCCAGCCAGCCGCTGCCATGAATAAAAGGCATGTTAAAACCAAAAATCCCCAATACCCACGTGGCCACATAGACTAAAAAAATGCCACCCGTGGCGGAAACCACGCCCAACTTGAAATTCTCCGTAGCTCTAATAATCCCTGATTTATATAAAACCAGCAGAGAGAATAAAGTTCCCAGCGTGAGACCAACCGCCTGGATGACAATACCGGGAAATTGCTTCTCTAAAATAGCGGAAAGACTGCCTAAAAAAAGCCCTTCCAAGGCCGCGTATAAGGGCGCGGTTATGCCGGCCCATTCCTTCTTGAAAATAGTTACTAAAGCTAGAATTAATCCGCCGATCAGGCCTCCCCACATCAGAGGCATTACTTTAGCGGCCTGGCCGCTAAAAAACAGCGACCACGGCCAGGAGGCGGTAATTAGCAGCAAGATCATTAATACAAACACCTTGTTGACCGTGCCTTGAATGGTCATTGCGCCCAGCGCATCACCCACCAGCCGGCTTTGCGTAAATACTTTCTCACTTAATGCGGGATTTGCCGTTCTCATTTCTCCTCCTTGTCAGCTACAATATTTTTTTATTTCCGCGGTCCATTTGTCTATTGATTTAAAGTATAACTATTTGTCATACATATGCCAAACATTTTTTCTATCACACAGATCGCCATCAGCTTCCTTTTTAAAGGGCGGAAAAACATCATCCGCAGGTAATCGAGAGGTTGTCTCTTTGCTCACTGCCCGGTTGACAAATATGCATAAATAGTGCATATTAATACATATAAAATAGCATATAGGAGGATAACCACCATGCGAACCACATTAAATATCGAGGACTCCTTGATTCAGCAAGCCATAGTATTAACCGGCGTAAAGGAAAAAACCCGCCTGATAAAACTCGGTCTGGAAGCGCTGATTGCCCGAGAGAGCAGTAAACGACTGGCAAAGCTGGGTGGCACGGAGAAAAATCTGCAAATGATCCCCCGCCGCAGGTCAAGGCATTAAAATCATGCTGCTAATTGACACTTCCGTCTGGGTGGCACACCTCCGTTCCAGCAGCCATCCCCTTACGAAAACACTTTACCATGGCGAGGCGCTTTGTCATCCCTTGATCATCGGCGAACTGGCATGTGGCACTATGAAAAACCGGAATGAAATCATTTCCTTGCTGCAATCCCTCCCCCCGGCCCAGGTAGCGGAAAATAATGATGTACTGCAATTCATTGAAACAAATCATTTAATGGGGTTAGGACTTGGTTTTGTTGATATGCATCTTTTAGCTTCCGCTCTGCTGAGCAATAGTCCTATATGGAGTCTCGATAAAAAGTTGAATTCGGTTTCTGCCAGGTTTAATTTAAATTATTGTCCACCGGCTGCAAAGTAGCTTTTTAAACTCCTCTACGGTTATTCCGGCATTGCGAAGCAAGGTGTTCCGGGGCACTCTAATCTTCCCCCCAAAAAGCAGACACACCAAAAGATAGTATAAAATTTGATCAGGCGGTGTGTCTGCTTTTTGGGGGGAAGATCACAATGGGCTCATTCACTACTTTATGATAACCAATTTTTTCTTTTCTGACATCTGCTTGCCGGCATCTCCGGTTACCTTTACATGATAATAATAGATACCGGGTGCGATACCTTCGATATTCCAGCGATAAACTTTGCTTCCGCCCGATGGATAAGACTGGTTAAAGGTTGCGATTCGTTCACCATTGACATTATAAATTGAAGTAGTGACCCGACCAGCACCATCGAGGTTGAAATTAAAGTAAGCCTCTTTGCTTTTTGCCGGATTAGGATAAAAAATCGCTAATCCCTTTCCAGCTGTTGCTATCATCGTCACAATTGGGGTTTGTGTTGATGTACTCGTAATCGTGCTAGTTGGTGTCGTGGAAACAATCGGTGTCGCTGTTAATACCGCTGTCGGTACTACTTTAGTACTGCTGTTGGTACTGCTGTTGGTACTGCTGTCGGCTCTTCCGTTGGGTCTTCCAAAAGCTCTGAAGTCAACATAGGCGTCAGTGCTGGCATATCGCCAACGACATTAGCCGTAAAGGCATTACCAATGTCATTCGTTGCTGCTTGACTGCTAAAAGAAGTACCACAGAGAAGTGCACTCGCAATCGCTGCCGACAAAAATATTTTTTTGAGTTTATAAGAGTATGTGTTTGTCATAATCTTGAATACTATAGCAAATTCCCTGGATTTCCAACAAAAAGTTTCGTCATAGTCATTGGGGGAAGATCAGAGTGTCTTGCAACATAGATCAATATGGTTATTCTAATATTCTAACTACGGCACTTAGTCATAGAACGAATGCTTTTGAAGTGGTCCCCTCACCCGTTTACGGGAGAGGGGGAAATTCGTGATCTGAATACCGGCTACCCGAAATTCGTCGGTAAACTGGTCGATGGCCTTAACTACCAATCCGGTTTTTTCTTCCTTATAACTTCCGAGCTGTCCCAGACTTTAGCGCTTAGATAAAATCCCCCCTCGCTACTCACATAAATGACCCCCGCAGAGAGTTGTTAACTATCAGTTGATTAATGTAGAGACGCACGGCCGAGCATCTCTACCGCATATTATTGTAATTATGCACAGACTTGGTTGATTTCCAAACGTAATTCTTTGGCTGCTTTTACTAAATTTCGCAAAGCGCTTTTCACTTCTTTCCAGTCCCTGGTTTTCAATCCACAATCCGGGTTAATCCACAGTTGGGCGGCGGGCACAACCTCCAACGCTTTTTTCACAAAATCCTTCATGGTTTGAATTTCCGGCACTAGGGGTGAATGTATATCATATACCCCGGGCCCAATATCGTTGGGATAATGATATTTGCCAAAAGCTTTTAAAAGCTCCATTCCCGACCGCGAGGCCTCAATGGAAATAACATCCGCATCCAAGGCCGCAATCGCCTCAAGAATATCCTCAAAATCGCCATAGCACATATGTGTATGTATCTGGGTCTCGTTTTTTACAACTGCTGACGCCAACCGGAAACAATCAACCCCCCAGCGTAAATAAGCTTGCCAGGCTGTTTTTTTCAACGGCAATCCTTCCCGCAAAGCCGGTTCATCTATCTGAATAACTTTAATACCGGTCTTTTCAAGGTCTTGCACTTCATCGCGAATCGCCAAAGCAATCTGCTGACAGGTATCCGCCCGGACCTGATCATCGCGGACAAAAGACCACTGCAAAATAGTAACCGGGCCGGTCAGCATTCCTTTTACCGGTTTATCCGTCAATGATTGAGCGTAGGAAGTCCAGGCTATGGTCATTGCTTCCTTTCGTTCTATGTCACCGAAAATTACCGGTGGTTTCACACAACGCGATCCATAGCTTTGCACCCATCCGTTCCTGGTAAATATGAACCCTTCCAATAGTTCGCCGAAATATTCGACCATATCATTGCGTTCAAACTCGCCATGGACCAGCACATCCAGACCAATCTCTTCCTGAAAAGCCAGGCATTTTACGATTTCTTCTTTCAAGTAATCCTGGTACCGGGCCGGGCTGATTTTCCCTGCTTTATAATCCCGGCGCAGGCTCCGGACCTCTTTGGTCTGCGGGAAAGAACCGATCGTAGTGGTCGGCAAAACAGGCAATTTGAGTTTTTCCTGCTGTTGTTTTTTTCTTTCCTTAAATAAGGCGCCTCTTTTCATCATCCCTTCATTTACTTCCCGGCAACGTTCCTGCACCTGCCGCCGATTGACTTTTTCCGAGCTATGTCTGAACTGAATAATGGATTGCCGTTTGGTTAATTCATCAGCAACTGCCGGCTTCCCTTTATTGGCAAAATCCCTTAGCAAGTTTAGTTCATCCAGCTTTTCCACGGAAAAGGCCAGCCAAGCCTTAATATCATCATCCAGTGTTTTTTCGTCTTCCAAACTAAATGGCACATGCAGCAATGAACAGGACGAACTGACAACCAAGCGTTCTTTACCTATCACATTGACCGCTTTTTCGAGCAATGGCAAAAGCCTGGTAAAATCCGCACGCCAAATATTCCGGCCGTTAATAAGTCCGAGCGACAATTGCTGACGGGATTGAATAAGAGATAATGCTTTATCCAGCTGTTCCGGCGCCCGGTCAAGATCAAGATGAACGCCATGAACCGGAAGGCCGAAAACCATGTCGAGATATTCTTCCGTTCCGCCAAAATAAGAGGTTATCTGAATTTTCAATCTCTGATCGAGAGTTGCCAGCTGCTGATAAGTCCGCCTGATGGCTTCCGCCACGGACTTATCATAATCCAGGACCAAACCTGGTTCATCCATCTGAATCCAGTCAGCCCCGGTTTCCGCCAGGCGAAACAACACTTCCCGATAAACCGGCAGTAATCTGTCCAGTAATTGCAGAGGCGAAACTTGGCTGTCCGTCATCTTTCCCAGCAGAAGATAAGAAACCGGCCCTAATAATACCGGCCGGGTATGGATTCCCAAGGCCTTCGCCTCTGCAAATTCCATGATCGGTTTGAATGAATTCAATTTAAAAGTTTGGTTGGTTTTAAACTCAGGTACAATGTAATGATAATTTGTATCGAACCACTTAGTCATCTCCATGGCCGGAACATCGCCGGTGTCGTCCTTCCTGCCCCGGGCCATGGCAAAATACAGTTCTAAGTCTATGGTATCTCCCGGCCAGTTGAAACGATCAGGCACGACGCCCGCCATTACACTAGTATCCAATACTTGATCATAAAACGAAAAATCATTGGAAGGAATATGATCTATTTTACTTTTTTTCTGCAGTTGCCAATGCTTTTGTTTTAATTGTTGCGACACCTTCAACAATCTTTCCTGCGGCAATTCTTCTTTCCAATAGTCTTCCAGAGCTTGCTTCAACTCTCTGGTTTTGCCCATTCGCGGAAATCCAAGGATGGCTGTTTTGACCATTATGCGGTCTCCTTTCAAAATAAATCCCCTGACCCGTTGTGCAATAGATGCAAACAGACCAGGGTATCTTTGAAAGAAGGATCATCCTTCATCATGCCCGGCTGCTTCACCCCAATCCACGAGGGTCAAACGAATAATGTTGTCTTAAACAGGTCTTCTGGCTTCCGGATCATCCTACTTGCCCGGTCTTCCCGTCAATTCTGACAGTGACCTCTGGGGCGTTCGTTCCCGGTTACAGCGGCGGGCCCACGACGGATTCGCACCGTCTTCCCTTTTAATCCCTTTGCAAGAAACTTAAGACATTTTTAATTTGAATAAATTTTATAGGTATTCTCATGAATGTCAATTTTTTATTCATTTTTTTATTCAATTTGGGAGTGCTTAATAAGTCCGCCGACGAAGGATAGGACGCGTGGTTTCACCCCGCGAGGATATAATTAATGTAACCATTCACGGATTATGGCATGGAACGAATACTTTTGAAGTTGGGCTATCCCAGATTGTCCCTCAACACATCCCTGAAGGCGCGTAAAAAAGTCAGCTCTATTGGCTTGTTGGATTAGTATTTTCCCATATTATATTATCAAGATCTACACTAGAAATATAGGTTCTAATTGAACTCATGGATGTTCCGTGATCTATTATTAACCATTTAGCGTTATACCCATATGCTCCATCGCTAAAAGAACACTCAAGCAAATAATAATTTCCATTTTTCTGTAAAGTATTATATTTTTTAATATGAGCCTCTCCTCTATTATAATACTTAGAATACTTATATCCGGGATCATACATACCACTAACATTTAAAAAAGCTTTTTTATCGTCAATTTGTAAATATGCCTCTTTTATCTCTGTTTCAGGAATACCTCCAAACCTTGGAAATGCCAGCTTATTATCAATCGACATAAGATAGTTTCCTTTTTTTAAAATTTTATGTTCATTTTCATTAAACGGTATAATCTTCATTACAAATTTCACATTTTCATAATAATTAAGTTCAACAATATGAATATCTTTATCTTCATTAATTTTCTTTTTATTGCTACTTGCACTAGTTAAAGAATAGGTAATTATAATTATAGAAATGATAATTATTATTTTTTTCATTGTTTAATTCCTTTCTATATGGATATTTATATAAATCCAACGATTAATAGACGAACTTCGTTTTTTGGTAGTGTGTTCTCTTTGCTCTCCTCAGTTGATCAGTAGACCGCAGGTGAGCAATCGATGAGTTCATCAGGCATCTATTATCTTAGTTCTTCTCCTGTTCGCCTGTTCTACTGCTCACCTGCTCTGCATTTTCCGCGCAGCGGAAAATGCTGGCGTCCCAGCCGGAATTCCTAAGGGGACATGACTAACTATTAAACTATATCACCTGCTCAGATTCCCGCCTGCGGCGGGAATCTGGCGTGGCAGCACAGACACATTTCGAACTCAATATTACGCGGAGATAATATGCATAAAGTCAGAAACAGAAAACATTTATAAGGTTTTTAATTTGGCAGCTTAAGCACTCATCCGTATTCCAGAATCCACTAAAGGATACTTCTCCGGATGTTCTATCGTGTCCAGTCCCAAATCCACGTCTAATTTTGGCCAATAGAGATGCCTTGGTGAAGGAGCTTTAATTGAAAGAATTTCAGAGATTCGTGCATTTTTAAACCAGGGGAAGTACTTAAAGGAAAGAAAATACTCTTTTTCTGAAACCATTATCCAAAAACCATTTTTCGAAATGTTTAGTACTTCAATTTTTGAAATGTGCTTTCCAGCTCTGTTTGATTTCATCTTTTCTGTCCTCGATAATCTTAATTATTTCATTTACTTCTTTGGCGGAAAAACCATAATTTTTCACCAACTTTATCTTTGGCAAAAGCCAAAACTTCGCTTCCCCCTTACCTGAAGATACATGGATATGTGTTCTCGTCTCTTCCCGGGAAAAGAAATAAAACCGATAACTTTTATATTTAAATACCGTTGGGCTCATATAATGTTCATCTTATTGTTTTATATTTTTATAGTCACTAAGGTTTAAAGTATATGCCAATCTCCCTTTTGTCAAGCCAAGATATGTCTTCTATTACAGCGCAAAGGACCCCGTTTGCCCAATAGTCCATTCCGAGCGTAGCGAGGAATCTCTAAAACCCCTGGTTTTCCCTGAACCAAATCATCCAGGACAGGCGAGGTGAAATATTTTATTGCGGGTTTTATTAATAAATTGAACAGTAGAGCAGTAGGTCAGGAGACCGCAGGCGGGAATCTGGCGTGGCATAATTATGAATATTCGAACTGTTTTTTCAAGTAGCAATTATTTTATTCCTGATGGACCGGAACGACCCGGTTCACGATTCCCGAAAAGGCAAAGAAAATACGTGAAAACGGCAAACTGAGAACTGACCGCAACTGAAAATCATTTTTCTCATTTTTCTGTTTTCAGTTGCTCTGCCAGCACGGACGATGTTAGAACCAGGATATTTCACCGAATCCCTTGTAGTCCTCTCGATATTTTCAAAATCTCTTTATTAGGTGAATATAAAATCAGTTAAATATGCAATTTAAATACGTCATTTTCAATCAAGGATCCTTGACAAAGCTAAATACAAGATATATACTTTCCATGAGCGGTAAATCCACTGTCAGCGGATCCCGGTGTTCCCTTCCATCGGTAGGCCAGAGCCGGGGCAAAAGTGCTGACAGGGTACGCTCTTTTTTTTACGGCAAATAGAGATTTTCCCATTTTATTTTTTCTTTATACACATTATACCAATCCAAATCCCGCCGTTCGTATTTCCTTAAAATCCCCCAGGAAAATAGATCAATAGCGCTCAAACATGGGTCAGAACAGGAATCCTCGTGTTTTATTCTCAAAGGAACATTCGGATCTATCTTTGCTTCCAATTGCCTGCGGATATAATTGTTAAAATCCTCAATTTCCTTCTTTCCTTTACATTTGTCCACAACCAGGGCAATTCGATTTGCCACAGTGTTAAAATCAATTTGATCCAGCAATAGCCTTGATATCCAGTTATAAACACGCGACTTGTCCTTGGCCAAGCGGTCAAACACCCTGCGTTTATTCAAAATTATGCTATAGATTGAAAAATCCGCATCTTTAACCCGATTAAAAAAATATTTTTTCACACCCAGTGTGGTCGAAGTACCTTTAAGTTTATGAGCTACGCGCTTTCGTTTTTTCCTGGGATTCATTTTATGCCGTAATGTGCGTTTCACCCCGCCACTTATTATTTTCCTCGTCTTTTCTGCTTCAATCAATAGAATTGAAATCGCAAAATATTTCGTCGGTTTTTTATTCACAAAGTCAAATCCCAAATCACCGCTCTCATCCAGATACAGATACCACATACTTTGATTCCTTTGCTCCTAGGAGCTTGTCGGACTTAGGTATAAAATTGGATTTTGAGCACTCTTCCCCCT
>CBDUZI010000111.1:0-9580 GCA_965371665.1 uncultured bacterium
CCTGCCCCCTTTACAAAAGGGGGAGAATGACTAAAGTCCGACAGACTCCTAGAATGGCATGGGGTTTTAACCGAACAGAAACATGCAAAGGTTTTCACAATACGCAGAAAAAAAGGAGGATTTTATGGAAGATGCATCTTTGTCTTTTGATAAACGTAAACATCCGCGCATTACGGTAACTATTCAGATTAAATATAAGGTAATCAACCAGAGCGAAGAAGCTATTTCCGTCATGGAACAGAGAAAGGTAATCCAGACGGCAAAATCGAATAATGTTTCGGCCGAAGGTTTGTTTCTGGTTAGTGATAAAATTTTAGAGAAGGGGGATATCCTGAAGCTGGAAGTAGCCCTTCCCGAAGAACCCCAGCCTTTAAGAGCTTTTTCCGAAGTGGTTTGGATCTCGAATTTTGGCCTGCCCGAAGGCCGGCACGGGGCGGGTATCTATTTTATGGCTCTGCGGGATGAGGATGCGGATAAAATCGGGCGTTTTGTGGCCGAGGCTTTAAAACCGGAAAAATGACGCCGGGAGAAAAATCCTTTTACCCGGCAGGGCCTGGCCTCGCTTTTTTCCACGCATCCGTCCCTGGATAAGCGGGCGGGACGCCTCCGGGATCTGGATCAGGAACTGCGCGGCAGGATTAAAGGCATATAGGGAGAAATACAATTGTTAATGTGAAGGGATTTTCCTCTTCGGCTTCGGCCCGGTTAATCGCGTGGGAGGTGCTGAATAAGGCGGAAACATCCGGTTTATGGGTTGAGGAGTTGCTCTCCCAAAGATTACAGGCGGTTAATCCGCCGGCCGCGGAGCAAAGACTATGCCGGGAACTTAGCTTCGGCGTATTAAAAGCCCGGCTTTTTCTGGATTATATTCTCCAACCTTTTTTAAAAAAACGGCCGCCCGCGAGATTAATGAATCTTCTTCGCCTGGGAGCTTACCAACTGCTCAAGCTGGATAGGATTCCTTCGCATGCCGCGGTTAATGAAACGGTCAATTTGGCCAAGTCCGGTTTTTCGGGCGTCCAGGTTAAATTCATAAATGCCGTGCTGCGTGAAATCATCCGTCAAGGCGCCCGGCCGCTTCCGGATGAAAACCTTGATCCTGTAACCCGCCTTTCGATACAATATTCATTACCGCCTTATCTGGTCAAAAGATGGCAGGGACGTTTTGGCCAGGCTTTAGCCGAGCCTATGATGGCAGCGGCCAATGAGGCGCCGCCGCTGGTGGCGCGGGTGAATGGTCTGCGGGGAACAAGGGAAGAGGGAGAGGCTTTACTAGCCCGGCAGGGTTATAAGGCGAAAAAAGGGCTGGCCCCGGCTGCCTTGTGCCTGGGTCCGGATTCCGGAGATCCGGCAGGATTGCCGGGATTTAAGGAGGGCTGGTTTTATTTTCAGGACCAGGCAGCGCAGTTGGTGGGATACTTGACAGACCCGGCTCCGGCGGATTTATGTCTTGATCTATGTAGTGCGCCCGGAGGAAAAACCACCCACCTGGCTGAACTGATGGGCGGGCAAGGCCGGGTTCTGGCATTTGATATTCAGGCCGGCAAACTCGCAAAGGTGAAAAAAAATGCCGAACGTTTGGGATTGAAGAATATAGAGATAGTTACAGAGTTGCCCCGGATTTTAGCGGCTGACAGGGTATTAGTGGATGCGCCTTGTTCCGGTGTGGGAACCCTGCGGCGTCATGCCGAGATTCGTTGGCGGGTAACGGAAAAGGATTTCCTGCGGATGGCCGGGATCCAGAAGAAGTTATTAAACCAGGCCGCACAGTATGTAAAGCCCGGCGGCTGGTTAATTTATTCGACCTGTTCAACTGAACCGGAGGAAAACGAGGAAGTGGTCAACGCTTTTCTGGCCGGACATCCGGAATTGGAGCTAAGCCCCGGACCGGGTTCCAGCGGTCATCCCGGCGCGCAGTTTTGGGGGAGGGATGGTTTTTTTCGCACCTATCCCGGTTACCCGGACTTGGACGGCATGTTTGCGGCCAGAATGAAGCGGAAAAAGGATTAAAGATGTTGAATCAAAAATATGATATTATTGTAATTGGGGCCGGTCATGCCGGTATTGAGGCGGCCGCGGCTGCGGCCCGCATGGGCTGCAGTACATTAATGGTAACCCTGGATCTTTCGAAAATTGCCGAGCTCAGCTGTAATCCTGCCATTGGCGGAATAGGCAAAGGACAATTGGTCAGGGAAGTGGCCGCCTTGGGGGGGCTGATGGGCGAACTGGCCGACGCGGCATGCATCCAGTTCCGGCTGCTGAATACCAACCGGGGCGCGGCTGTGCGCTCCACCCGCATGCAGGTGGATATGCAGCAGTATCGCCGGGCGGCCCAATCCCGCCTGGCCGGGATATCCTCTCTGGAATTACTGGAAGCTGAGGTGCAAGCCCTGATTATTGACCAGGGCGTGGTGCGCGGAGTCCGCCTGAAAGGCCATGACCCGATAGCCTGCTCCGCAGTAGTTTTGGCTCCCGGAACCTTTTTCCACGGACTGATACATATCGGGAAGGAAAATTTCCCCGGCGGCCGTTGGCAGGATCATAATTCGGAATTACTGCCGCAGCAACTTGCGGATCTGGGCTTCAAATTCGGCCGCTTTAAAACCGGGACCACACCGCGCTTGGACCGGAAGAGCATTGATTTCTCTCGCCTGATTGAACAGTCCGGAGACACGGAGTTTCTCCCTTTCTCCCGGCGATCATCAGAGTATTCCCGGCTGGCCCAAGTTTCCTGTTATATAGGAAGAACTAATGCCGTGACCCATCGGATCATCAGGAATAATCTTAAACGCTCGGCGCTGTACTCGGGCCGGATTACCGGTACGGGGGTGCGTTACTGCCCTTCGGTGGAGGATAAGGTCGTTAAATTCCCGGACCGGGAGAGCCACCATGTTTTTCTCGAACCCGAAGGATTACATACGGAGTGGTGGTATCCGAACGGCATCTCAAACAGCCTGCCCCGGGAGGTACAAGAGACCATGGTCCGTTCTATTGCCGGGTTGGAGCAGGCCGTGATTGTTCAGACCGGCTATGGCATTGAACATGATTATATTGATCCTACCCAGTTGGAACCCAGCCTGCAATCCAAATTGATTAAAGGCCTGTTTTTGGCCGGGCAGATTAACGGCACCACGGGCTACGAAGAAGCGGCGGCCCAGGGCCTGATGGCCGGTATCAATGCCGCCCGGAGCATTCACGCTGAGGAAGCCGTGATTCTGGATCGCACGCAAGCTTATATCGGCGTACTGATAGATGACCTGGTGACTAAAGGAACCATGGAGCCTTACCGTATGTTTACGTCCCGGGTGGAGTATAGGTTGGTAATCCGGGAAGATAATGCCAACGAGCGTCTCACGCCTTTGGGGCATTCTTTGGGATTAGTCAATGATCAGGATTACGCCGAGTTTATAGACGAGGAAAAAGCCGTCCAACAGGAACAGGGGCGGCTGCGCCGTACCCGGTTGTATCCCAGCCGGGTGAGTGATGATATACTCAAAGAGCTAGGGGCAGGACGGTTAAGCGAATCTCTGACCCTGGAAGAATTACTGCGGCGGCCCGAGGTCAGATATAACGAACTCGGCCGGCTTGATCCGGACTCGGCCAAGATTCCCAAAACCGTGAAAACCCGGGTGGAAATCAATGTTAAGTACGAAGGTTATATCCGGCGGCAAAACCTGGAAGTCGAGAAGTTCAAGCATTTGGAGAAAATGCGTATTCCTCCGGAATTTAAGTACCAGGGGCTGCCCGGACTTTCTCGCGAAGTTGTGGAAAAGTTGACCAGCTTGCGGCCCCGGAATCTGGGCCAGGCCGGAAGAATCTCGGGCGTAACCCCGGCCGCGATTACCCTGCTGATGTTATATATCAAAAAAACCGGAAGTAATTTTTCTGCAGCAGATACTAAATAGTGTCTGTTGCAAAAAGGTAGTTGTGATTTTTCGAAGCGTTGTCATTCCGGCATGATTTTAGCCGGAATCCAGAAAAGCATTGTAATATAAGAAAAGATAATTCCTGGATACCGGCTTCCGCCGGTATGACGAGCTCAACTTTTTTCCACAACCGATACTAACTAACAGGATAATAATATTATGCACCCGTCCGTACGCTACCGGACTTACTCGGCCTATTTAAAAAAACGTTTTAACGGCCCTACGCGCAAAATCAGCCTGAACGCGGGGTTTTCTTGTCCCAACCGGGACGGAAAACTATCAGACCAGGGGTGTATCTTTTGCGAACCCAGCGCGTTTTCGCCCTTTGGTGGTCCGTCGGCCCCGCCATTAATCCAGCAGCTGCGCCAGGGGATTGAACAGGGAAAAAGCCGCGGGACCAAGAATTTTATCGCCTATTTTCAAGCCTACACTAATACCTATGCGCCGGTGGCAAGGCTGAAAGATAAATATGATACAATTCGGGCTTTTCCTGAAATTAAGGGCTTGGCTATTGGAACCAGGCCGGATTGCGTGGACCACGAAATTCTGGACCTAATCGCGGGTTATGCAGGAAACTACGAGGTTTGGATGGAATATGGTCTGCAGAGCGTCCATGATGAAACCCTGGTGCGGATCAACCGGGGTCATGGGAATGAAGCTTTTCTGAAAGCCGTGACTATGACGCGTAAATATCCTGAATTAAAGATATGTGCGCATGTAATTTTGGGCTTGCCCGGAGAGAGCGAAGCCTTGGAAAAAGAGACCGCCGGGATCGTGGCAAGCTTACGCCTGGAAGGAGTAAAACTGCATCCCTTGCATGTGGTAACCAATACCTCCCTGGCCCGGGATTATTATCAGGGGCAATACCAGCCGTTGGAACGGGAAGAATATGTCAACCGGGTGGTCCGCTTCCTGGAACGTCTTCGGCCGGAAACGATTATTCAGCGGCTGACCGCCGAGTGTCCGGAGCAAATGCTGGTAGCGCCGGAATGGCTGCGGGATAAAAGCGCGGTGCTCCGGGAAATAAAGGATAGGCTGGAGCGGGAAGACACCTGGCAGGGACGTTATTATATCTAAGATGTCTTGTGCTGATCCATATTTTAAGATTTATTGAGGAGAACAGATATGGGAAACACGTTAACAGCTTTTGCGTTATTAAATGAGATGGTGGGAAATACATTGGCCGTACATGCGACATTATCATTTTCTTCAAAAGCCCCATCCGTATGGTTATCTCCTTCGGCATTGAGTGCCTATATAGCCCTCGGTGTTTTATTATCTTTAGTAATCGGGTGGGTCTATAAATTTTGTGCAAAACCCAAACTCCGTGCATCGATGAACAATGAATCTCCTGATGCACATGGCAGTATAACTAATTCGAGACAAATCCAAGTGGGACGTGATCCGGCCGGCAATAGAATAGAACTTCCGAGTGATACTCCATATGAATCTAGATATTTTCGGATAAAAATTACTAATGTTGGTTGGCTTTCGAAAATTATTGGTAAACGTCCAGCGAAAAACGTTGAGATTTATGGAATGAATATTTATAAAGAGTCAAATGGATGGTTTGAAAAAGTGGGAGATTTTTTACCAAGGAATTTTAATTGGTCATACATGGAAGAAAAAAATAACATGATTTATCAACAACTCACACATTTGAGTTCTAGACATTGTGATATTTTTTATATAGTTAAAGATAATAAATATCTTGAGGATATGAAATTTGACAAGGCTTTTGCTGTGAGACAAATAGATGCCGGGAAATCACCAATGCTTCTCTTGACGCCAGTTTTGTCTAATCATTTTGATTGGGTTTTGGGGCCCGGAAGATATTTGTTCCATGTTTCGGTTTCGTCAGACGAATCCAAACCCAGATATATTGAGATTAAAATAAATCATAAGGGGACATGGGATTTACAGAAAAATAGACCAAATACACATATTGAATATTGCGGAGAGATTCAATCTAAGCGTACTACGGAAAAACGAATTGAAATAAAATAGGTTGCCGACACTTTTGTCATTGGTCAACATAGAGTAACCAGGACGGAGTTGGCTTTGTAGGTTTTTAAATTAAATTGATAAGATAGCGGGTTATATTTTCAGAATGAGTTGACGAGCAGATAGTAATTGTCGGATTATTTTGAGCCTCATTAACAGTTTTTTTATTATTGTCTACCAGTACCTGAAAGTCAACACCCCGAAGGGGTGAAATATACCAGCCCAGGGCATAGCCCTGGGTGACAAGCAGCCTAACACCAAAGCCCTGAAAGGGCGAAATATATCAAGGTCAGCACATTAGACGCAGGACGGGACGGAGTATCCCCGCCTTGACTTTTTTAGGAGAAATTATCCGGTCTGGCCCCGGGCACGTCCCGGTTCGCGGTTCATGGTATGAAACTAAAAGGAGAAGAAATGTTGAAGAATATGAAAGAGTTCAGTCCGATTTATTCGGTTTTACCAGCATATTTGCAAAATATCATTGTAATTTGGATAATTGTATCAGGGTTGTTGGTTATAGTTGTTTTAGGGTATTATTTTCTGCACAATAAAAAGCAAAGTGAAAACATGAAAAAGCAGGAAGAAATAGAATTAGCACGTGTGTTTAAGGATTATGCGACATGGCTAGAAGATCAATATGAAATATTTGTTAACAAGAAAGAGAATATCAACCAGCGATTAGCGGCAAAGGGCAAATATTTCAGCGGTCAGCGGTATAAAGATCAGAGTGAAAACGTAAAACAAATAATTAAAAGTATTAACGATGGGTTTTTAATAAAACAAAGAAAAGCAGAAGATTTTTTAAGGAAACGCGGTGAAATATCATTTGAAAGATATAAAAATACAGAGTTAAAAAGAAATCTTGATAATGTTACTAAGATGAAACGGACTGTGAAAAATAATGTTGTAGATGATGTTATAAAAGATTTACAAAAACAAAATATTACTGGCATTGATTTTAAAGAGCTGATGCAATTAAAAGAAGAATAAAGAATATGATCAGTGCTGAAGTTCAAATATTCAAATAATGTTTTAGAATTTTATCTGTTAATCAGCGAATACGCGTCGAAAAAAGCTTGGTTCATTATTTGGACATTTGAACTCCGGTTCCAAGGAAAATGGTTTAGGAGGAAAAAGACAGTGAATAATACTATTTTATTGTTAATCTCATTTCTTTTATCAATACTATTATTCGGCTGTTCTAATGATATGAATAATTACAGAGAAAATAGTGCAAATTCAACGAAAGAATGTATTGAACCTCAAAACCCTTACAATGATGGTGGAGGTCATGATGCGGGATTTAATTGGGCAAAAGAAACTGGCGGCGAGTGTAATGGCAATTCCTCCTCGTTCAACGAAGGTTGTGAAGAATACTATAGGCAGCTGAAGGAATATAACGAGTGCATTGCCAGCAAAAACAAGTAGATTGATAATTTTGAGTTATGATAACTTGTAATGTGATGGTATTCACCTGACAGTTTGACCACAAACTGTCTTTTATTAAGCGGTGGTCATACCGCCTTTAGCTGGAGTATATTAGGTTTGCGAAAACTCTAATACCAGAAAAGGAGAAATGATATGACCACCAGCACTAAAATAGCACGAAGAAAGCTCTCTTTGCTACAATTAGCTACTGATTTAAACAATGTTTCCAAAGCCTGCAAACTTATCGGTTATTCAAGAAAATTAGGGACGTTGTGAAAGCGCCGGGATAAACCGGCATAGAGTAGAGGGTGAAAGTCCCTTACATGAAAGGACGAGCTGATCCATCATGGCCCCAAGTCATGCGCGGGTGGTCGCGAGGCTGCACGTGAAGCGTTGATCGGGGAAGCGTAGGCCAGCCATTGAGCTCCGAAATCACCAGTCTGGGGCGCCGACCACGTACCACGGTAAGGGAAGGCAACACAGGCAACGGCAATAAACAGCGAGTCGTTGTCCGGCCCTGCGGAGTCAGAGACCCTGTGCATGCGTGGACACTCTATGTTCGAGAACCGGGAGAGCTCAGCGGTTCCCGCAGCGAGCAAGAGGCGGGACGGTAAGGGAAGGTCTGAGGCCTAAAGCCTTGCATGCACGCGGCTGAGCAGTCTGACATCGGCGTAGTACCAAAGAAGGGGCCGAACAAAACGGCGTGTTCCCACGCCATAGCGGAGGTTCCGGAGGGAAGGCCGATGACCAAGGGAAATTCTGGAGAGTCGTCTGCGACCTGTACGCGGAGACAGGAGAAAGCATTGAACGGACTTGACAGGATACGTGAAGCAGCAGGAAGGGATAGGAACCTTCGTTTTACCAACCTCATGCATCATATCACGAAAGAAATGCTCCGGGACGCCTACTGTGAGCTCAAGCGCAATGTGGCAACCGGAGTAGACGGGGTGACATGGCAGGAGTACGGCGAAGGTTTGGAGGGTCGGATTACAGACCTCCATGACCGGGTGCAAAGTGGCAGGTACCGAGCAAAGCCGTCAAAGAGGGTATGGATACCTAAGCCGGATGGTCGCCAAAGACCAATTGGTATCGCCGCGCTGGAGGACAAGATAGTCCAGCAGGTGGTGGTATGGGTGCTCAACCAAATCTATGAAGCGGAATTTCTCGGTTTCAGCTATGGATTCCGCCCGGAACGCAGCCAGCATAATGCGCTGGACGCAATCTGGGTCGGGATCACCCAACGCAAGGTAAACTGTGTGCTGGATGCGGACATCAAGGGATTCTTCGACACGATAGAACATACGTGGCTGAAGAAGTTTCTGGAGCGTCGCATAGCAGACCCTCGGATACTCCGCCTGATCCAAAAATGGCTCAGGGCAGGCGTATCAGAGGAAGGCGAATGGTCAAGAACAAAGATAGGCACGCCGCAAGGGTCAGTTATATCGCCCCTGCTCAGCAACATCTATCTGCATTACGTGCTTGACAAATGGGTTTCAGCATGGCGAAAAAGCAAGGCAAGCGGTGAAGTGATTATCGTTCGGTACGCCGACGACTACGTGATGGGGTTCCAGCACAGGCGCGAGGCGGAAAGTTTTCTGGAAGAGATGAAGAAGCGATTCGCCGAGTACGGCCTGGAAATCCACAGCGAGAAGACCCGACTCATCGAATTCGGGCGTTTTGCGGAAGCAAATCGCGCCGAACGGGGAGAAGGGAAACCGGAAACGTTTGACTTTCTCGGATTCACGCACATATGCAGCCGAACCCGGAAAGGCAATCGGTTCACGATACGCCGCAAGACAATCGCTAAGCGTCTACGGGCAAAGCTCAAAGCAGTAAGAGGAAAACTTATGCGCAGACGGCACGAGCCGGTACCCGCCTTGGGTAAATGGCTTCGGTCAGTGGTGCAGGGTCATCTCAACTACTTTGCGGTGCCTGGCAACAAAAAGGCGATAGATACGTTCCGCACGGAGATTAATAGGGCATGGCTCGTCGCTCTACGGCAACGAAGTCAAAAGTCCAGAAATCTCACATGGGATCATATGAAACGCTTGGTAAAGACGTGGATACCCACAGCCAGAATACAGCACCTATACCCGAACCAAAGGCTTTGCGTGAATTACCCAAGGTAGGAGCCGTATGAAGTAATTCTTCTAGTACGGATCTGTGCGCTTTCTATTACCCATAACTATGTTTGGGAAAAAATATTCTCAGGCATTATTTCA